>NZ_JAOPXV010000002.1 GCF_025964975.1 Nocardioides sp.
GGTTCCGGAGATCCGCCCGGAGACGTCGACCGCGCTCGACGTCTCCCTCGCGTCCTGCCTAGACGCTGGCTGTTGCGGCTTCCCTCGCCGGCAGGTGGTCCTCCGGGTGCCCCTCGACGTGCAGCTCGGGGAGGAGCCGGCCGAGCCACGCGGGCATCCACCAGTTGGCGTTGCCGAGCAGGTGCATCACCGAGGGGACGAGCAGCAGGCGAACCACCGTCGCGTCGATGAAGATCGCCGCGGCCATGCCGACACCGATCACCTTGAGCACCACGTCAGGCGAGGGTACGAACGCCGCGAACACCGCCACCATGATCGCTGCCGCGGCAGTGATCACCCGGCCGGTGCCGGCGAGGCCGCCGAGGATGGCTTCCTCGTTGCTGCGCGTGCGCAGCCAGACCTCGCGCATCCGGCTCACGAGGAAGACCTCGTAGTCCATGGACAGCCCGAAGAGCACCGCGAACATCAGGACCGGCACGAACGCCGGCAGTGGCGTGGGGGTGTCGATGCCGATCAGCTGGCCGGCCCAGCCGCCCTGGAGGACGAGGGCCACGACGCCGTACGCCGCAGCGACGGACAACAGGTTCATCACGGCCGCCTTCACGGCGACCGCGACCGAGCGGAACGACGCCACCAGGAGCAGCATCGACAGCAGCACCACGCCACCGATCAGCAGCGGGAGTCGCTTCGCGATGTTGTCGGAGCTGTCGATCGAGGCGGCGGTGACGCCGCCGACATGGACGGCCACGTCCGTGCCGTCGGTCGCGGCGGGGAGGACGTCGTCGCGCAAGGTGGTGACCAGGTCGACGGTCTCGGCGTCCTGGGGGCCCGTCGTCGGGATGACGGTGATCACGGCCGTGTCGCCTTCCGGGTTGAGGCCCGCCGGCGCGACGCCGGCCACTCCCTCGGTCTCGGCGACGGCGGCCGAGATCTGGTCGAGAGTGCTGGTCGCCGTACCGTCCGGGACCTCGGCCACGAGGACCAGCGCGCCGTTCATGCCGGGGCCGAATCCGTCGGCCAGGTCGTCGTAGGCCTGTCGGCTGCTGGTCTCCTCGCGGTTGTTGCCGGCGTCGGGGAAGCCGAAGCGGACGTCGAGGAACGGGAACGCGAGCGCCAGCAGGACGGCGACCCCGACGAGCGCGGCCCCGATGCGGTGGCGGTCGACGAAGCGGCTCCAGGCGATCCAGGCCCGCGACGGCTCGACGTGACCGCCTTCGGCGACGACGACGGTGTGGCCTCGCCCGATCGGCAGGCGGAGCCGGTCGACGTGTTTGCCGAGGTAGCCCAGGAGAGCTGGGAACAGCGTCACGCTGGCGAGCATCACGACCAGCACGCTGAGGATGGTCACGACGGCGGCGCCGCGCATGAACGACAGGCCCATGGCGAACAGGCCGAGCATGCTGATCACCACCGTGGTGCCCGCCACCATCACCGAGCGGCCGGCGGTGTCGAGGGTGGCGACCGTGGCGGCTTCGGGGTCGAGCCCGGCAGAGCGCCACTCGCGGAAGCGGGTGACCATCAGCAGCGCGTAGTCGATGCCGATGCCGATGCCCATCATCGTGGCGAGCGAGGTCGACCAGTCAGGTGCGTCGACGAAGGAGATGGCGACGGCGGTCAGCGTGCTGCTCACAGCCAGTCCGGCGACAGCCACCACGATCGGGAGTCCGGCGGCGACGACCGAGCCGAACATGATCAGCAGGATGATCGCTGCTGCGACCAGGCCGACGCCCTCGGAGCCGATCTCGCCCTGCTCGGCCTGCACGGTGCTCTCGCCGCCCAGGCCGACCTCGAAGCCGGCGCTCGAGGCGTCGTCCGCGATCTCGAGCAGCTGCTCGCTGTTCTTGTGCGGCATGTCCACAGGGTTCTCGACATCGAGGCGCAGCTGTGCCACCAGTGTCGTGCCGTCCTGGCTGATGCCGGCGGGGTCCTGGAAGGGATCGCTGACCGTCTCGACGTGGGCGACCGAGCCGAGGTCGGCAAGCAGGTCCTGGACCGCCTGCTGCTCGTTCTGTACGCCGCCGTCGACCCGCACGACGACGTCGACCACTGCGCCCGCCTGGGACGGGAACCGGTCCTCGAGGAGCGTCTGCGCCTCCTGGGAGTCGGAGCCCGGGGCGGAGTAGTCGGCCTTGAAGTCACCGCCCATCGACATCGACAGCAGGACGGCGATGGCCAGGGCGGCCAGCCAGGCGAGCACGGTCTTGCCGCGATGGCGGAAGGTGAGGCGAGCAAGGCGGCCGAGCGGGCCGACCCGCGCGGACGAACGGGTGGGGGCGAGCGGGCGCTCGGGGGACAAGGTGGTCATGAGTGATGCTCCTTCTGAAGCGTGATGTTCCATAACGAACACTATGCTGAATCACTTGTCAAGTGGTGTCACCTATGTGAAGATGCATAACGCTTCTGGTTCTGCCCGCCTAGTCCCTCTCGGGGAGGAGACCACCGTGACCGACGCCCCGACCCGCCGCGAGCGTCAACGCGCGGCCACCGTGGAGGAGATCAAGGACGTCGCTCGCGGCTTGATGCGCAAGCAGGGCACCGTCGACGTCCGGTTCACCGACATCGCCAAGGAGATGGGGATGACCCCGCCGGCGCTGTACCGCTACTTCGCCGACCGCGACGCGTTGCTGACCGAGCTGATCACCGAGGCCTACCGCGAGCTGGGTCGCGAGGTCGCCGACGCCCGCGAGCAGCGCGACCCCGACGACATCGGTGGTCGCTGGATCGCAGTCGGGACGGCGTACCGCAACTGGGCGCGCCGCGAGCCCGAGCAGTTCGCCCTGATCCTCGGGATGCCCGTGCCCGGTTACGTCGCCCCTGAGGACGGGCCGACCACGGATGCCGCCAAGGACGCGATGGGGCAGCTGTCGCTGCTCTTCATCCGCGCCGCGGAGCTGGGCGTGCTCCAGGAGCCGCTCGTCCGTGAGGTCTCCGACGAGATGGCCGCCTGTGCCGCCGAGAAGCATCCGGAGCTGGGCGGCCTCGTGCCGCCCGAGAGCTTCCAGGCCATGATGCAGGCTTGGGCCACCCTGCACGGATTCACCTGCCTCGACGCCTACGGCCAGTTCCACTGGATGACGGACGAGGCCCGCGAAGCCCTGTTCGTGAGCACCCTGCGCGCGGCCGCCCTGGCGGCGGGCATCCCGACCGACTGACGACCTGCTCTGCGGTCAGTCGCGCAGCGCGGCCGACGACAACACGTTGCCCGCGGAGTCGTACGCCGTCAGCACGGCCGTCTCGACCATCGCTTGCACCACACTCGAAGCTTCGCCTCCGAGCTCGCGGTCCACTATCCGTGACGCCCGGGTGATGTGCGGGGCGATCGTGACGGTCGGCACGGTTCGGGCGACCCGGCAAGCGTTCACGGATGTTGCGATGTACACAGTCCGGCACCGAACGGCCACGCCCCGCTCGTTCGACCACGCTCGCACCGGGGGCGACCTAGCGTGCAGGGATGCTGATCACGGCCCGTCCTCGGTCCCGCTTCCTCCGCCGCGCCGTGGGCGGGTTCGCCTCGTTGTTGGCGGCCGCTGCGCTGGTTGTCGTGCCCAGCACGCCGGCGTTCGCGATCCAGACCATCGCGTGGACGACGGCCCCGCCCGCGACGGCCACGGTCGGCCAGCAGGTCTCATTCGCCTGGAGTGGGACGGCCAACACCTTCCTCGGCGCCCGGATCACCGGCTGCTACGCCAACTTCCCCGAGGGCAACAACTTCACCAGGGCTTTCGGCGGAAACTTCACCACCGGCAACTGCAACATCGTCAACAGGGTGATCCCCCTTGGGGGCACCTATCAGATCGTGGTGGGGTTCACCCTCAGCACGGGCGGCTTGATGAGCATGACGTGGAACGTGAACATGGCGGCGCCCACCCCCACGGTTTACACGTCGGGACCGATCAACACCACGGCCACCAGCGTGAACGGCGCACCAGCGACCTACTCGGCATACGGCTCTGACGCCGTCTATGGCACCTACGGCGCTACCTGCAGCCCCCAGTCCGGCACCACCTTCCCCCCGGGTGCCACCACCGTCACCTGCTCGGCCACGAACGCTGGCGGCAAGACCGGAACGGCGAGCTTCCCGGTCACCGTGTACAAGGCCAACCCCACCATCGCGTGGAATCCGCCAAGCGAGATCGTGGCCGGTCGGCGGCTGGGCACGGTCCTCGGCGCCACCGTGGCGCCTGCCGACGCAGCCGGCACCATCAGCTACTCCGACGGCGCCGGCAACGCCCTGCTCTCGGCGAGTGAGCTGGCGGCCGGGGTCAATCAAGTGCTCCGTGCGACGTACACCCCGACCGGGCAGGCCGCCAACGCCTACAACTCGGTCACGGTGGAACGCACCGTCGACGTCGTGCGCATCCCGCAGAGCGTCTCCTTCGGGTCGACGCCGACCGACGTGCTCGTCGACGCCGACCCGTTCGAGGTCACCGCCGCCGGCACCGCGGACGGCGGCGACGTCAGCATCGGCGCCACCGCGGACAGCACGTGCACGGTGGTCGACCACGGCAACGGCCCCGCCGGCGCCGCGACCGTCACGGTCACGCAGGCGGGCACGTGCGTGCTGGAAGCCGGCCAGGCACAGACAGCGACCTACCTCGCCGCGCCGGTCGCCCAGCGCTCCGTTACGGTCGACCGCCGCACCCCGGTGGTCTCCTGGAACCCTGGCGAGGAGATGACGTACGGCGCCACGCTGGCCGCCCTCCTCGACGCGAGCACCACTGTGCCCGGCACGTGGGCCTACCGCCTCAACGGCGACCCGGTCGACGGTTCGACGAAGCCCGGTGCCGGTCTCGGGCAGGTCCTGGATGTCGTCTTCACGCCCGCCGACGCCTCCCGCTACACCACGGCCACCGCGTCGCAGAAGCTCGACGTCCTCCGCGCGCCCCAGCACCTCGACGTACCGACCATCGCCGACCGGACCTACGGCGACGCCCCGTTCGTGGTCGACCCCACGAGCGACGGCCCGGGTGACATCACCGTCACCACATCGGGCCCCTGCACGGTCGCCGGTCGCACCGTCACCCCGACCAGCGCTGGTGCCTGCGAGATCACGGTCGACCAGGCCGCCGCCGCCAACCACCAGGCGGCGCAGGTCGTCCGTACCGTGTCCGTCGCCAAGGGCACACCCGTGCTGACGTGGACGCACCCCGGCGACCTGACCTACGGCGAGGTGGTCGGACCCGACCAGCTCGACGCGGTCGTCGACGCCGACATCGATCCGTCCGCTGCTGCCCCGGTGGGGCAGCTCACCTTCACGGCGGGGAATGACGCCCCGGCCGCAGGAGCGCTGCTGGATGCCGGCGACCACCTGCTCACCGCACGCTGGGAGCCCACCGGCCCCAGTGCCGACCGCTGGAAGCCGATCGCCCTCTCGACCATGGTCCACGTCGACCGGGCACTGCCGGTCGTCAGGTGGCCGACGCCCGCCGCGATCGTCCACGGCACGCCGCTCGGCGACGAGCAGCTCGCGGCCTCCGTCGAGACCGTCCGTGACGTCGACGGTGACCTGACCTACACCCTCGCCGACGGCAGCCGCGCGCGCGGCGTGGTGCTGGGCGCCGGTGAGCACACGCTGCGTGCCACGTTCGACGCCACCGGACCGACGGCGGGCAACTACCTCGGGGCGAGCGAGGAGGTGACCCTGGTGGTCACCAAGGCGGCCCAGGTCATCGACTTCACAGCACCGAATGACCACGCGTACGGCGACGCGCCGTTCGACGTCGTCGCCACGGGGGGCGACTCCGGCCAGCCGGTGACCTTCGCCGCGGACGGCGCCTGCTCGGTGAGCGGCGCGACCGTCACGATCACCCGCGCCGGAGCCTGTGTCGTCACGGCCTCGCAGGACGGGACCGACGACTTCGAGGCAGCGACCCCCGTCGTCCGCAACGTGACGATCACCGGTCGGGGCACGGCCGAGATCGCGTGGGCGACGCCCGACCCGATCGTCTTCGGCACGCCCCTCGGCGCCGACCAGCTCGACGCGATCATCAGCACCCCCGGAGCGACGGGCACCATTTCCTACGTCCTCGCTGACGGAGCGACGAATGCCGACGGCGCTCTGCTCCACGCAGGTGCCGGGCAGACGATCACCGCCCTCTTCGAGCCCGACCGGGCCTCGGAAGCCCGCTTCCTGCCCAGCTCCCGAACGGTCTCCATCGACGTCGCACAGGCGAAGCAGGTCATCGACCTCGGTGCGTTGCGCGACCGGACGTACGGCGACCCGTCCGTGCCGCTGTCGGCGACCGGAGGTGCATCGGGCCGACCGGTCGGTGCCACCGCGACCGGTGCCTGCGATCTCGTCGGCACCACTGTGCGACTGCTGGGCGCCGGCACCTGCACCGTGTCCGCCACGCAGGAGGGCACCGCTGACTACGCGCCGGCACCGTCCGTCACGCGCTCCTTCGCGATCGCCAAGGCCCCGCTGGTCGTCACCGCTCCCTCCATCAAGCGGCGCATCGGTGTGACGACGGCCCTGGTCCCCACCTACTCGGGCTTCGTCAACGGCGACGGCACCAGCGACCTGCTCGAGCCCGCCACGTGCGTCACCGAGGCCCTCGCCACGAGCCCGGCCGGGACGTATCGCGTCAGCTGTTCCGGGGCGACCATCCCTGACTACGAGGTGAGCACCGTCCCGGGGATCGTGAAGATCGGATACGGCATCCGTGGATTCGAGTGGTCTCTCGCTGCCGCCCGCCAGCGTCCCGGTGGCGCCCGAGGTGCGGCGACGATCCCGGTGCTCATCGCGCTGACCGATGTCAACGACCGCATGATCACGCGAGCTCGAGCCGTTGCGATCGGGTCCGAGTGTCGCGCGACTCTGCGTGTCGAGGGCGTTCGTGGGACCACGACCTGCTTCCGCCTCGGCGGCGCCGACAAGGACCGACCGTTCCTGGCCCGGTTGCGCAGTGCCGCCCTCTCGCGCGGCAGGACACACACCGTCGTGCTCGCCATCACGGGAGCAGACGGCACGACCGTGCGTCGCGCGACCATCGAGCTTCCCGTGAGGTGAGTCTCTTCTGGCGCGACAAGACTTAGCCGAACTGAGGACCTACAGCGGCAGGTCGATGGCCGCGGCGAGCCCCTCTGGATCCGTTACGGCGGGGGTCGCGCCGGGGTGACGGAGGGTGCCGGTCGGGTCGAGCGCCACCACCGGCTCGCGAAACGTCAGGCACAGGGCGCGGTCTCCGTTGGTCGTGAAGGAGACGCTTCTTCCTCGCTCTGGTGACGGTCGAGACCGGCGGTCTCTACTTGCTCAAGATCGTCCGCGGCCGAGACCAGGTGACGCCGTTCCAGGAGAAGTTCGCGCGCGCCGGTCACGCCCACGCCGGGGTGCTGCTCGTCCTGGCGCTGGTGTGCCAGCTCTTCATGGACATGACCGACCTTGCTGGTGCCCGGGAGTGGCTGGCACGCAGCGGTGTTGCGGCTTCGGCGCTCCTGATGCCCGTCGGATTCTTCTTCTCCTCCATGGGCCGCGGGCGCACCGAGCCCGACCCACTGATCGTCCTCGTGCTTGCAGGCGCAGCACTGCTGGCCGTCAGCCTCACGACGCTGGGTATCGGACTCCTGACGGCTTGAGCGGACGTCGAGGATCGGTCACAACTGACTTGTCTACCGCTGGGTTTGCCGCTTCACTCTCCCGGTGAGTAACAGCCGACTGTCGCCGCTCGCGACACCGGCCTTCCGCTACTTCTTCATCGGCCAGGTCGTGAACCGAGTCGGCTCGTCGATGGCCGGTGTGGCGCTGGCATTCGCCGTACTCGACATCGACGATTCTGCATCGGCTCTCGGCTGGGTGCTGGCCGCGTCGAGCGTGCCGATGGTGGTGTTCATGCTCCTCGGTGGAGCGATCGCCGACCGGCTGCCCCGGGCCGTGGTGCTGCGCGGGTGCAACCTCGTCCAAGGCATTGCTCAGGCGCTCACGGCGGGTCTCGTCATCAGCGGGCAGGCCGAGATCTGGCACCTCATCGTCCTCCAGGCGGTGGCCGGCACCGTGTTCGCCGTGAGCTACCCCGCGTTCCTCGGGATGGTCCCGATCCTGCTGCCGGTCGAGGAGCGTCAGTCGGCGTACCTGCTCATCGGTCAAGCCACCAGTGCTGTCGGCATCCTGGGTCCAGCGATCTCCGGGATCCTGGTCGCGACGGTCGGCCCGGGGTGGGCGCTGGCGATCGACGCTTCGACATACCTGCTGGCTGCAGCGCTGCTGTTGTTGGTACGCCTGCCGGCGGGTGATCGCAGCCAGGCCAAGGCAAGCGTCATCGGAGACTTCGTCGCGGGTTGGGCGTTCGCGCGTCAGCTGGGCTGGGTGATTCCGGCTGCGTCAGCCGCGCTGGTCTTCAACGCCCTGGTCAGCGGCGCGATCAACGTCCTCGGTCCGGTGATCGCCGACGACACGATCGGCAGCCAGGGTTGGGGCATAGCCACGTCCGGGCAGGCGTTGGGAGTGTTCATCGCCGCGTTCTTCCTGGCCAAGGTGAAGGTGACCGCGCCGATGAAGGTGATCATGGTCGCCTTCGTCGTCTACTGCGTCCCGATGCTCGTGCTCGGCACCGAGGTGAACCTCTGGGCTCTCTCCGTCTCCTTCGTTGTCGCCGGCACCGCGCTGAGTCTGCTGGACCTGTCCTGGAACCTGTTGGTGCAGGAGAAGGTGCCCGAAGCGATGCTGTCGCGGATCATGGCGATCGACGGGTTCTTCTCGTTCGTCGCCACTCCGATCGGGCTGGTGGCGGTGGGTCCCCTCGTCGTCGCCTTCGGCGCTGGACGCGTCGAGCTGGCCTGCTTCGCCCTCGCCGTACTGGTGGCTGCGTGTGCACTCACTCGACGCACCATCGCCGGTGTCAGACTCACCGGCGCGCCGCCGCCCGTGCTCTCGCGCTCAGACGTCTAGACCCGTCACGCGACGCAGAACTCGTTGCCTTCCGGGTCCAACATGACGACGTGTCCAAGGACTGTCCCGTAGTGCTCCTCGCGGACGACGGTGGCGCCGAGAGCAACAAGCTCGGGCACCTTGTCCCGGATCAGCTCTTCTCGGGCGGCCATGTCCCATGCCTCGTCGCCGGCAACACGGATGTCGATGTGGAGCCGGTTCTTGGCCGTCTTCGTCTCTGGCACGCGGAGCCATCCGATCGCCGGACCCTTGCCTTCGGGGTCGATGATCGATGCTCCATCGGGGTCTTCGTACCCCGGCTCAGGCACGTAGCCCAGCGCTGCTGCCCAGAAGGCGGCCAGCAGGTGTGGATCGTTGGCATCGCAACCCAAGGTCCAGTGACTTGTCATGACGGCAGGCTAGAAGGAGTTGCGGATGAAACGCTTCCGCAAGAGCCGGGCAACTACGTCCGGCCAGGGCACGGTGGTGACGAGGGCGCGAGCGGTGGTGCGCACGGGGGCTCCATTCGGGGGGTTGTCACCCTGCTGCGGCGGCGCGAAGTGCGTCGAGCGTGCGGTCAACGTCGCCGTCGGTCGTGGACCAGTTGCTGACCGAGATGCGCAGCACGGCCCGGTCGTGCCAGACCGAGCCACTGGTCCACGCGGTGCCGTCCGCCAACATCCGACGAACCACCTCCCGTGTGCGGGCATCGTCGCCGAAGACAGCGCACACCTGCGTGAAGACCACGTCGTTGAGGACCTCGGCACCGTCGATGGCCGCGATTCCGTCGGCGAACGTCCGAGCATGACCGGCCAGACCCTCCACCAGCTCGGCCACCCCGCTGCGACCCAGCGACCGCAGCACTGCCCACACGGGGAACGCGCGCGCTCGGCGAGACAGTTCAGGGACCTTCTCGAACGGGTCGCCGGCATCGTCGTGGATCAGGTAGTCACCGTGCATCGACATCGCCGCCCGCAGGACGGCCGGGTCGCGCACGATCGCCAACCCACAGTCGTACGGCACGTTGAGCGTCTTGTGCGCATCGGTCGCCCAGGAGTCAGCTGCCTCGTAGCCGTCGACAAGGTGGCGGTATGCCGGACTGGCGCCGGCGAAGAGCCCGAACGCGCCGTCCACGTGCACCCATGCGCCGTACTCGTGCGCAACCGCGATCGCCTCCACGAACGGGTCGTACGCCCCGGAGTGGACGTTGCCAGCCTGGAGGACCACCACCACCGGCCGCTCGTCACCGTCCCCCAGCATCCTGCGGAGCGCCACCGGGTCGATCCGGCCCTGATCGTCGGCCGGAACGAGCTCCGGCGCACCCAGGCCGAGGTAGCGCAGCACGAGATCGACCGAGTCGTGACGCTCCGTCCCTGCCAGGACTCGCACCCCCGGCGAGCCGACCAGTCCGTCCTGCCCGACGTCCCACCCCGCCCGGGCCAGCACCGCACCACGGGCGGCGGCCAGGCAGGTGAAGTTGGCCATGGTCCCACCGGTCACGAAGCCGACTGCGCTGCCCGGGTGAAGACCGAGCAGATCGAGCACCCACGTCTCGGCGAGGTCCTCGACCGCGGTCGCCGCAGGAGTGACGGTGCGCAGCCCGGCGTTCTGGTCCCACGCCGAGGTCAACCAGTCCGCTGCCAACGCGGCTGGATGCGTGCCGCCGATCACGAACCCGAAGAACCGACCCGACGGCATCGCCGTCAGCCCGCCTTCCACCCCCTTCACCAGCAGGTCGACGACCCCCGCTGGATCGGTGGGCCCCGAGGGCAGCTCCGCGCCGAGCGCTGCAACCACGTCGGCGACCGATGCAGACGGGGACACAGCACGCTCATCCAGGCTGGCCAACCACGTCAAGGCGTGTTGATGCGCCCGGACGAGGGCCCCCTCGGACTCAGGAGTAGCCCTCACCTCATCACGACCTTCCAGGTCACCGCGTCCAGGGTGGCCACTCTCCACCGCCCTCGGCCCCACCGCAACTGCCGCGAACCCAGCTGCCGATTCACACCCGGTTGGTCCTGCACCTACTACCTTCAGGAGGTGATCACCGGCCCGCGCGCCCTCGCCTCGCTCTCTCTCGCAACTCTCGCCGTGGCAGCCGTCGCCGGCACTGCGGGCACGGCCGTCGCCGCGGAACGACCGAACCAGGAGTGCCGCGTCATCAGCGCCTGTTCAGAGTCGAGACCGGGAACCTCCGCATCGTCCGCAAGGCCGCGCCGTGCCGCGCCAACGAGGACCGCATCTGGGTTCGCGGGGTGGACCGCACGGGTCCCGCGGGTGCTGCCGGGCCTACGGGCGCGAGTGGTCCCACGGGTGCGACCGGAGGCATCGGGCCCATCGGCGCAACCGGCGCGGCAGGGTCCACCGGGGCAACGGGCGCAGCGGGTGCACCCGGCGCCGCAGGTGCATCCGGTGCGCCAGGCACGGCCGGAGACATCGGGCCGACCGGTCAGACCGGTCCCGCTGGTGCTCCGGGGCCGACCGGTTCGACCGGGCCGACCGGGCCGACCGGCGAGACCGGTCCTGTCGGCCCCGAAGGACCCCCCGGCCGCGACGGTGCCGACGGTTCCGGCGGCCCCGGCGCGATGCTGTCGAGCAGCACCGGCAGAGAAGTGCACACCCAGACCACCCCCGGCGCAGGGGAGGCGACCGTTGTCGTGCTCCCGATCAGCGGAACCGGCGCGGTCACCGACGTCGGCGTCGTCGGCGGCGCGATCAACGCGAGAGACAGCGCGGTCGGTGGCCTGACCCAGCCGATCACGGGCGACCGGGTCCTTACCGGCATCAACGGCTACTTCATGATGACCGATGGATTCAGCTTCGACCCTGAGATGCCCACGCTCCCGGGTCCAGCCGTGGACGTCGTCGAACCAGTCCAACTACTTCAGCCCGGTCCCTGGGGCGACGTGCACCACGCCGGTCGACATCTCCTTCCCGGGGAGCATCGCGCACTGCTCGGCCACGGGGCTGTCGGTCCCACTCACCAACCAGACGCAGGCGATCCTGGTGGTCCGCTCCGAGAACAGGTCGGGGCTCCCGGAAGACCTGTTCGGCTACTGGTCAGCCGGCCTGCAGCTGTCCTGACGTCCACTGCCGCCAGTCGTTGCGGCAGCATGTGAACAACGCTCAATGGCCTCGCGTCGGGCTCCGCTGCTCGATCGCAGCAGACCGGCGGAAATCGGAGTACGTTGGCGGTGGCGAGAGTGGCCGCGCGGACCGTCCAGGCGGAACGCAACGTTGGCTCTTCTCCAGTATGCGAAGCCGCCTCCGAGGTACGCCCTTGGGTGGCGGTTTTGCGTCCGGGCAAGATGCCACCATGACCTCTGCAGGCGTCCCGACCCCTCCCCGAGCAGTCCTCGTCACTGGTGCGTCCCGCGGCATCGGCGCCGCCATCGCCCGCGCGTTCGCGGAGAGGGGGGATCGGGTGGCCCTCCACTACGGCTCGTCCGAGGAGAAGGCGGAGCTGGTTCGCGCTTCACTGTCCGGTGAGGGGCACATCACCGTCCAGGCGGACCTGACCAACGCCATGGACATCAAGACGGCCATCGACACCGCGGCCGAGCGGCTGGGTCGCCTCGACGTGCTCGTCAACAACGCGGGGGTGTTCCTCTCCCACCCGCCGCTCGAGGCGTCGTACGACGAGTGGCAGAGCGCGTGGATGCAGACGATCGCCACCAACCTGACCGGCGCTGCCAATGCCACCTTCTGCGCGATCCCCCACCTGCGCGCCGCGGGTGGCGGGGCCGTCGTCAACGTGTCCAGCCGGGGCGCCTTCCGCGGCGAGCCCACGTGCCCCGCCTACGGGGCGTCCAAGGCCGGGATGAACGCCTTCGGGCAGTCGATGGCGTTGGCTCTGGCGCCACACGGCATCTCGGTCAGCACCGTCGCTCCTGGCTTCGTGGAGACCGAGATGGCGCGGGAGGTGCTCGACGGTCCGGACGGCGACGCCGTGCGGGCGCAGTCGCCGTTCGGCCGGGTCGCACATCCCGAAGAGGTGGCGGCTGCGGTGGTCTGGCTCGCGTCGCCGGAGGCACGGTTCTCGACCGGCACCATTGTCGACGTGAACGGGGCCTCCTACCTGCGCTCCTAGCGGGGTCCGTCCCGGGGCCGATTAACGCAACGGTCCGCTGGCCTAAATCTGCAGGTGAGCGTGCGGATTCTTCCCGCGCACCCCCGACGTGACGGACGTCATTCCGCGGCCTAGACTGTGGGCCGCGCCACTCGTGAAGCAGTTCACAAGGTCACGCACGACGTCGTCAAGGACGTCGGCGAGGCGAGAAGGAAGGAACGCAGGATGGAGCTCTACACGCCAGTACTGGCGTTGGCCCTCCTGGCAGCAGGGTTCGCGGTCTTCTCCGTGATCATGAGTGCCGCCATCGGGCCCAAGCGCGACAACCGGGCCAAGCTTGACTCCTACGAGTGCGGCATCGAGCCGACCCCGCAGCCCGTCGGCGGCGGCCGTGTCCCGGTGAAGTACTACATCACCGCGATGATGTTCATCGTCTTCGACATCGAGATCATCTTCCTCTACCCGTGGGCCGTCCACTTCGACGCCATGGGCTACTTCGGCCTCGTGGAGATGGTCCTCTTCATCGCCACTGTCTTCGTCGCCTACGCATACGTATGGCGCCGCGGCGGCCTGGAATGGGACTGAGGCTCGCGATGCACTGCACCTGCCTGCGTTCTCCTCGGTCGTCGACCGCTCCGCTTCGCTCCGCACGAAGGTCGCCTTCCCTCGTCGGCCTTGGCATGCACAGCGCCTCGCGAGCCTCAACGGAAGTGAAGTAACAACATGGGACTGGAAGAGAAGCTTCCGAGCGGCGTGCTGCTCACCACCGTGGAAGGCGTCGCCGGCTACATGCGCAAGGCGTCCTTCTGGCCGGCGACGTTCGGCCTGGCCTGCTGCGCCATCGAGATGATGACGACCGGCGGCCCGAAGTACGACCTGGCGCGCTTCGGCATGGAGGTCTTCCGGGCCAGCCCGCGACAGGCCGACCTGATGATCGTGGCCGGCCGCGTGAGCAACAAGATGGCTCCCGTCCTGCGCCAGATCTATGACCAGATGGCTGAGCCGAAGTACGTCCTCGCCATGGGTGTCTGCGCCAGCTCCGGCGGCATGTTCAACAACTACGCCATCGTCCAGGGCGTCGACCACATCGTCCCCGTCGACATCTACCTCCCCGGCTGCCCGCCGCGCCCGGAGATGCTGATCGACGCGATCCTCAAGCTCCACGACCAGGTCCAGGCGACCAAGCTCGGGTCCAACCGGATCGCCGAGATCGAGCAGCTGGAGACCGCTGCGCTCAAGGCGCTGCCGACGTCCCAGATGAAGGGGCTGCTGCGATGACCCCGACCGAGCCGAGCGAGGAACGAGCGAGCGACCGAGGGGTCGAACCAGAATTGACCGACAATCCCACTGGACCCACCGCGGACAAGCCACCCCTCGACGGAGTGGCAGGCCGAGCGGTCGGACCCAACGCCACCACCGATCTCGAGAAGACGAAGTCCGAGCCGGAGCGGAAGCTGCTGGACCCCTCGACCGACCTGGTCACCGGCGATCAGTCGATCAGGCGCAGCGCCGGCACCCGCACGGGCATGTTCGGCGTCAGCGGCACCGGCGACACGTCCGGCTACGGCGGCGTCGTGGCGCCGATCATCTACCCCGGTGACGCCCAGCGCCCCTACGGCGGCTGGTTCGACGAGGTTGCCGACGCCCTGGAGGCGCGCCTCACCTCGACCGACCTCGACGGCGCGATCGAGCGGGTCGTCGTCCACCGCGGTGAGATCACCTTCCACGTCCGCCGGCACGACCTGCCGTTCGTGGCCCAGATGCTGCGCGACGACGCAGACCTCCGCTTCGAGTTCTGCGCCAGTGTCAGCGGGGTCAACTACCCCGACGACGAGGGCCGCGAGATGCACGTCGTCTACCACCTGCTCTCGATGACCTTCAACCGGCGGATCCGCCTCGAGGTCACCTGCCCCGACGCCGACCCGCACGTCCCGAGCCTGGTGAGCGTCTATCCCACAGCCGACTGGCACGAGCGCGAGACGTGGGACATGTTCGGCATCCAGTTCGACGGACACCCCTCCATGACCCGGATCCTGATGCCCGACGACTGGCCGGGTCACCCGCAGCGCAAGGACTACCCCTTGGGTGGCATCCCCGTCGAATACAAGGGCGGGTCCATCCCGCCGCCCGACCAGCGGAGGTCGTACTCGTGACCACCACGGACAACAGCAAGCAGGACGTGTACGCCGACCCCAGCGACACCAGCCAGGGCAAGGTCTTCACCGTCACCGGCCAGGACTGGGACTCCATCACCCAGGGCCTCGACGACTCGGTCGAGGAACGCGTCGTGGTCAACATGGGTCCCCAGCACCCCTCGACCCACGGGGTGCTGCGGCTGATCCTCGAGCTCGACGGTGAGACGGTCACCGAGGCCCGCTGTGGCATCGGCTACCTCCACACCGGCATCGAGAAGAACATGGAATACCGCAACTGGGTGCAGGGCGTCACGTTCTGCACGCGGATGGACTACCTCTCGCCGTTCTTCAACGAGGCGACGTACTGCCTCGGCGTCGAGCGCCTCCTTGACATCGAGGACGCCATCCCGGAGAAGGCGCAGGTCATGCGCGTCCTCCTGATGGAACTCAACCGCATCTCCTCGCACCTCGTCGCGATCGCCACCGGTGGCATGGAGATCGGCGCGCTCACGGTGATGACGATCGGCTTCCGCGAGCGCGAGCTCGTGCTCGACCTCTTCGAGCTCATCACCGGGCTCCGTATGAACCACGCGTTCATCCGTCCCGGTGGCGTCGCCCAGGACCTTCCTCCGGGAGCACTGGACGAGATCCGCGACTTCACCGCGCTGATGAAGAAGCGGCTGCCCGAATACGCCGACCTCTGCAACGCCAACCCGATCTTCAAGGCGCGTCTCGAGGGCGTCGGCCACCTCGACCTCGCCGGGTGCCTGGCGCTCGGGCTCTCCGGACCGCCGCTGCGCGCCACCGGCTACGCCTGGGACCTCCGCAAGTCCGAGCCCTACTCCGGCTACGAGGACTACGACTTCGACGTCATGACCTGGGACACCGCCGATGCCTACGGCCGCTTCCGGGTGCGCCTGGCCGAGATGCACGAGTCCCTCAAGATCATCGAGCAGGCCGCCGACCGGCTCGCCGGCCTCGAGGGCGCACCGGTCATGGTCGACGACAAGAAGGTCGCCTGGCCCAGCCAGCTGTCCATCGGCTCCGACGGCATGGGCCAGTCCCTCGACCACATCCGCCACATCATGGGTGAGTCGATGGAAGCCCTGATCCACCACTTCAAGCTGGTCACCGAGGGCTTCCGCGTCCCGGCCGGCCAGGCCTACGTCCCGGTCGAGTCGCCCCGTGGCGAGCTGGGCGCGCACCTCGTCTCCGACGGGGGCACCCGCCCGTTCCGCGCCCACTTCCGCGACCCGTCCTTCACCAACCTCCAGGCCACAAGCGTGATGAGCGAGGGCGGCATGATCGCCGACGTCATCGTCGCCATCGCCTCGATCGACCCCGTCATGGGAGGCGTGGACCGATGAGCCCGACAGAGCCAAGCGAGGCACGAGCGAGCGACCGAGGGCTCAAATCAGAAATGACGCAGATCCGCCGATTCAGCGAGAACGACACCCAGATCACCCCCGAGACGTACGCCGAGCTGGAGGCCATCGCCGCGCGCTACCCCGAGCCCCGCTCGGGCCTGCTCCCGATGCTCCACCTCGTGCAGTCGGTCGAGGGCCGAGTGACCTCGGAAGGCATCGAGGCCTGCGCCAAGGTGCTCGGCATCTCCGCCGCCGACGTCAGCGGTGTCGCGACGTTCTACACGATGTACAAGCGCAAGCCCGTCGGTGACTACCTCGTCGGCGTCTGCACCAACACTCTCTGCGCCGTCATGGGTGGCGACGTGATCTTCGACCGGCTCAAGGAGCACCTCGACGTCGGCAACGACGAGACCAGCGAGGACGGCGCGATCACGCTCGAGCACATCGAGTGCAACGCGGCCTGCGACTACGCCCCGGTGATGATGGTCAACTGGGAGTTCATGGACAACCAGACCCCGGAGTCCGCCGTCCAGGTCGTCGACGCCCTCCGTGCCGGCGAGGCGGTCCACTCGACCCGCGGACCGAAGCTGTGCACCTGGAAGCAGGCCGAGCGGGTGCTTGCCGGCTTCAACGACGGGCTCGCCAACGAGGGGCCGGCCGCCGGCCCGGCCTCGCTGGTCGGGCTCGAGATCGCGCGCGAGCGTGGCTGGAAGGCGCCCACGAGCGACTCGTCCGGGCCAACCGAGGAACCCGGGACCAAGATCGAGGCCGTCGAAGAGGCCGACACGTCGCGTGCCGAGTCCGAGACCCTGTCCAAGGAAGTCAAGTAATGGACATGCTGACCCCCGTCCTGACCGACAACTGGGGCCAGGACCGCGCCTGGACGCTGGCCGCCTACGAGAAGCAGGGCGGCTACGCGGCGATGAAGAAGGCGCTCACCCCTGAATACGGAGGGCCCGACGCGATTATTCAAGCCGTCAAGGACTCCGGTCTGCGCGGCCGCGGTGGCGCCGGCTTCCCCACCGGCATGAAGTGGGGGTTCATCCCCCAGGACAACCCGAAGCCGAAGTACCTCGTGGTCAACGCCGACGAGTCCGAGCCGGGCACCTGCAAGGACATCCCGCTCATGATGGCCAGCCCGCACACGCTGGTCGAGGGCGTCATCATCAGCTCGTTCGCGATCCGCGCCAACCACGCGTTCATCTACGTGCGCGGCGAGGTGCTCCACGTCATCCGCCGGCTGCAGCACGCCGTACAAGAGGCGTATCTCGCCGGCCACCTCGGCAAGGACATCAACGGCACGGGCTATGACCTCGACATCGTCGTGCACGCCGGTGCCGGTGCCTACATCTGTGGCGAGGAGACCGCGCTCCTCGAGGGCCTCGAGGGCCGTCGTGGACAGCCGCGCCTGCGCCCGCCGTTCCCCGCCGTGGCCGGCCTCTACGCCAGCCCGACGGTCATCAACAACACCGAGTCGATCGCCTCGGTGCCGAGCATCATCGCCAACGGCGCCGACTGGTTCGCCTCCATGGGCACCGAGAAGTCCAAGGGCTTCGGCATCTTCAGCCTCTCGGGGCACATCACCAAGCCCGGTCAGTACGAAGCCCCGCTGGGCATCACCCTGCGCGAGCTGGTCGACCTCGCCGGCGGGATGCGCGCCGGGCACCAGCTGAAGTTCTGGACGCCCGGTGGCTCCAGCACCCCGCTGCTGACCGACGAGCACCTCGACGTACCCCTCGACTTCGAGGGCGTTGCAGCTGCAGGTTCCATGCTCGGGACCCGCGCCCTCCAGCTCTTCGACGAGACGACCTGCGTCGTCCGGGCCGTGCTGCGCTGGACCGAGTTCTACAAGCACGAGTCCTGCGGCAAGTGCACCCCGTGCCGTGAGGGCACGTGGTGGCTGGTCCAGACACTCGCCAGGCTGGAGAAGGGGGAGGGCAGCGAGGCGGACCTCGACCTGCTCCTTGACCAGTGCGACAACATCCTCGGCCGGTCGTTCTGTGCGCTCGCGGACGGGGCCGTCAGCCCGATCTCGAGCTCCATCAAGTACTTCCGCGACGAATACCTCGCCCACCTGCGTCACGGCGGCTGCCCGCTCGACCCGGCCGCCTCGACCGTCTTCGCCAGCCATGGAGCCCCCGCATGACCACGACTCCTGAAAAGACCGGCCTGGTCAACGTCACGATCGACGGGATCCAGATCAGTGTCCCCAAGGACACGCTGGTCATCCGCGCCGCCGAGCAGATCGGTGTCCAGGTCCCGCGCTTCTGCGACCACCCGCTGCTGGCACCCGTGGGTGCCTGCCGCCAGTGCCTCGTTGACATCCCCGATGCCGGCAACGGCAAGCCCATCCCCAAGCCTCAGGCGTCCTGCACGCTGCCGGTGGCCGAGGGCATGGTCGTCCAGACCCAGGTGACGAGCCCGGTGGCGGACAAGGCGCAACAGGGCATCATGGAGTTCCTGCTCATCAACCACCCGCTCGACTGCCCGGTGTGCGACAAGGGCGGCGAGTGCCCGCTGCAGAACCAGGCGATGTCCAACGGCCGTGGCGAGACCCGCTTCGACGGCGTCAAGCGCACCTTCCCCAAGCCGATCGCCCTCTCGCCGCAGGTGCTGCTCGACCGTGAGCGCTGCATCGTCTGCCAGCGCTGCACCCGCTTCACCGACGAGATCGCCGGCGACCCCTTCATCGCGCTCATCGAGCGTGGGGCGCAGCAGCAGATCGGCGTCGCCGATGACGCACCGTTCTTGTCCTACTTCTCCGGCAACACGATCCAGATCTGCCCGGTCGGGGCGCTGACGAGCGCGGAATACCGCTTCCGGTCGCGCCCCTTCGACCTGGTGTCGACACCGAGCGTCGCCGAGCACGATTCCTGCGGTGCCGCGATCCGCGTCGACCACCGGCGCGGCAAGGTGATGCGCCGCCTCGCCGGCAACGACGCCGAGGTCAACGAGGAGTGGATCAGCGACAAGGACCGCTTCGCCTTCCACTACGCGCGACAGCCGGACCGCCTCAGCCACCCGATGGTTCGTGAGGACGGCGAGCTGCGGCCAGCCTCCTGGTCCGAGGCGTTCGCCGTCGCTGCTCGCGGTCTGCGGGCCGCCGGCTCCAGCGCCGTACTCACCGGAGGGCGGGTGACCGCGGAGGACGCCTATGCCTACTCCAAGTTCGCCCGGGTCGCCCTCGGCACCAACGACATCGACTTCCGCGCCCGTCCGCACAGTGCCGAGGAGGCCGACTTCCTCACCTCCTTCGTCCCGCTGAGCAACGAGGTGGAATACGCCGACCTCGAGACGGCCTCCGTCGTCGTGCTGGCCGGCCTCGAGCCCGAGGACGAGGCGGCCAGCATCTTCCTGCGGCTCCGCAAGGCGTCGAAGGCCAAGACGCGGATCGTCGCCGTGGCGCCCTTCACCACCCGTGGGCTCCAGAAGATGAACGGAAGGCTCATCCCCACCGTGCCCGGTGAGGAAGCAGACGCCCTTCGCGCGCTGGCCGACGACGGCGAGACCGCCCTCGACGCCGGTGGCGTGATCCTCGTCGGAGAGCGCTTGGCACAGAGCCACGGCGCCCTCACCGCCGCCCTCGAGCTGGCCAGGACGACCGGGGCCCGGCTCGCCTGGGTGCCGCGCCGCGCCGGGGACCGTGGTGCGGTCGAGACCGGCTGCCTGCCGACCCTGCTGCCCGGTGGCCGTCCGGTCGCCGACGCCGGCGCACGCGTCGACGCTGCGACCGCCTGGGGCACCGGCTCGCTGCCAGACACCGCGGGTCGTGACGGCAACGCGATCATCGCCGCGCTCGCCAAGGGCCAGCTCGGCGGTCTCGTCATCGGCGGCGTCGACCCGCGGGACACCAGCGACCCCGCCGCGACCCTGGCGGCGATCGACTTCGCCCAGTTCGTCGTCAGCCTCGAGCTCCGCCTCACCGAGGTGGCGGCTCGCGCAGACGTCGTCTTCCCGGTCGCCCCGGTGACCGACAAGGCCGGCACGTTCATCACCTGGGAGGGTCGCCCGCGCCCCTTCGAGGCGGTGCTCGCCAACCCCGCGTCGCTGCCCGACCTGCGCATCCTTGCCGGCATCGCGGAGGAGCTCGGCTCGCCGCTGGGCTTCCGTACGCCGCACGACGTCCGCGCCGAGATGGAGTCGATGGGCCCCTGGGACGGTGCACGCGCTCCGCTCGGCCCCGTCAAGGAGAAGAAGGCGGGGCGCACCAAGGCCCGCGCGTTCGTCCTGTCGAGCTGGAAGCACCTGCTCGACCTGGGCTCGATGCAGGACGGCGACGCCCACCTCGCAGCCACGGCCCGCGCGGCCGTCGCCCGGGTCAACCCGGCGGCGTACGACGCGCTGTTCGGGATGCTGGGGGAGCCGGCGACCGCCACGCTGACCGGTGACCGCGGATCGGTGACCTTGCCGGTGGAGGTGGGCGACCTACCCGACGGCGTGGTCTGGGTGCCCGCCAACTCCGCGGGCCGCGGTGTGCTGGCCGACCTCGCCTCACCCGGCAGCTCCGTCACGATCAAGGGAGCCCGACGATGACGCACCTCACGACCGCGCTCGTCGCTGACGACCTGTCGGTCTTCGGCCGCGACCCGTGGTGGCTGATCCTGGTCAAGGCCGTGCTGATCTTCCTCGTCCTGGTCCTGCTGACGCTGTTCAACATCTGGCTCGAGCGCCGCGTCGTGGCCCGGATGCAGCACCGCATCGGTCCCAACGTGCACGGCCCCTTCGGCCTCCTGCAGTCGCTGGCAGACGGTGTGAAGCTCGCGCTCAAGGAAGACATTATCCCCAAGGCCGCCGACAAGGTGGTCTTCCTCCTCGCGCCGGTGATCGCGGTGATCCCCGCCTTCGTGACGTTCTCCGTCATCCCGTTCGGACCCGTGGTCGACGTGCCCTTCAGCGACCGAACCTCGCCGCTGCAGCTCACCGACATGCCGGTCGCGGTGCTCTTCGTGATGGCGATCGCCTCGATCGGCATCTATGGCATCGTCCTCGGCGGCTGGTCCAGCGGGTCGACGTACAGCCTGCTCGGCGGTCTGCGGTCCAGCGCGCAGATGATCTCCTACGAGGTCGCGATGGGTCTCGCGCTCGTGGCGGTCTTCCTCTACGCCGGGTCGATGTCGACCTCGGAGATCGTTGCGGCGCAGAACCCGGAGACGTCCTACTGGCTGGGCGTCATCCCGGTCCCGACGTGGTACGCCCTGATCCTCTTCCCGTCCTTCGTGATCTACGTGATCGCCATGATCGGGGAGACCAACCGCGCGCCCTTCGACCTGCCCGAGGCCGAGGGCGAGCTGGTCGGCGGCTTCCACACCGAATACTCGAGCCTGAAGTTCGCGCTGTTCTTCCTCGCCGAATACATCAACATGGCGACGGTCTCGGCGCTCGCGACGACGCTGTTCCTCGGCGGGTGGCACGCCCCGTGGCCGCTCATTCAGCTCTGGGAGGGCGCCGACTCCGGCTACTGGCCCGTGCTGTGGTTCCTCGGCAAGATGATGATCTTCATCTTCTTCTTCATCTGGCTGCGCGGGTCGTTGCCGCGGATGCGCTACGACCAGTTCATGGCGTTCGGCTGGAAGTGGTTGATCCCGGCCTCGCTGGTGTGGATCGTGCTCGTCGCGACCATCCGCGTCATCACCCTCGAGGGCGGTGTCGAGCGCAGGCACATCCTGATCGGCGCCGGGGTCTTCCTGGTCCTGTTCCTCGTGCTGTTCTTCCTCCCGGACAAGGACGACGACGACAACGCTGCCGAGCAGGACGCCGACCACGTCGACGCCTTCGCCGGTGGCTTCCCCACCCCGCCGATGCCGGCCGGGGGCGCGGTCCGCGGGGCCGCACGCCCGCTGACGTTTGCCGACCGAAGCAGGACCGTGGCGGGAAGCGCCTCCGAGAGCGCGACCGACACGCATGAGGAGAGATGATGGCTGAGCCGAAGACCCTCAAGGAGCAGTTCTGGGACCCGGTCGCCGGGTTCGGGGTCACGTTCCGCACGATGTTCAGGAAGGTCGTGACGGAGCAGTACCCCTTCGAGAAGCAGCCCACCGCTCCGCGCTTCCACGGTCGGCACCAGCTCAACCGCTGGCCCGACGGCCTGGAGAAGTGCATCGGCTGCGAGCTGTGCGCCTGGGCCTGCCCGGCGGACGCCATCTATGTCGAGGCCGACTCCAACACCACCGACGAGCGCTTCTCCCCGGGGGAGCGCTACGGCCGCGTCTACCAGATCAACTACCTGCGGTGCATCCTGTGCGGGCTCTGCATCGAGGCCTGCCCGACGCGCGCGCTGACGATGACCAACGAGTACGAGCTCGCAGACACCACCCGGGCCGACCTGATCTACGAGAAGTCCGACCTGCTGGCTCCGCTGCTGCCCGGCATGGAGCAGCCCCCGCACCCGATGCTGCTCGGCAAGGACGACACCGACTACTACCGCGGCGACTTCGCTGCCCCGCCGGTCGGCACCGAGCCGATGCCCACCAGGGGTCCGTCCGACCACGCCAACGCGCCCGAGCCGGAGGGGACGCACTGATGGCCTTCTGGATCCTGGCCCCGATCATGGTGGTCGCCGCCCTCGGCATCCTGTTCGTCCGCAAGGCCGTGCACGCAGCCCTGCTGCTGGCCGTCGTGATGATCAGCCTCGCGGTGCTCTACGCCGTGCTCGAGGCACCGTTCCTCTTCGCCGTACAGATCATCGTCTACACCGGCGCCATCTTGATGCTGTTCCTCTTCGTGCTGATGCTCGTCGGCGTCGACGCCTCCGACTCGATCGTGGAGACGATCAAGGGCCAGCGCCTCATGGCGATCGTCCTCGGCCTGGTCTTCGGCGCGGTGCTCGTCACCGCCTTCAGCCAGATCTCGCTCGGCACGGCGGTCGGTCTCGAGGAGGCCAACACCGGCGGCAACATCGAGCAGCTCGCCAACATCCTGTTCTCCCGCTACGTCTTCGCCTTCGAAGCCACCAGTGCGCTGCTGATCACGGCCGCCGTGGGCGCGATGGTGCTCGCCCACCGCGAGCGCCTGACGCCGAAGGAGACCCAGGCCGCGATGGCCGCGAAGCGGATGCGCGACTACGCCGAGTCCGGCAAGCACCCCGGTCCGCTGCCCGCGCCCGGCGTCTACGCCCGCCACAACGCGGTCGACACCCCGGCGCTGCTTCCCGACGGCACCGCCTCCGAGGCCTCCGTCTCCCGGGTGCTGGCTGCCCGCGGCGTGATGCGCTCGGCGCCCGCCATGGCCGATGACATCGAGGAGCTCCAGCGCCAGTCCGGCATCGACGGAGCCGTCCTGCCCGGGACCTCCGGCAAGTCCGGCGCCGCAGCCAACACAGAGGCCAGCACAGGGGAGGACGTCAAGTGACGCAGTACGTCGTCCTGTCAGCCATCTTGTTCACGATCGGCTGCATCGGTGTCCTGACCCGACGCAACGCGATCGTGGTCTTCATGTGCATCGAGCTCATGCTCAACGCCGGCAACCTCGCCCTCGTCGCCTTCGCCAAGCAGCACGGCAACCTCGACGGCCAGATCGCCGCGTTCTTCGTGATGGTGGTGGCCGCCGCCGAGGTCGTCATCGGCCTCGCGATCATCATGACCATCTTCCGCACCCGACGTTCGGCCTCGGTCGACGACGCCAGTCTGCTGAAGTACTGAGGGATCTGACGTGACTGTTGACGTAATCATGCGTGCCTCTGCGGAGGGTGCCGGCCGGGTCCCGGTGGTGCACCCCATCGGCGCCGAAGGTGCCTTCTCCTGGCTCTGGCTGATCATCGCGCTGCCGCTCGCCGGTGCCGTCGTCCTCCTGGTGGGCGGAGCCCTGGCCAGGGGTGCCCTCGACCGCGTGGGTCACTGGATCGGGACCGGCACGGTCGTCGGCTCGTTCCTGGTGAGCCTGTGGCTCTTCATCTCCCTGCTCGGGCGCGGGGAGGACGAGCGCCAGATCGGCCAGCACCTCTTCACCTGGTTCGAGGTCGGCGAGCTCAACGTCGGGATGGACCTCCTCTACGACCCGCTCTCGGCCCTGTTCCTGCTGCTGATCACCGGTGTGGGCTCGTTGATCCACGTCTACTCGATCGGCTACATGGAGCACGACGTCCGTCGTCGCCGCTTCTTCGGCTACCTCAACCTCTTCATCGCCGCGATGCTGGTGCTCGTCCTGGGCGCCAACTACCTCGTCGTCTTCCTCGGCTGGGAGGGCGTGGGCCTGGCGTCGTACCTCCTCATCGGTTTCTGGCAGCACAAGCACTCTGCCGCCGCTGCGGCGAAGAAGGCCTTCGTCATCAACCGTGTCGGCGACATCGGCCTCTCGCTCGCCATCGCGTTGATGTTCACCACCTTCGGCACCACCGACTTCGCGACGATCAGTGAGCAGGCCTCCGGTGCCTCGCAGACCACGCTCAACGCACTCGGGCTGCTGCTCCTGCTGGGTGCGTGCGGCAAGTCCGCGCAGGTGCCCCTCCAGGCCTGGCTGCTGGACGCGATGGAGGGCCCGACCCCCGTCTCGGCGTTGATCCACGCGGCGACCATGGTCACCGCGGGTGTCTACCTCGTGGTGCGCTCCAACTTCATCTACGAGCTGACCCCGGTCGCGCAGACCGTCGTGGTCATCGTGGCCACGGTCACGCTACTGTGGGGGGCGATCCTCGGCTGCGCGAAGGACGACATCAAGAAGGCGCTCGCGGGCTCGACCATGAGCCAGATCGGCTACATGATGCTCGCCGCCGGGCTGGGTGTCGCGGGCTACCCGTTCGCGATCTTCCACCTCCTGACGCACGGCTTCTTCAAGGCCAACATGTTCCTGGGCGCCGGTTCGGTCATGCACGGGATGAACGACGACGTCGACATGCGCCACTACGGCGGGCTGCGCAGCTTCATGCCGATCACGTTCCTGACCTTTGCGATGGGCTACCTCGCGATCATCGGGTTCCCGGGCTTCTCCGGGTTCTTCTCCAAGGACAAGATCATCGAGACGGCGCTGGCGGACAACCTCGTCGTCGGGCTCTGCGCGCTGCTCGGCGCCGGCATCACCGGCTTCTACATGACGCGGCTGATGCTGATGACGTTCTTCGGTGAGAAGCGATGGGCGAAGGACGTGCACCCGCACGAGTCGCCCAGCGTGATGACGGTGCCGCTGATCGTGCTCGCCGCCCTGTCGGTCCTCGGTGGGATCATGCTGCTCAACGACTTCATCGTCGACTTCCTCTCCCCGGTCACCGGGGTCGCGGAGCACCACGAGCCGCCGCTGCCCGCGATCGTCATCACGATGATCGTCGTGGGGGTCGTCGCCCTGGGCGTCGCAGCCGCATGGTTCCTCGTCGGCCGCAAGGAGATCGCGCGAGACGCGCCGCAGGACGTGTCCTTCGCGACCCGAGCGGCCCGCGCCGACCTGTATGGCGACGCCATCAACGACTCCCTGGTCGTCGGCCCCGGCCGGTCAATGACCACGGGCCTGGCCTCCTTCGACCGCCGCGGGGTCGACGGGGTGGTCGAGGGCGGGTCCGCCGGCGTGGGGGCCATGTCGGGCGTGCTCCGGCGCGTCCAGAACGGGTTCGTCCGCTCCTATGCCCTGTCCCTGCTCGGCGGGGCCCTGCTCGTCGTCCTTGCCCTGCTGGCGGTGAACCTCGCATGAGCGAGCGCAGCGAGCGAATCATCAAACATAGCGCGGAATGTGCCTCATGCGCGCACGGAGCGAAGCGAGTACGTGCATGAGTGATCTTCCTGTCCTCTCGATCCTGATCGCCATCCCCTTGGTGGGGGCGATCGTGACGGCCTTCTTGCCGGCGCACCTCGCGCGGCTGGCCGGGCTCGTCTTCGCCGGGCTCACGCTGGCGTGGGGCGCCATCGCCGCCGTCACCTCCTATTCCCTCGACGGCGGGATGCAGCTCACCGAGACCCACGCCTGGATCGAGGCCCTCGGCGTGCACTACGCCCTCGGTGTCGACGGTCTGGGCCTGCTGATGGTGCTGCTCACAGCCGTGCTGGTCCCGGTCGTGCTGGTCGCCTCGTGGCACGAGGCCGACGAGCTGGGCAACAGCGGCAGCCGGACCTTCGTGGCCTGGGTGCTCGCGCTCGAGGCGATGTCGTTGGCCGTCTTCTCGGCCACGGACGTCTTCCTGTTCTACGTGGTCTTCGAGGCCACCCTCATCCCGGCCTACTTCCTCATCGGTGGCTTCGGCCGCATCGGCCGCGGACGGGCGGCGACGAAGTTCCTCATCTACCAGCTCGCGGGCGGGCTGATCATGCTCGGCTCGGTGATCGGGCTCTACGTCGTGTCCGCCAACAGCGGCAACCCGTCGTTCCTGCTGTCCGACCTCGCGGCGCTCGACATCGACCCGATCACCCAGCGCTGGCTCTTCGTCGGGTTCTTCATCGCCTTCGCGATCAAGGCACCGATGTTCCCCGTGCACACCTGGCTGGCCGACACGACGGAGAAGGCCACCACCGGGACCTCGGTCCTGCTGGTCTGCGTGCTCGACAAGATCGGCACCTTCGGCATGTTGCGCTTCTGCCTCGGGCTGCTGCCGGACGCCTCGCAGTGGGCCACGCCCGTCGTCGTGGTCCTCGCCCTCATCTCCATCGTGTACGGCGCACTGGTGGCCATCGGCCAGGACGACCTGCTGCGCCTGATCGGCCTGACGTCGCTGTCCCACTTCGGGTTCATCGTGCTGGGGATCTTCGTCTTCTCCAGCCAGGGCCTGTCCGGCTCGATCCTCTACATGGTCAACCACGGCATCGGCACCGCCGCGCTCTTCCTGGCGGCGGGCTACCTCGTCCGTCGCCGCGGCACCGCCTCGATCCGGCTCATGGGCGGCGGGATGGAGAAGGTCGCGCCAGTGCTTGCCGGGGCGTTCCTGATCTCCGCCCTCGCCGCGGCCGGTCTGCCCGGGCTCTCGCCGTTCGTCTCGGAGATGCTCGTGATCATCGCGGCCTTCGACCACGCGTGGTGGGCCGGCGCGATCGCGGTCACGGCCATCGTGCTGGCGGCGATCTACGCGCTGTGGATGTACCAGCGCGCGATGACCGGTCCCGGTGCCGTCGACCTCGTCGATGCCCACACGGACGCTCAGCCCGTGACCGTCGGCGCCGCCGGCGGTACGGGCTCCGGATCCCACCCCGCCGTCCCGGGTGTAGGGACGGGATCGCGCTCCGCCGTACCAACCACGAGCATGCGCGACCTCGACGCCCGCGAGGTGGGGACGCTGGCGCCGCTGCTGCTCGCGCTGGTGCTCCTCGGCTTCTTCCCCATGCCGCTGCTCGACGTCATCAATCCACACGTCGCCGACCTGATGAGCGACGTCGGCGTCTCTGACGCGGAGCCACAGGTCAGCGGCTCGCACAGCTCGCAGGGAGACACCGATGAATGAGTTCGTGAAGCCAGTCGTCGACTACTTCGAGCTCCTGCCCCTGCTCATCGTCTCGGGCGTCGCGTGCCTCGGAGTCGTGATCGAGGCGTTCGCCCCCCGTCGGATGCGCTACCTCGCCCAGGTCGTCCTGGCGCTGGCCGGCCTCTCGGTGGCCCTGGTCGTCGTCGTGCTCATCGCCCGCGACGCGAAGGTCTACGCCGACGGTGCCGCTCGCGGGATCCTCTCGGTGGGCGGCACGATCGCCGTCGACGGGCCGACGCTGTTCCTGTGGGGTCTCATCCTCGTGCTGGCCCTCGCCGGCGTCCTGCTGTTCGCGGAGCGGCACCTCGGCGGGGGAGTCTCCGCCTTCGCCGGCCAGGCGGCCGCGCTGCCCGGGACGGAGGCCGAGCGGGAGGCGTCGACCAGCGGGCTCGACCACACCGAGGTCTACCCGTTGCTGATGTTCGCCGTCTTCGGCATGCTGCTCTTCCCGTCCGCCAACGACCTGCTCACGATGTTCGTCGGCCTCGAGGTGTTGTCGCTGCCGCTCTACCTGCTCTGCGGGCTCGCACGCCGCCGACGCCTGCTGAGCCAGGAGGCCGCGCTCAAGTACTTCCTGCTCGGCGCCTTCTCGTCCGGCTTCTTCCTGTACGGCGTCGCGCTGGTCTACGGCTACGCCGGCTCGATGAACTTCGCCGCGATCAACGAGGCCGTCCGCAACGACGCGGGCAACTCGGCACTGCTGCTCATCGGCATCGGGCTGATCTCGGTCGGACTTTTCTTCAAGGTCGGCGCCGCGCCGTTCCACGCGTGGACCCCGGATGTCTACCAGGGCGCCCCGACCCCGGTCACGGCCTTCATGGCCGCCGCCACCAAGGTCGCCGCCTTCGGTGCGATCCTGCGCCTGTTCTACGTCGCCTTCGGTTCCGATCGCTGGTCGTGGCAGCCGATGATGTGGGTGATCGCGATCCTGACGATGCTCGTCGGGGCGATCCTGGCGATCACCCAGACCGACGTGAAGCGCCTCCTGGCCTACTCCTCGGTCGCCCACACCGGCTTCATCCTGACCGGCGTGCTCGGCATCCAGGCCACCTCCGACCTGGCGCCCGGCGAGGTCACCGCTCTCCAGGCGGTGCTGTTCTACCTCGCGACGTACGGCTTCGCCACCTTGGGCGCCTTCGCGGTCGTCGGGCTCGTGCGCGACTCCGGTGGCGAGGTGACCGCTCTCGATCGGTGGGCCGGCCTCGGCAAGGAGTCGCCGGTGGTCGCCGGTGTCTTCGCGTTCTTCCTGCTCGCGATGGCCGGGATCCCGCTCACCTCCGGCTTCGTCGGCAAGCTCGCGGTCTTCTCCGTCGCGCTGGCCGCGGGCGCCTGGCCCGTCGTCGCGGTGGCGATCATCGCCAGCATCATCGCGGCGTTCCTCTACATCCGGGTGATCAAGGCGATGTACTTCGACGACCCGATCGGCGACGGCCCCACCGTGGTCTTCCCGTCGGTGCTGACCGCGACGACCATCGCCCTGGGCGCGGCCGTCACGCTGATGTTGGGCGTCCTGCCGGGGCCGCTACTCGACCTTGCCGGGCTTGCTGGACAATTCCTCAGGTGACCACCTCGTCCGCCCTGTCGCTGGCGCTCCCCGTCGATGATGAGGAGTTGGCGCAGCGTCTCGCCGAACGCCTCCGCACCGTCGAGGTGATGCTCTCGGGCCACTGCCAGGCCCGCACGGAGTTCGTGTCGCGTGCGGCCGAGCACCTGATGGCATCGGGCGGCAAGCGCTTCCGTCCCCTGCTGGTCCTGCTCGCCGCCGAGACCGGGCCGACGCCCGCGGCCGACGAGGTGCTGACCGCCGCCTGCGTCGTCGAGCTGACCCACGTGGCGTCGCTCTACCACGACGACGTGATGGACGAGGCCGACCTGCGACGCGGAGGTGACACCGCCAACGCCCGCTGGGACAACCACGTCGCGATCCTGACCGGCGACTTCCTCTTCGGGCGCTCCTCCGAGCTGACCGCCGACCTGGGGCCGGACGCGGTCCGCATCCAGGCGCAGACCTTCACCCGTCTTGTCGAGGGGCAGATCCTTGAGACGGTCGAGCCGGGGGCGGGGGAGGACCCGTTGGAGCACTACCTCGAAGTCGTGGCCGGCAAGACCGGGTCGTTGATCTCCACCTCGGCCCGCTACGGCGCGATGTTCGGCGGTGCGTCGATCGAGGTGCAGGAGGCGCTCACGGCGTACGGCGAGATTGTGGGCTCCGCCTTCCAGCTCTCCGACGACATCCTCGACATCGCCTCGGCGTCCGAGGAGTCCGGCAAGACCCCCGGCACCGACCTCCGCGAGGGTGTCCCGACCCTCCCGGTCCTGATGGCGCTGGCGTCGACGGACCCGGCCGACGCCCGGTTGCTCGAGCTCCTCGCTGCCGACCTGACCGACGACGACCTCCACGCAGAGGCCCTCGACCTCCTGCGCAAGCACCCGGCGATGGACCAGGCCCGCAGCTACGTCCTGGCCCAGACCGAGACGGCGAAGGCGTTGCTCAGCGTCCTGGAGCCCGGCTCGGTCCGCACCGCCCTCGAGGCGTTCGCGGACGTCGTGGCCACCCGCTCGACCTGAGGATTCCCGACTCAGCAGGCACTGGCCTCGGTCACCAGCCGCAGCTGTTGGCGCCGGTGGTTGATGGTCTCCAGCGTGAAGAGGACCAGCGCGATCCACACCAGGCCGAACCCGATCCAACGCCCGGTCGGCATGTCCTCGCGGAAGACCAGCACGCCGAGCGCGAACTGGATCACGGGCGCGAGGTACTGCAGGAGCCCGAGGGCCACGAGGGGCACCCGGTTGGCGGCCGCCCCGAAGCAGATCAGCGGGATGGCCGTGACGACGCCCGCAGTCGTGATGAGCAGGGCGTGGCCCACCCCGTTGGCGCCGAAGCTGGCGGCACCTGTGACTGTCAGCCAGACGACGTACACCACGGCGACTGGCGCCAGCACCAGGGTCTCGACCGTCAGGCTCTCGACCGCTCCGACGCCCGCCTGCTTCTTGGTCAGCCCGTAGGTGCCGAAGCTGACGGCCAGCGCGAGCGCCAGCCACGGCGGACGTCCGTAGTCGACGGTGAGTACGACCACGGCACCGCCGGCCATCGCCAGCGCGACCCACTGGAGTCGTCGGAGCCGCTCACCGAGCACGAACACGCCCATCAGGACGGTCACCAGGGGGTTGATGAAGTAGCCGAGCGACGTCTCCACCACGCGCTCGTTGTTGACGCCCCAGATGTAGGCGCCCCAGTTGAGGGAGATGACCACCGCGGCGACGCTCAGCAACGTCATGGCCCGGCGATCCCGCACGACGGCCAGCAGTTCGGGCGTACGCCGCATGGCTGCGACCAGGATGGCCATCGTCAGCGCCGACCACACGATCCGGTGGGCCAGGATCTCGACGGCACCGGCCGGCTCGAGCAGTGGCCAGTAGAGAGGGAACAGGCCCCACATCGCGTAGGCCGCCGTGCCGAAGAGCAGCCCACGACGCAGATCCGGCACGAGGGTCAGTCTAGTCGGGCGGGTGGCCTAGGCTTCCAGGCGTATCAGTCCACATCTCGAGGGGGACCCATGTCCATCATTCGTACCGTCATCGCCGGCCTGCTGGCCGCGCTCCTGGGCATCGGCGTCGCCGCCGCTCCGGCCCAGGCCGACCAGGCCCTGCCGAAACGCACCATCACCGAGCAGCCGCCCGCGGACCACCAGATCAACTTCAACACCTTCAAGCTCAAGGGCACGATCACCGAGGTCCAGGCCGACGGCGTGACCTACCTCGCGTATGCCGAGAAGACGGTGCAGCTGCAGAAGAAGGCGTGCGCCAAGGGCTGCTCGTGGAAGACGGTCAAGAAGTTCAAGACCGACGAGGCCGGCAAGTACAAGACCAACATCTTCGCCCCGCGCGAGGGCGTGTGGAAGTGGCGGGTGAAGGTCAAGGCGTCCAACGGCTATGGCACCACCAAGGGAACGGCCTGGGCCACCGGTTTCAATTAGGCCTCAGACGACCGTCCAGGTGTCGCCGCCACCGATGAGCGCACCGAGGCGGTCGCTGGGGGAGTCGTCGGACCCGCCCCGGGCGGTGACGATCTGGGCGCGAGCCTGGTCGTCGTAGGTGGCGCGTTCGACCTGGCGGAAGATGCCGATCGGTGACTGGTTGAGATAGCCCGAGTCGGTGAGCCTGCTGATGGCGAAGGCCGTCGACGGGTCCGGGTTGTGCGCGTCGTGGACGAGGATGTCATCCTCGTCCACCTCACGTGCCGCGACGGTTCTGATGGTGCCCGTGACGTTGTCACGGACCAGGGCCCTGCTGCCGCGACCCTCGTCGTCGAGGGCGCCGAAGCGGACCTGCTGACCGTGGACCAGCGGAATGATCGCGTCGGCCTTGGTATCGGGGCTCTTGATCGCGTCGAAGGCCCCGTCGTTGAAGATCGGGCAGTTCTGGTAGATCTCCACCAACGACGTGCCGCGGTGGGCGGCGGCAGCGGCGAGCACGTGGGTGAGGTGCTTGCGGTCGGAGTCGATGGTGCGCGCCACGAAGGTCGCCTCGGCGCCCAGCGCCAGGGACACGGGGTTGAAGGGGTGGTCCAGCGACCCCATCGGCGTCGACTTGGTCACCTTGCCGGTCTCGGAGGTCGGGGAGTACTGGCCCTTGGTGAGCCCGTAGATGCGGTTGTTGAAGAGCAGGATCGTCATGTTGACGTTGCGGCGCAGGGCGTGGATCAGGTGGTTGCCACCGATCGAGAGTGCGTCGCCGTCGCCGGTGACCACCCACACCGAGAGGTCCTCGCGAGCCGTGGCGATCCCGGTGGCGATCGTCGGGGCCCGCCCGTGGATGGAGTGCATCCCGTAGGTGTCGAGGTAGTAGGGGAAGCGGGAGGAGCAGCCGATCCCGGAGACGAAGACGATGTTCTCGCGTCGGAGCCCCAGGTCGGGCAGGAAGGACTGGACCGCCTTGAGCACGGCGTAGTCGCCGCAGCCGGGGCACCAGCGGACCTCCTGGTCGGAGGTGAAGTCCTTGCCGGTCTGCGGCTGGTCGTCCTCTCGGACCGTGGGGACTCCTTCGGTGCCGGAGCGAAGAGTGGGCAGGCCGAGCTCGGTGGTCACGAGATCTCCTCCTTGACGGGAGTGGCGGGGGTCAGGTCGACCTCGATGCCTTCGGCCTGGGCGACCAGGCCGCCGATGACATCGGCCAGGACGGCGGCCTTGAGCGGAAGTCCGCGGACCTCGTTGTAGCCGATGACGTCCACGAGGTACTTGCCGCGGAGGAGCAGCGAGAGCTGCCCGAGGTTCATCTCGGGGACGAGGACCTTGTCGTAGCGGGCCAGGATGTCGCCGAGGTCGTGGGGGAACGGGTTGAGGTGACGCAGGTGGACCTGCGCGACCTGGTAGCCGGCCTTGCGCACGCGGCGTACGCCCGCACCGATCGGCCCGTAGGTGGAGCCCCAACCCAGGACGAGGACCTTGGCTCCTCGCCCCTCGGGGCCGACCGGGTCGTCGACCTGCAGGGGCGGCAGGGAGTCGGCGATGCGGTCGACCTTGGCCTGGCGGGTGCGGACCATGAAGTCGTGGTTGTCGGGGTCGTAGGAGATGTTGCCGTGGCCGTCGCCCTTCTCGAGCCCGCCGATGCGGTGCTCGAGACCGGGGGTGCCGGGCACGGCCCAGGGACGGGCCAGCGTCTCGGCGTCCCGCTCGTAGGGCCAGAACTCCGCCTCATCCCCCTCGCCGTGGTTCTTGTGGGTGGCGAAGTCGGGGTCGATCGTGGGCAGCTCGGAGACCTCCGGGATGCGCCACGGCTCGGAGCCGTTGGCGAGATAGCCGTCGGAGAGCAGCATCACCGGGGTGCGGTAGGTGATGGCGATGCGCGCCGCCTCGAGCGCCGCGTCGAAGCAGTCACCCGGTGACTGCGGGGCGATGATCGGCAGCGGTGCCTCACCGTTGCGGCCGAACATCGCCTGCAGGAGGTCGGCCTGCTCGGTCTTGGTCGGCAGGCCGGTCGAGGGCCCGCCGCGCTG
>NZ_JAOPXV010000005.1 GCF_025964975.1 Nocardioides sp.
CCCGCACCACGCCGTCCGTGGTCGCGTTCGCCAAGTCCGGCGAGGTCCTCGTCGGCGAGGTCGCCAAGCGGCAGGCCGTCACCAACGTCGACCGGACGATCCGCTCCGTCAAGCGCCACATGGGCACTGACTGGAAGCAGAAGATCGACGACAAGGACTTCACCCCCCAGCAGATCAGCGCCTTCGTGCTGCAGAAGCTGAAGCGCGACGCCGAGGCCTACCTCGGAGAGCCGGTCACCGACGCGGTCATCACCGTGCCGGCCTACTTCTCCGACGCCCAGCGTCAGGCGACGAAGGAAGCCGGTGAGATCGCCGGCCTCAACGTCTCGCGCATCGTCAACGAGCCGACCGCAGCCGCGCTCGCCTACGGCCTCGACAAGGGCGACGACCAGACGATCCTCGTCTTCGACCTCGGTGGCGGGACGTTCGACGTCTCCCTGCTCGAGATCGGCGAGGGCGTCGTCGAGGTGAAGGCGACCTCCGGTGACAACCACCTCGGTGGTGACGACTGGGACAACCGGGTCGTCGAGTGGATGGTCAAGAAGTTCAAGGACAACAACGGCGTCGACCTCGCGGCCGACAAGATCGCCAAGCAGCGCCTCCAGGAGGCTGCCGAGAAGGCCAAGATCGAGCTGTCGTCGTCCAGCGAGACCACGATCCACCTCCCCTACATCACCCACGGAGAGGGCGGTCCGCTGCACTTCGAGGAGAAGATGACGCGCAGTGAGTTCCAGAAGCTCACCTCCGACCTGCTCGACCGCACCCGCGAGCCGTTCAAGAGCGTGCTCAAGGACGGTGGCGTCGACGTCGACAAGATCGACCACGTCGTGCTGGTCGGTGGTTCGACCCGCATGCCGGCCGTCAGTGAGCTCGTGACCGAGCTCCTCGGGGGCAAGCAGCCCAACAAGGGCGTCAACCCCGACGAGGTCGTCGCCGTCGGCGCGGCCCTGCAGGCGGGTGTCCTCAAGGGCGAGGTCAAGGACGTGCTGCTGCTCGACGTCACCCCGCTCTCCCTCGGCATCGAGACCAAGGGCGGCGTGATGACCAACCTCATCGAGCGCAACACCACGATCCCGACCAAGCGCTCGGAGATCTTCACCACGGCCGACGACAACCAGCCGTCGGTGGAGATCAAGGTCGCCCAGGGCGAGCGCCAGCTGTGGTCGCAGAACCAGCCGCTCGGCAACTTCGAGCTCACCGGTCTGCCTCCCGCGCCGCGCGGCGTGCCGAAGATCGAAGTCACCTTCGACATCGACGCCAACGGCATCGTCCACGTCTCCGCCAAGGACCACGCGTCCGGCCGCGAGCAGTCGATGACCATCTCCGGTGGCTCGGCGCTGTCCAAGGACGAGATCGACCGCATGGTGAAGGAGGCCGAGCAGTACGCCGAGGAGGACGCCAAGCGCCGCGACGCGATCGAGGCCCGCAACCAGGCCGACAGCCTCGTCTATTCCACCGAGAAGTTCCTCAACGAGAACGAGGACAAGATTCCCGACGACGTCAAGACCGAGGTCCGCGCGGACGTCGAGGCGCTCAAGGAGACGCTCGCCAAGGAGGACGCCGCCGCTGAGGACCTCACCGCCGGTGTGTCCAAGCTCGGCGAGTCCAGCCAGAAGATGGGCGCCGCGATGTACGCCGCGGCTGAGGCCGACAGCGCCGCAGCCCAGGCCGACGGCGGGTCCGAGGGCGAGCAGTCGGACGACATCGTGGACGCAGAGATCGTCGACGAGCCCACCGACTCCTCCGACGGCGCCAGCGCCGAGGGTGAGTCCAAGTGACCGGACCCGCCGGGGCCGGTGACGAGCGGGCGTCGTTCGGCGACGACGCTGGCGAGATGAGCCACGAGACCGAGGTCGAGGCGCCCGTGGAGGGCGCCTCGGCCCCGGCCGAGCCGGTCTCGGACCTTCTGTCCGACCCGACGATCGAGCCGGAGTCGCAGCCCGGATCGGTCGAGGCCGAGGGGCCGGTCGAGGCGGAGGGGAGCGATGTCGAGGGCGAGCTGCCTCCCTCGGCCGACGAGCAGCTCCTCGAGCGGACGGCCGACCTGCAGCGACTCCAGGCGGAGTTCCTCAACTACAAGCGACGCGTCGATCGGGACCGTGAGCTGATCTCGCAGAACGCGACGTACAAGGTGCTCCAGCCGATCGTCGAGGTGCTCGACACGATCGACCGAGCGCGTGAGCACGGCGAGCTCGAGGGTGGGTTCAAGTCCGTGGCCGACCAGCTCGAGCGCGTCGTCGCCGGGCTCGGACTGACCAAGTTCGGCGCGCCGGGCGACGAGTTCGACCCGACGATCCACGAGGCACTGAGCCACATCGGCGAGGACCCGGACGTCGCGGTGACCACGGCGAAGGTCATCGCCAAGTCCGGCTACAAGATCAACGACCGCGTGGTGCGAGCCGCCCAGGTCCTGGTGGTCGACCCGGCGACACCCACTGAGTGACGCGTCCACTCGGACGCGGCACACGGAGTGACATGAGATCCGAGAGGAGGGGTGCACATGGCTGACAACGATCGCCGAGGAAATGACGCCGTACGCAACGACTGGGCGACCAAGGACTTCTACAAGGTCCTGGGCGTGAAGAAGGACGCGACCGCCGACGAGATCAAGAAGGCCTATCGCAAGCTGGCCCGCGCCAATCACCCCGACTCCAACCCCGACGACGCCAAGAAGCACGACACGTTCAAGGCGGTCGCCGAGGCCTACGACGTCGTGGGTGACGCGGACAAGCGCAAGAAGTACGACGAGTTCCGCTCCCTCTCGGCGACCGGCGGTTTCGGCGGCGGGTTCTCCGGCGGGTTCAACCGTGGCCGCTCCGGCCAGGCCGGCTTCGACGTCAACGACTTCCTCCGGGAGCAGGCCGGCGGCGGCGCGGGGTTCGGCGACATGTTCGGCGACCTCTTCGGCGGCGGTGGAGCTCGTCAGCGGCCCCAGCAGGCTCGTCCCCGCAAGGGCGGCGACCTCGAGACGACGTCCACCATCAGCTTCGTGGATGCCCTCGAGGGCGTGATGATCTCGCTGCGTCTCACGTCCGACGAGGCCTGCCCCACCTGCAAGGGCACCGGGGGCAAGCCCGGGACCCGTCCGCACATCTGCGGCGGGTGCGAGGGCGCGGGCTATGTAGTCGCCGGGGTCGGCGGCGCGTTCTCGATGAACGAGACCTGCCCGACCTGCCACGGACGCCAGCTCGTCTACGACGACCCCTGCCCCGCGTGTCACGGCAGCGGCCGCGGCACCTCGGCGCGCACGATCCAGGCACGCATCCCCCCGGGCGTCAAGGACGGTCAGAAGATCCGGCTGCGCGGCAAGGGCTCGCCCGGCGAGAACGGCGGCCCGCCCGGCGACCTCATCGTCAAGGTCGTGGTCTCGAGCCACCCTGTCTTTGGCCGCAAGGACGACAACCTCACCATCGAGGTCCCCGTCTCGTTCGACGAAGCCACGCTCGGAGCCGAGATCAAGATCCCGACCCTGGGCGGCGCACCCGTCACGCTGAAGGTCCCCCCGGGCACGCCCAACGGACGCACGTTCCGCGTCCGCGGCAAGGGCGCCCGCAAGAAGGATGGGACGTACGGCGACCTGCTCGCGAGCATCGCGGTCGTGGTGCCAGAAGGGCTCAGCGACCACGCGCGCGAAGCGCTGGAGGCCTACCGCACGGCGACCATGGCGACGCCGCTGCGCGATGACCTCTTCCGGGAGGCACGATGATCGTCACCCCACGACGTTCTTCGTCTCCCCCGCAGCGCTTCACCGTCGAACAAGGCCGAGGTGGCCCCAAGTGAGCTTCGGCATACCCCCGCCCGATGCGGCCGTCTACGTCATCAGCGTCGCCGCCGAGCTGACCGGCCTGCACCCGCAGACGCTGCGCGCCTACGAGCGGATGGGCCTCATCCGGCCGGGCCGCACCGGCGGCGGGGGGCGGCGCTACTCCCACCGCGACCTCGAGCTGCTGCGCGAGATCGCGGACCTCACCTCGGCCGGCATCGGGATCGAGGGGGTGCGCCGCATCCTCGAGCTCGACAACCAGGTCGTGGCGCTGCGCCATCGCAACGACGAGCTGATGGCCGAGCTTGAGGCCACCCGCGCAGCCCTGCGGCAGTCCCTGACCGCGGCGGGCGCCACGATGCCCCCACCCAACAAGCTGCCCGTGCTGCGCCCGTCCCAGGCGTTGATGACCTTCCGTCGCCACCCGGGCTGAGCATCAGCGCCCGGCAGCTCGGTCCGCAGCGACGAGCAGCACGGACTCCGGGACGCCGAGCGGGTACGCCGCAGGCTCGCCCCGCACCTCGGCGACCTGGCCCACCAGGACTGCCATGACCTCGTCGGCGAGCCGCCGGATCAGCTCGTCGTCGAGCTGCTGGTCGCCAGTGACCCCAGCCAGTCGGCGTACGTCGATCGGGTCGCCGACCGCGACCCGCACCATCGGGCGCATGATCGTGTTGCGCAGCAGTCGAGTGACGAAGCGCTTCTTGCCGACGACCTGATGAGCGCCCACCAGGGCGGCCGGAACGATCGGCGCGCCCGTGCGCAGGGCCAGCCGCACAGCGCCGGTCTTGCTCCGCTCGGGCCACTGCGCCGGGTCGCGGGTGATGCGGCCCTCCGGGAAGAGCCCGACGGCTTCGCCGGCGGCCAACGCTGTCGCGGCGAGTCTGAGGGAGTCGGCGGCCGATGAGGTTCCACGCAGCACCGGGATGAAGCCGAGGCGGCGCAGCACCGGGCCGAGGACCGGGTGCCCGAACACACCGCCGGTCGCCATCAGCCGCAGCGATCGCCCGAGCTGTCGCCCGACGAGGGCCAGCAGGATGCCGTCGGCGAAGCTCGTGTGGTTGGCGACCACGATGACCGGGCCCGTTGGCAGCGCCTCGCCGCGGACGGAGCGGCGGGTGAACTCGAGGCGACAGACCGAGGTCACCACGCCGCCCAGGAGGCTTGCCAGCAGGGCGTAGAGAAGGGAGGCGCGGAGGCCCGGGGGATGCCACGACGAAACGTTCATGCACGCATTGTCGCGGTGCGGCTGCCCCGAGCGCCCGGGTAGGAGTGCTCAGTCCGCGGTGGTCAGGAAGGCATCGACCTCCGCCGCCGTCGGCGAGGTCGTCGGTCCCCGGCGAGTCACCTTGATCGCAGCCGCTGCGTTGGCGCGGCGGCATCCCTCGACCCACGAGGCCCCGCGCTCCGCCACCTCAGCCAGCAGGGCGCCCGTGTGCGTGTCCCCGGCACCGTTGGTGTCGATGGGCGTCTGGGGATAGCCCGGGATCATCGTGGTGGTCCCGTCCGCCAGCACGGCGCAGCCCGCGGCGCCGTCGCGGACAATGACCGTGGCTCCGCGCATCAGGGGGGCGAGCGCTTCGGTGTTCTCGAGGAGTCCGGCTCCGGCCGCTGGCCGGCCGACCGCAGACAACAGGGCGCCGGCCTCTTCGGCATTGCTGGTCCACACGTCGGTGCAGCGGAGCATCTGCTCTCGCACCCGGGCGGGCAGGGAGGCGAAGGCCGACCCCGGGTCGAGGACGACCACGACGCCCTCCGCCAGGGTGTCCAGCCACGCCAGCAGGGGCACCCGGGTCGACTCCAGCGCCAGCGAGAACCCGGTGACGCACACGAGGTCGCCGCTCCGAGGCTTCGAGATGTTGAGCGATTCGACGGAGATGTCGCGCTCGGCCCCGAGGGTGGTGACGAAGGTGCGCTGGGCGCTCGGTTCGACCAGCACGACACAGATCCCGGTGTCCCGTCCCGGCACCGGGTCCGCGGACACGCAGATGCCGTCCGCGATCAACGCCTGGCGGACGAGGTCGCCGTGCGGTCCCGTCCCGGTCGCACCGGCGTGCACGCAGGCGGCGCCGAACCGGGCCGCTGCGACGAGCACCGTCACAGCGCCACCGGCGTAGTCGGTCGCGGAGGTTGCCATGACGTTCTGCCCGCGCACCGGCAGGTCGGGGACCTCGATCACGACGTCGACCAGCGCCTGGCCGGTGTGGATCACGCGGGTCACGGGCGGACGTCCGCACTGGTGGCGAGGGTGATCTGCGGTGGGTACAGCGCCATCACGTCGAGGGCGCGTCGATGGTTCTCGGGGGTGGAGCCGGCGCAGGCGTCGGTCACGACCGTGAGCGTCGCGCCTGCGTCAGCCGCAGCGAGCGCGGTGGAGATGACGCAGCAGTCGGTTGACACCCCGGTGACCACGAGTCGCGGGGCGGGGCCGGTGATGGCACTCAGCTCGGGGCCCCACTTGCCGAAGGTCGGGGCGCTCAGCACCCGCGCGTCGAGGTCGGCCAGCTCGTCGACGACGTCGAAGAGGGGGTCGTTCCCGGGGACATCGGCGAACGGCCACGCCGAGAGGTACGCCGACCACGACCCGACGGCCGGACGCGGGGCCACCCAGCGGGTGACGATGACACGTCCACCGAAGTGCTCAGCCAGGCGGCGTACGGGCGCGACGATCGAGGGGAACATCGGCGAGCCCCACGGACTGTCGGGGTCGGCGAAGATCCGTTGCGGGTCGATGACGACCAACCAGGCATCAGAGGCGCTCCACATGGGGTCACCTTTTCACCCCGCCCCGTCGGTGTGCCCCCCCGCAAGGAGCTGGGCCAACGGAGGGAGGCTGGGTCAGGCCCAGTGGCGCGGGCGGTTCAGGACGGCGGGCAGCTCGGTCGTGGCGTCGCCCCGCACCGCGTTGGCCTGCGGCTGGGTCAGGAACAGCGCCTCGGCGAGCTGCGCTCCCCGCACGTCGGCGTCACGCAGGTCGGCGCCCAGGAGGTCGGCCCGGGTGAGGTCGAGCCCGCGCAGGTCGGCGGCGATGAGCGTCGCGCCGCGCAAGGTGGCGCCGCGCAGGTCGGAGGAGCGCAGGTCCCGTCCGGCGAGGTCGGCACGGGCGAGGTCAGGCCCCTCCCACCCGGACCTGAGCCGCATGCTGGCGATGGACAGGAGTCCGCCCACCTCCTCGCGGAGCTCGTCCACGTCGATGGTCAACAGCTGCTCGGGCGGGTCGCTCGTCAGCGCGGTGACCCGGTGAAGCACAGCGGCAGCGGCTCCCGGCAGGCGTCGCTCGACCTCGCTGAGCAGGATGAGCATCTCGTGCAGCTGCCGCATCACCGACAGCACGGCGGCCATTTCGCCGAGGTTGTCGTTCTCGCGCCACGAGACCCCTGCGTAGGTGACCTGGGAGACCTGTTGGCCGGCACCGAAGCACTCGAAGACGGTGCAGCCAGGCCAACCGTCCTCGCGCAGGGTGGCGTGGATCCCGCAGCCGTCCGAGGCGTCGAGGTGGTGGCACGCCGTCCCGCTGGCCTTGGCCACCCCGAACCCGGCGTCGCGGGAGAAGGACAGCAGGACGCAGCACAGGCCGAAGCAGGAGCCGCAGTCCGAGCTCAGGACGGGAAGGTTCACGGGGCCATCATGTCCGGTGACCGGCTCAGCCGAGTCTCCTGCGGGCTTGTCGGGTGACACCGGGGGTACGACCGAGGTCGGCTCGCCGTCCAGCGGCGAGGCCGTCCGCCCCACCGCCTCCGGAGAGGTAGCGCGGCGCCGCCGTACGCAGACGTGGGTAGACCTCGGCCGCCGCGCGATCGGCGAGAGCCGCCCGGTCCGCCAGGACGAGCGCTGCGGAGGTGCCGGCTGCCGCGAACCTCCTCTCGGACTCGTGCGCCGCTGTCGCCTCCGCCTCCTGGAGCCGCTGCCCGATCGCGGCTGCGAACCCCAGCCACCAGGTGCGTCGGTAGGCCGCAGGGTGCTCGCCGCGTGGGACTCCTCGCCGCGTCAGCTCCCCGGTGCCCTGGACCATCAGGCTGGTCAGGAGCATCTCGCTCAGCACGAGGTCGGTGGTGGCGCCGAAGAGATGCAGCGAGTAGTCGCTCGCGGAGCCTCGTCGCGTCGTGCGCAGGACCGCGCTGCAGCGCAGGCCTCGGGCGACTGCTGCTCCCAGGCTGCCTTTCTCGATGGCGTACGGCGCCAGCAGCTCCACGACCAGGTCGCCGACCACCTCGCGACCCGGATCGCTCGCAGCCAGCAGGGCCGCGTCGACGCCGTGGCGGGCCATCAGCTCGGCTGCCTTGGCGTTGAACGCCTCCGACTCGGCGTTCGTGGCGGCTGGGTCCTCGGCCTGCGCGAGCAGCTTCCGGATCCGCGCGAGCTTGTCCTCGGTCATCTTTCCCCTCCGATGTTGTCGTGCGTCACCCACGGTCCCACCCACTCGGTTACGGTTCAGCAATGGGGACTCGAGCACGGTTGGTCTTCGCCGTCTTGGCGGGGGTACTGCTGACCGGTGCTGTCGCCCTCGGGATCGCGCTGATACTCACACCGCGGACCGACACCGGGTCGGAGTGGCTGGCCCTGGGTGCCATGGGCCTCGTCGGGCTCGCCATCGGGCTGGGGGCCAGCTGGATCGTCTCGAGCCGGTCGGCCCAGCCTGTCGCCAGCCCTGCCGCCAGCCCCGTCGAGAGCCGATCGATCGCCCCCCTCGCCAAGCTGCCGGATGCCGCTTCGCCAGAGGGCTCTGTGCTGGACGGGGCCGGCCCCGCTCCGTCTGCACTGGCTGCGCCTGGCCTGGCCGCCTCTGCGCAGGCGGCTTCCGCACAGGTCGTGGAGGCTACGGAGGCCATGGAAGAGGCCAGGGACGAGGGGGTCCCCTCACTGGCCGACGCCCGGATGGAGCAGTGCATCAGGGATGCCCTGGAACACGACCGCGTCACCTTGGCGTACCAGCCCGTCATCGACCTCACCACAGGCCTGCTCGTGGGAGTGGAGGCCCTGCTCCGGCTCAAGGACGCGGACGGGGAGACGATCGCACCGTTCGAGGTGATCGGCGTCGCCGAGCGGTCGGGCCTCATCATCGACCTGGGATGGCGCGTGCTCCAGCTCGCCGCCCTGCAGGGGGGTGCCTGGCGCGACGACTACAACGTGGTCGTCCCGGTCGCCGTCAACGTGTCCGCGGTTCAGCTCGGCTCGAGAGACTTCCCCACCGACGTCCTCGCCTCCGTCGCCCGGGCAGGGATCCCCGCGCACGGCCTCACCCTCGAGCTGACCGAGTCCGTCATGCTGGGCGGGACGTCGCCCGGCTCCGCACAGCTCCATCAGCTGCGGGCCGCGGGCTTCGAGCTCGCCATCGACGACTTCGGCACGGGATATGCCTCGCTGTCCTACTTGCACGAGCTGCCGGCGTCCACGCTCAAGATCGACCAGACGTTCGTCAGTGGAGTGCCGGACGACCGTCGCGCCGTCGCGATCGTGGCCGGCGTCGTGGCGCTCGCCCGTCACTGCGGCATCGCCTGCATCGCCGAGGGGATCGAGACCGAGGAGCAACGCGCCCACCTGGCCCGGCTGGGTGTCCTCGGCCAGGGTTACCTGCTGGGCAGGCCCGGACCCGCACACGCGATCGGCACCATCATCGAACAGGGTCGCGCGGACCTGGTCCCCTTCAACCCGCCGTCCGGCGAATCCGCTGATCCCACCCCGGCGAGGGACCCGGTCACCGGGGCGCTGTGGCGGGACCCGGGGATGAGGGAGCTCGACCGGGAGGTCGTGCGAGCCCGCCGCTCGGAGAACTCACTGGTGCTGGCGTTCGTGCGGGTCGAGGTCGACGTGTCCGTCGACCAGCGGAGCGCGCACCTGGTGCTGGTCGAGGTCGCGGTCGCGCTGCAGGAGGCCCTCCGCCCCTACGACCTCGTCGTCCGCTACGGCCGTGACGAGCTGGTCTGCGCCGTGGTCGGCACCCCGTTGCCGGCACTCGAGGAGCGCCTCAACGCGGTGGTCGAGGACATGCGGCTCCTGCCGGACGCGCCCACTGTTCTCCTGGGGCTGGCGGAGATGCAGCCGGGTGAGTCGCTGGAGGCGCTCGTCTCCCGGGTCGACGTGGGCTCGACGCCGCGATCCTCCGCTGACACCGACGCCCGACGCTGACACCCGACGCTGACGCCCCCCGCTCACGCTCAACGCGGCCCGCCGCTGAGGCCTACGCTGACGTTTCATACGTCTCGAAGTTGAGGGGAATCGACTCAACTTCTGGTGCGTTGAGCCTGACGAAGGCCACAGTGGGCCACCCCGACTCATGGAGGAGATGCGAGACATGAGCCAGTTCGGCGTCGAGAAATTCACCACCCGGAGCCGCGAGGTCATCGAGGCCGCGCAGCTCAGCGCCACCACCGGTGGCAACACCCAGACGGAGCCCGTCCACCTGCTGGTCGCCCTGCTGCGCCAGGAGGACGGCACCGCCCGCAACCTCGTCTTGAAGGCCGGCGTCGAGGCCGCGGCGCTGACCGCCCGCGCCGAGCAGGCCGTGAGCGCCCTGCCCCAGGCGAGTGGCGCGACGGTCCAGCAACCAGCGGCGAGCGCGGCGCTCACCCGGGTGCTCGGCAAGGCGATCGACCTCGCGGCCACCATGAAGGATGACTACGTCGCCACCGAGCACCTCCTGATCGGGCTCGCCACCGTCGAGTCCAGCGCCCGCACGATCCTCACCGAGGCCGGCCTGTCCGAGGCCGGCCTGCGAGAGGGCCTGACCGCCGTCCGCGGCAACCGTCGCGTGACCAGCCAGGACGCGGAGTCGACGTACGAGAGCCTCGACAAGTTCTCCGTCGATCTCACCAAGGCAGCCGAGGAGGGCCGCCTCGACCCGGTCATCGGCCGTGACAACGAGATCCGCCGGGTCATCCAGGTGCTCAGTCGGCGTACCAAGAACAATCCGGTCCTCATCGGCGAGCCCGGTGTGGGCAAGACCGCGGTGGTCGAGGGCCTCGCGCAACGCGTCATCGACGGCGACGTGCCCGACTCGCTCAAGGGACGGCGGCTGCTCAGCCTCGACCTGGCGGCGATGGTGGCCGGCGCGAAGTACCGCGGCGAGTTCGAGGAGCGGCTCAAGGCGGTGCTCGAGGAGATCAAGGACGCCGGCGGGCAGATCATCACCTTCATCGACGAGCTTCACACGGTCGTCGGGGCCGGCGCGGGTGGCGACTCCGCGATGGACGCCGGCAACATGCTGAAGCCGATGCTGGCGCGCGGCGAGCTCCACATGATCGGGGCCACGACCCTCGACGAATACCGCGAGCGGATCGAGAGAGACCCGGCCCTGGAGCGCCGGTTCCAGCAGGTCTTCGTCGGCGAGCCGAGCGTCGAGGACACGATCCAGATCCTGCGTGGCATCCAGGAGAAGTACGAGGCGCACCACGGTGTCCGCATCACCGACGCCGCACTCGTGGCGGCC
>NZ_JAOPXV010000030.1 GCF_025964975.1 Nocardioides sp.
AAGCTCCTGCTCGTGCTCGGCCGACTCGTGGACCAGGGAAACACCGTGCTGGTCATCGAGCACAACCTCGACGTCATCAAGACCGCCGACTGGTTGATCGACATGGGCCCCGAGGGTGGCTCGAGGGGCGGCATCGTCGTGGCTGAGGGGACACCGGAGGACGTGGCGGCCCACCCGGACAGCTTCACCGGACAGTTCCTCGCGCCCCTGCTCGAGGGTCGCGGTGCGAAGCAGCCTCGGGGACGGGTCCAGCCCAAGGCGGAGCCCGCCCGTCCGCTGAGCAAGGCTGCGGCCAAGAAGGCAGCAACTGCCACCAAGAAGGCGGCGGCTGCTGCAAAGAAGGCGGCCGCAGCGGCGCCGGCCGAGACGACGACCACCAAGAAGGTCGCCACGAAAAAGGCGGTTTCCGCCAAGAAGTAGTCTCGCGCCATGACTTCTCCTGTGAACCGTCGTCGGGTGCTCGGTGGCGCCACCGCAGCCGTGATCGGTCTGCCCGCGCTGGCCGCCTGCGCCAGTGATGACCCCGAGTCGGCCTCCGACCCCACGTCGAGCAGCGACCCGACCGGGCCTGGCGAGCCCTCCGCGGCCGCCCCGGCCGGTGCGCTGGCCGCGACCTCCGACGTCCCCGTCGGGGGGTGTGCGGTCTTCTCCGAGCAGAAGGTCGTGCTGACCCAGCCCGCCGAGGGTGATTTCAAGGCCTTCTCCTCGGTCTGCACACACCAGGGCTGCACGGTGAGCGCGAGCAGCGACGGGGTCATCCCGTGCGGATGTCACGGCAGCAAGTTCTCGCTGGAGGACGGCTCGGTCATCTCCGGACCGGCCACGGCACCGCTCGCCGAGGTGGGCATCACGGTCGAGGGCGACTCGATCTCGCTGGCCTGATCCGGGTTCGGTCCATCACCGAGACCGACTCATCACCGGACAGGACATCGCCGACTACAGCGGTGGAAGCAAGGACCTCGCTCCCAACGCCGTGCGGCGCAAGACCATCCAGAAGAACGCAGTCAAGAGCAGCGACATCCGCAACGGCACCATCGCCGCCGAAGACCTCAGTGCTGGCCTTCAAGGGATCGTCGGGCCCAGCGGAGCAACCGGCGCCGCCGGTTCGGCGGGTGCCCCCGGCAAGGACGGCGCCCCCGGAGTGGCGGGCCGTCAGGACAGGCGAGCCGGACGGTGTTGCGACGTGGAGTGTCCACCACGTACAGGACAGCAACACCTCGATCACCAGGGTCTCGGGCGACAAGGTGCCTGCTGGCGCGCTGGTGGAGCCGCTGGCGTACACCTTCAGCGGTGACTTCTCCAGCTGCACCAGCGGGATGAGCGGCGGGTTCCCGGGAACTCCCTCGCCGGTGCCGTCCGGGAGTGTCGGCGCCGGCCCGTAGGGTTGTGGCATGGCTTCACCGGCGTCCTATCGACCCCAACCCGGGTCGATCCCGACCCAGCCAGGGGTCTATCGCTTCCGTGACGCCAAGGGCCGCGTCATCTATGTCGGCAAGGCCAAGAACCTCCGCTCGCGCGTGTCCTCCTACTTCCAGGACATCCGCAACCTTCACTCGCGCACCGCCTCGATGGTCACGAGCGCTGCCAGCGTCGAGTGGACGACCGTCAAGACCGAGGTCGAGGCGCTCCAACTCGAATACAGCTGGATCAAGGAGTTCGACCCGCGCTTCAACGTGAAGTACCGCGATGACAAGTCCTACCCCTGGCTCGCCGTGACGGTCGGCGAGGAGTTCCCGCGGGTGATGGTCGGTCGCGGAGCCAAGCGCAAGGGCACCCGCTACTTCGGCCCCTACGGCCACGCCTGGGCGATCCGCGAGACCGTGGACCTGCTGCTCCGCGTGTTCCCGATGCGCTCGTGCAGCAACGGCGTGTTCAAGCGCTCCAGCCAGATCGGCAGGCCGTGCCTGCTGGGATACATCGAGAAGTGCGCCGCTCCCTGCGTCGGCAACGTCAGCGCCGAGCAGCACCGTGAGATCGTCGACGACTTCTGCGACTTCATGGCCGGCAACACCTCAGCGTTCGTCAAGCGCGTCGAGAAGGAGATGTACGCCGCTTCGGAAGCCCTCGACTTCGAGCGAGCCGCCCGGCTGCGTGACGACCTGGGTGCCCTGACCAAGGCGATGGAGAAGCAGGCGGTGGTGCTGGCCGACGGCACCGACGCCGACGTGATCGCCCTCGCCGAGGACCCGCTCGAGGTCGCGGTGCAGATCTTCTACGTCCGCGGCGGGCGGATCCGAGGGCAGCGGGGGTGGGTCGCCGACCGCACGGACGACGGCGGGACCGCCGAGCTCGTCCAGGACTTCCTCCTCCAGCTGTACGGCGGGGAGTCCGACTCGATCCCGCGCGAGGTGCTCGTCCCGGCGCTCCCCGCCGACGCCGGCGTGCTCGAAGACCTGCTCAGCGACCTGCGAGGCAGCCGCGTCGAGATCCGGGTGCCCCAGCGCGGCGCCAAGCTCGCGCTCCAGAAGACGGTCGCCAACAACGCGGGGCAGTCGCTCGTGCTGCACAAGACCCGGCGGGCCAGCGACCTGACCACGCGCAACCGTGCCCTCGAGGAGATCCAGTCGGCCCTGGCCCTCGACGAGGTGCCGCTGCGGATCGAGTGCTACGACGTCTCCAACCTCCAGGGCACCGAGGTCGTCGCCTCGATGGTCGTCTTCGAGGACGGTTTGCCACGCAAGGGCGAATACCGCCGCTTCGTGATCAAGCCCGAGGCGGGGGAGACCGAGGTGACGCAGAACGACGTCGCCCACATGTACCAGGTGATCACCCGCCGGTTCCGCCGGCTGCTCGACGAGCAGGCGAGGAGCGAGGCGGTGTCGACCGACTCCGGCCCCATGCTCGTCGACCCGGAGACCGGTCGCCCGCGCAAGTTCGCCTACGCGCCGGGGCTGGTGGTGGTCGACGGCGGTCCACCCCAGGTGGCGGCTGCGCAGCAGGCCCTGACCGAGCTCGGCATCAACGACATTCCCGTCTGCGGCCTGGCCAAGCGCCTCGAGGAGGTGTGGCTGCCGGCCGAGGAGGACCCGGTCATCCTGGCGCGCACCAGCGAGGGGCTCTACCTCCTCCAGCGGATCCGCGACGAGGCCCACCGGTTCGCCATCACCCACCACCGCTCGCGCCGCTCCAAGTCGATGGTGGAGAGCGCGCTGGACGACGTGCCGGGCCTCGGGGAGGTGCGCCGCAAGACGTTGCTCAAGCACTTCGGCTCCCTGAAGAAGCTGCGGCTCGCGGAGGCCGAGGAGATCGCCCTCGTGCCCGGCATCGGCCCCCGCACGGCCGAGGCCATCAAGGCGGCCGTCGCCAGCGCCGACGCCACCCGCAAGAATGCCGGGACCACCGCCCCCGCCGTCCAGGTCAACACCGCGACCGGCGAGATCATCGAGGAGAACTGATGGAGCCCACCCCCGGCGAGCTCGTGATCGTCACCGGCATGACCGGTGCCGGTCGCAGCACGGCCGCCAAGGAGCTCGAGGACCTCGGCTTCTTCGTGGTCGACAACCTCCCGCCGACGCTGGTGCGCGACGTCGTCCGTCTCGTCGACGACAGCCGCGGGATCGCCGAACCCATCGCGGTCGTGGTCGACGTACGCTCCGGCTCGTTCTTCGCCTCGCTGCAGGCCAACCGGCACCAGGGCGTGACCGGCCGGCCGACAACCCTGCTGTTCCTGGAGGCGAACGATGACGTCCTCGTACGCCGCCAGGAGGCCGCTCGTCGTCCCCACCCGCTCCAGGGGAGCGGCCGCCTTCTCCACGGGCTGCAGCGCGAGCGCGAGGTGCTCGCCGAGGTGCGGGCCGACGCCGACGTCATCGTCGACACCACCAACCTCAACGTGCACCAGCTGACCGACCGGATCAGCGAGCAGTTCGGCAGCCCGGAGGCACTGAAGCTCAAGGTCACCGTCGTCTCGTTCGGCTTCAAGTACGGCATCCCGGTCGACGCCGACTTCGTCGCGGACATGCGCTTCCTCCCCAACCCGCACTGGGTGCCCGAGCTCCGCCCCCGGACCGGGCGTGACGAGGAGGTGGCCGACTACGTCAAGAAGCGGCCCGCGGCACAGACCTTCCTCGACCAATACGTGCCGGTCCTCGAGAACGTCGCCAGCGGCTACCTCACCGAGGGCAAGCGCTTCATGACCATCGCGATCGGCTGCACGGGCGGCAAGCACCGCAGCGTCGCGATGAGCGAGGAGATCGCGGCCCGGCTGCGCGAGCACGGCTTCGACACCCAGGCCAGTCACCGCGACCTCGGGCGGGAGTGAGGCCACGCATGGCCCGTGACACCGCCCAGTCCGCCGTTGCCCTCGGCGGCGGGCACGGACTCTTCGCCAGCCTCAGCGCGCTGCGTCGCCTGGTCGCCGAGCTGACGCTCGACGAGCTGACGGCCGTGGTGACGGTCGCCGACAACGGAGGTTCGTCCGGAAGGCTGCGCGAGGAGTTCGGCGTGCTTCCGCCCGGCGACCTGCGGATGGCCCTCGCGGCGCTGTGCGGGGACGACGAGTGGGGCCGGACCTGGGCCGAGCTGGTCCAGCACAGGTTCGAGGGCGACGGTGACATGCGTGGTCACGCCATCGGCAACCTGTTGATCGTCGGACTCTGGGAGCTGATGGGCGATCCGGTCCGCGCCCTCGACTGGGTCGGCCGGCTGCTCGGGGCCGGGGGTCGCGTCCTCCCGATGGCGATCACTCCCATCGACATGACGGCGGTGGTTCGGGGCCTGGACACGACGGATCCCTCCCGCACCTCCACCGTCCGCGGTCAGGTGGAGGTGGCGACGACGCACGGGCAGATCGTGTCGGTTGCCCTCGAGCCCGCCGATCCGGACGCCTGCGCAGAGGCCATCGACGCGGTGATGTCGGCCGACTGGGTCGTCCTGGGTCCCGGGTCGTGGTTCACGTCCGTCATCCCCCACCTGATGGTCCCGAAGCTGCGCCAGGCGCTGAGCGACACCTCCGCCTGCCTCATCGTCGTGCTCAACCTCGCGCCGCAGGAGGGGGAGACCCCCGGCTTCGGTCCGGAGGACCACCTGGCGGCCCTGTTCGAGCACGCGCCCGACCTGAAGATCCACACCGTGCTGGCTGACGTGCGCAGCGTGGCGCACCCCGAGCAGTTCGACGGGTCCGTGTCCGAGTCGGGGGCGCGGCTCGTGATCGCCGACATCGCAGCCGAGGACGCCTCCGATCGCCACGACGACGCCAAGTTGGCCGCCGCGTTCGAGGACATCATGGCGGGGAGCAGGGTCGAGGGTGATTGACGTTCGTGGCAGGATCGCCCCATGGCGATGACGGCACAGGTGAAGGCAGAACTCGCCAACACCCAGATCACGAAGACCTGCTGTCGGAAGGCCGAGGTGGCCTCGATGCTCCGCTTCGCCGGTGGTCTCCACATCGTGAGCGGTCGGATCGTGGTGGAGGCGGAGCTCGACACCGGTGCTGCCGCCCGACGCCTGCGCAAGGACATCGCCGAGGTCTACGGACACCACTCCGAGCTCGTCATGGTGCAGGGCAACGGCATCCGCCGGGGGAGCCGATACATCGTCCGGGTCGTCAAGGACGGGGAAGCCCTGGCGCGCCAGACCGGCCTGCTCGACCAGCGTGGACGTCCGGTGCGCGGTCTTCCGCCGGCTGTGGTCTCCGGGGGCGGCTGCGACGCGGTGGCGGCCTGGCGAGGTGCCTTCCTCGCCCACGGCTCCCTGACCGAGCCCGGCCGCTCGTCCTCGCTGGAGATCACCTGCCCCGGCCCCGAAGCCGCGCTCGCAATCGTCGGGGTTGCCCGTCGGCTCGGCATCTCCGCCAAGGCACGCGAGGTCCGTGGGGTCGACCGCGTCGTCATCCGGGACGGGGACGCGATCGGCGCCCTGCTGACCAGGCTCGGCGCCCACGAGTCGCTGATGGCCTGGGAGGAGCGACGGATGCGTCGCGAGGTGCGGGCGACCGCCAACCGGCTCGCGAACTTCGACGATGCCAACCTGCGAAGGTCGGCCCGTGCCGCGGTGGCGGCCGGCGCCCGGGTCGAGCGGGCGCTGGAGATCTTGGCCGACGAGGTCCCCGATCACCTGAAGCTCGCCGGCGACCTCCGGCTGGAGCACAAGAACGCCTCCCTCGAGGAGCTGGGGCAGCTCCACGACCCGGTGCTGACCAAGGACGCCATCGCCGGACGCATCCGGCGGTTGCTGGCGATGGCTGACAAACGCGCCGAGGAGCTCGGGATCCCGGACACGGAGTCGTCGCTGACCCCCGAGATGCTGGTCGACGAGGCCTGATCGCGGGACGCGAGCACGGCCAGGGGTTACTTGCACGTACGGCGACATGCCCGATCGGAGGTCCTGACGCTCCGCGATAGGGTCGTGAAGCCGTCGGATGTCCGGACCTGGGCGTCCCACTCGTTCTTCGACTTCAAGGAGTCCCTCAGTGACTGTCCGCGTAGGAATCAATGGCTTCGGCCGCATCGGTCGTAACTTCTTCCGGGCCGTTCGTGCCGCCCAGCTCGACGGGGGAGCCGACATCGAGATCGTCGGCGTCAACGACCTGACCGACAACGCGGTCCTCGCGCACCTGCTCAAGTACGACTCGATCCTCGGCCGCCTCGACGCCGACGTCTCGTCGGACGAGACCTCGATCAAGGTCGGCGACCAGACGATCACCGCGTTCGCCGAGCGCGACCCGGCCAACCTCAAGTGGGCCGACCTCGATGTCGACGTCGTCGTCGAGTCGACGGGCTTCTTCACTGACGCGACCAAGGCGAAGGCACACATCGACGCCGGTGCCAAGAAGGTCATCATCTCGGCGCCTGCCTCCAACGAGGACATCACGATCGTGATGGGTGTCAACCACGAGGACTACGACCCGGCGACCCACCACGTCATCTCCAACGCCTCCTGCACGACCAACTGCCTGGGACCGATGGCCAAGGCGCTCAACGACGACCTCGGCATCGTCAAGGGCCTGATGACGACGATCCACGCCTACACCGCCGACCAGAACCTCCAGGACAACATCCACAAGGACCTGCGTCGCGCCCGCGCCGCCGCGCTCAACATCATCCCGACCTCGACCGGTGCCGCCAAGGCCATCGGCCTGGTCCTGCCGGAGCTGAAGGGAAAGCTCGACGGCTTCGCGCTCCGCGTGCCCGTGCCCACCGGCTCGGCCACCGACCTGACGTTCGAGGCCGGTCGCGAGACCACCGTCGAGGAGGTCAACGCGATCATCGAGAAGGCCGCCGACGGCCGTTTCCTCAAGTACTCCACCGACCCGATCGTGTCCTCCGACATCGTCACCGACCCGGCGTCGTGCATCTTCGACGCCCCGCTGACCAAGGTCATCGG
>NZ_JAOPXV010000063.1 GCF_025964975.1 Nocardioides sp.
GTGGCAGACCGGGATCGACTGCAACAGGTGTCTGAGGAACGAGCGGCGCTGGAGCGGGACCTCGCGCAGCTGAGGGCCGCCGCTGCTGAGGAGCAGAGCAGAGCCGTCGAGTCCCTGCAGGGCAGGATCGACGCCGAGATCGAGGACGGGCGCCGCAACGTCGCCGAGAAGAAGGCGGAGGTCGAGCGCCTGCGCGACGACCAGGAGGACGTCTGCGGCTTCGTCCAGGACCTGATCGATCTGGTGACACCCGGTAGCGCGTGCGAGACCGCTGACCTGGCGGTCGAGAAGGCGGACGAAGCGCTGGACACCTTCGAACGAACCCTCGGCCAGGCTGAGGAGGACGCCGCAGTCCTTCGCGACCCCGCCCTGACCCCTCAACAGAAGCTCGATCGCCTCGGCCAAGGCGGCGACCAGCCCCTCGTCGAGAGAGAGATCGACAACAAGGAGTCGGAGCTGGGCCAGAAGAAGGCCGAACAGCAGAGCTTGGAGGAGACCCAGTCATCCGGGGTGGGATGGGTGGTCAACCAGTGGGCCCGGTCGTGGAAGTGGTTGGCTCTCATCGCACTGCTGGCACTCGTCATGCCGGGAGTACTGCGCACCGTCAGCTACTTCGTCCTGATGCCGGTGGTGAGTCGGGTGCACAGCCCGATTCACCTGTCGGCCGGGTCTGAGAACGCAGCTGCCGACCTTCGCACCAGCCCTGCCCAGCGGACGCTCACCGTCGAGCTCGGTGCCGGGGACGTGCTGTCCGCGCGGTCGGAGCACGTTCGTCCGGTGGAAGGGAAGATCCACAGCCGGCTTCTCTACGACTGGACGTCGCCGTTCATCAGCTTCGCAGCCGGGCTCTACGGATTGAGTCGGATCACCGGCGACGGGCGCGTCACCTCGGCGACGCTGTCGACACCAGCTGACCCAGACTCGTACCTCATGCGTATCGACTTCACGGACCACCCTGGCCTCGTGATTCACCCGAAGCACGTCGTGGGCGTGATCGGCACGCCGGAGCTGAAGACGCGCTGGCGGTGGGGCATCCAATCCTTCGCGACGTGGCAGGTGCGCTACATCATGTTCAGCGGCAACGGCAGCCTGATCGTCCAGGGCAGCGGCGATGTCGTGGAGACGAGCCCCCGAGGTAGGTCCATGAGGATCGAGCAGCACCTGGTGATGGGCTTCGACTCCCGACTGGCCGTGGGTGTCAACCGGACCGAGGTGTTCTGGCCGTACCTGTGGGGCAAGACTCCTCTGGTCGACGACGAGTTCACTGGGCCCCATCCGCTCTTCTGGCAGAAGTCCACCGTCGACGGTCCCAGCAACCCGATCGCCAAGGTCTTCGGCGCCGGGTTCTCGGCGTTCGGCAAGCTGTTGGGCTTCTGAGCTCTCGTGAGTCTCCTGAGCTCTCCTGGGTCGCCGTCCTGAGCCTGTGACGGCCGTCGCCGTCGCCGTCCCTGATCGCGCGATCCGCGATGCTTGGACCTGAGTCTCGACCGGACTCAGGTCCAAGCATCGTTGTCGGTGCCCTCGGCTCTGATGGTCGCACGGACAATGGCGGACCTTCGGGGGGACGGGATGCAGACGGGCGAGGCACACGCGCAGCCGGCGGAGTCGGCGTTGGTGAGGACGTCCGCGGAGGACGAGCAGGTCTCAGGGCTGATTCGACGCGTACGCCGCATGGCGAAGCTCTCGCAGCGTCAGCTCGCGCACGAGCTGGGCGTCTCGCAATCGGCCGTTGCTAAGTGGGAGACGGGGCGCACCAGTCCGACGGCGCGCATGTTGGCCGGCATCCTGCGCGTGGTCGACCTGGGGTTGGCAGCCGTGCGGGAACCTGTTGAGGGGGCATGCGTCGAGCCGGCGCAGACCGTGGGCGGAGCCGGGGAGCTGGTCCCGCCGATGGCAGCAACGGCGGCCCGGGACGCCGTTGGCCGCCGTTATCCGGCTCACACGTTCGTGTGGGCGGAGGGGTGGTGGGCACCTGAGGGCTCCGAGACGACGGCCTGGTTCGACCAGTTCCGCTGGCGATCCGAGGTCCTCGAGCTGCCCCGGGTGCGCTACAGCCGGCGCTGGCAGCTGGGCCGTCGACCGACCGTCCACGACCTCCACGAGCACCCGACCTGGGAGCAGCTCGTGGCTGAGGCGAGAGCCAGCTGGGCTCCGCCGCGTCGCAACATCCTGTCGATCCCGGAGTGGGCGCTGCAGGACTCCAGGAAGTCGCGCAACCGACGACCCGAGGAGTTCCGCGCCCTGGCCCGCGTCGTGAGCGTCGCACGAGCGAGCCCTGTTGATCGCGGCCGCACTCTCGTGCCGAGGCCCACACGTGAGTAGCGTCGAGGCATGACAGGCCAGGGCATCGAGTTGGAGGTCCCGCCCAGCGGGTCGGGGTGCGTGGAGTGCGACGCTGCCAGGGGTTGGTGGGTGCACCTGAGACGCTGCGCGCAGTGCGGCCACAGAAGGGCATCATCGGACCTGCCTAGGCTCCGCCGACCTCGCATCCGGACGAACAGCTCGCGCCTGGCCCTGCGGGCCGCGTCCCGGCGACTGGCGCGACCACATCCGCGAGTGAGAGGCCCTGTCCAATGGCGACGTACGACGTCAACACCGCTGCCATCGCGCACGCCCGACGGCTCATCGAGGCGCGCCAGTACGTCCTGGGGAGCGACTGGAGGCAGATGCAACATGATGCCGACGCTGAGAACGCCTTCCTGGCCAAGCACAGCTGGGAGGATTACGCCGTCTGGTTCCTCGGCCTCGCCGAGGGAGTCGACGATGAGACGAAGGCCCGCCATGCGTTCGCCTACGGCGATCTGCGGCGCGTCCACCGCAGCGGGCTGATCGCCTGCGTCTACCGGGCCTCGCAGTGGCGCCACAAGAAGGGCGAGCTGGCCGCCCACGGACTTCTCCAACAGCTGGACTCGCTGGCGGGGATCACATGACATCTTTCTCGGTGTCATGTATCTTGACATCAAGACAAACTGCCTGACGGCAGGAGCGTGACTTAGGTACGCCTTGCTCTCACCGGTCGTCCGGCGCGGGGCAAGATGGGCTCACACGGGCTCAGGCAGACCGAAATCCAGAAGATCCACCAGACAAACTCAGGAGATGTGGCGGATGGCCAGTCAAGACAGCTTCGGCGCCAAGAGCACCCTCGACGTGGACGGTACGTCCTACGAGATCTTCCGACTCGATGCGGTCGAGGGCGACGGCATCGACGTCGCCTCGCTGCCCTTCAGCCTGAAGGTGCTCCTCGAGAACCTGCTGCGCACCGAGGACGGAGCGGACATCACCGCGGACGACATCCGCGCGCTGGCCGGGTGGGACGAGACTGCGGATCCCGACAAGGAGATCCAGTTCACCCCCGCTCGGGTGATCATGCAGGACTTCACCGGCGTTCCCTGTGTCGTGGACCTGGCGACGATGCGCGAGGCCATGGCCGAGCTCGGCGGCGACGCGACCAAGATCAACCCGCTCGCGCCCGCCGAGATGGTCATCGACCATTCCGTCATCGCCGATGTCTTCGGCACCCCGGAGGCCTTCGAACGCAACGTCGAGATCGAGTACGAGCGCAACCGCGAGCGCTACCAGTTCCTGCGTTGGGGCCAAGGTGCCTTTGACGACTTCAAGGTCGTCCCGCCCGGCACCGGCATCGTCCACCAGGTCAACATTGAGCACCTCGCCCGCACCGTCTTCACCCGCGAGGTGGACGCTGCGGGCGGCGGGAAGAGCCTGCAGGCATACCCCGACACGTGCGTCGGCACCGACTCCCACACGACCATGGTCAACGGCATCGGTGTCGTGGGCTGGGGCGTGGGTGGCATCGAGGCCGAGGCCGCCATGCTCGGCCAGCCCGTCAGCATGCTCATCCCTCGCGTCGTCGGCTTCAAGCTGAACGGCGACCTGCCCGAGGGCGCTACCGCCACGGACCTGGTGCTCACCATCACCGAGATGCTCCGCAAGCACGGTGTCGTCGGCAAGTTCGTCGAGTTCTACGGCCCGGGGGTCTCGGCACTGCCGCT
>NZ_JAOPXV010000090.1 GCF_025964975.1 Nocardioides sp.
AGGCGGGGGGAGAACCCACCGAACTGGTGGCCGGAGTAGGCCTGTGCCACCGGCGTCGCCTCCGGCGGGAGTAGGGCGCCGGTCAGCAACCCGACCCCTTCGGGAGTCCGCAACCAGGCCGGGTCCAGGCCCAGCTCGACGGCGAGCGACTCGTCCAGGGCGACCAGGTGGGGGTCGGGCGCGGGCTCCGCCTTCCACGGGATGGTCAAGCCGGGAAGGTCGGTGGCGAAGTGACGCTGGAGCAGGAGATCTGCGGGGGCCGAGCTCATCTGACCAGCCTACTGACCCCCTACTTGGGGTGTAGTCGCTTTGCGTTGGTCAGAAGGTCGGCGGCATAGTAGCGGAGGCGCCTCAAGGCGTCCTGAAATCCGCTCAAGAATTGGCCGGAACTCGAAAAAATTCCTGAAAGAGGTTTCACCATGGCGAACACCGCCCACACCCATGACCGCACCACCGCCGCCGTCCGACGCGTCAGCACCGAGACGAAGTCGTCCTACAAGACGACCGAGCTCATCGCCTACGTTGCCTCGGTGCTCGGTGTGCTCATCGCCGCTGCGATGACCGACCGCAGTGACTTCGGCACGCAGGAGGCCTGGTTCTACGTCAGCCTGCTGACCATCGGCTACATGATCAGCCGGGGTCTGGCCAAGTCCGGCAGCCGCGACTTCTACGACGACGACGTCGACGGCAATCGCAACCACTGAGCACGACGGTGAGGTCGTTGTATGCCCGCTCGCTGGGCGAGGCCTTGCAGCTGCTGACGATCACTGCCACGGCCGCGGCAGTCTCCGCGATGCGAGCGTCGATCAGCCGCAGCTGACAGCAGCATGAAATGCCCCGGTCCTCCACGAGGACCGGGGCGTTCGTGTGCTCGGAGCTAGGCGGCGAGCCCCGGCTGGAAGACCACCTTGACCATGCCCTCTTCCTTCTTCTGGAAGTGCTCGTAGGCCGAAGGGGCGTCCGAGAGGGGCAGGTGGTGCGTCGCGAAGGCGTCGACGCCGAAGGGGTCGTCCTCGACGAGCATCGCGAGCAGCTCATCGCTCCAGGCGCGGACATTGGCCTGCCCCATCCGCAGCTGGACCTGCTTGTCGAAGAGCTGCATCATCGGCATCGGATCGGCCGATCCGCCGTAGACGCCCGAGATGGAGATCGTGCCGCCGCGACGTACGGCATCGATCGCCGTGTAGAGGGCAGCGAGGCGGTCGAGGCCGGCCTTCTTCATCATGGGCTCGCTGATCGCGTCGGGGAGCAGACCCGCGAACTTCTGCACCAGGCTGGCGCTCGGCGAGCCGTGGGCCTCCATCCCCACGGCATCGATGACGGCGTCCGGGCCACGTCCGTCGGTCAACCCGCGGACGACCTCGCCCACGCCGCCGCCGTTCTCGGCGATCTCGAGGTCGAGGGGCTCGGCGCCGAAGGCCATGACGCGCGCCAGCCGCTCAGGCACCCGGTCCACCGAGATCACGCGATGCCCGGCCTTGACGGCCATGCGAGCAGACATGTCACCGATCGGGCCGGCGCCGAGCACGAGCAGGGTCCCGCCGTCGGGGACGTCGGCGTACTTGAGCGCCTGCCAGGCCGTCGGAAGGACGTCGGACAGGAAGAGGAACCGGTCGTCGGAGTGCTCGTGGGGCACCTTGATCGGCATGAAGTCCGCGAACGGGACGCGCAGGAGCTCCGCCTGTCCGCCCGGGACCTGCCCGTAGAGCTTGCTGTAGCCGAAGAAGCTGGCGCCCGTGCCGTGCTCGTGGTTCTGCGTGGTCTCGCACTGGCTGTAGAGGTCGCGCTCGCACATCCAGCACGACCCGCAGCACACGTTGAACGGCACGACGACCCGGTCACCGACCGCCAGCTTCGTGACACCCGGACCGACCTCTTCCACGATGCCCATCGGCTCGTGCCCCACGATGTCGCCCGGCTCCATGAAGGGCGCGAGCGTCTCGTAGAGATGGAGATCGGACCCGCACAGCCCGGTCGAGGTGATCTTGATGATGGCGTCGGTGGGCTCTTCGATACGCGGGTCGGGAACTTCGCTGACCTGCATGTCGTGAACGCCTTGCCAGGTCACTGCCTTCATGTGGAACCGCCTTGGGTCGAGGTCGCTGTCGACCGTGCGTACCCTCGCTGCCCGAGCACATGCGCAGCGGTCCGGGCTCAGCCCTTGTGCGGGTCGGCCGCCTTCTGCAGGACCTCGGACTCATTCCTGATCGCCTTGGCGACGGAGAGGTCGAGCAGCGGCTCGGACGAATCTCCCGCTTGGGCCGACGTGCTGTCCTCCGTCGACGTGACGGCAGACAACACCTCGCTCGGGTCCTCGCCGGCCTCCTTGGCGCCAGCAGCCAGCGCCGGACCCGCCGTGGCGGCCCGGGCGGAGGGAGCCTTGTTCGCCGGCGCCTTCCGGGGCGCCTTCTTCTTCGCGTTCTTCGCCCCTGTCGCCTTCACGCGGGCTGCCGGTGGCGGCGTCGACGGGTCCGAATCTTGTGCCTCAGCGGTCAGCGCCGCGGGACGCGGAGTAGCGACACCGGTGTCCTCTCGTGGTGCGGGCACGGGAGCGGTCCCGTCGTCGCTCCCGGGCACGTGGCTGGCAGTCCAGTCCATCACCCGCGCGGTCGTCCGGGCCCCGGCCGCCGCGAGGCCGAGCGCCTGGCCCGCAACCGATCCAGCGGTTCGCACAGGGTGCGTCACTGCTCGAGTCACCTTGCCGATGGGGTTCATCACGTCTTCCTCTCGCCGTGGTCATAGTGGTGCCGTTCGATCATGTTACGGAGTGCCCGGAGGGGTGATTCCCATGACGGGCAGCCACCGTTTGGGATGTATTGCCCACCTCGGCGGCGCGGATAGTTTCGTTCGCGTGACCCCCCGTCGTCGTGCAGTGACAACCGCCGGAGTCGGTCACACCTCGCTCAAGAAACGGGCGTCCACAGTCGCAGCCGAAAGTGACTCGAAGTGACCATCGCCCCAGATCGAGCCCAAGACCGAGCCGTCGACGGAACCCAGGATCGGGCCCAGGACCGGGACTCCGTCGCTGGGCTCCCCCCGTCTCCGTTCCAGGACCGCTCGCGGTGTACGGCGCGGCTGCTGGCCGCTGCCGCCGGCACCGATGACGACGCGCGCAAGCAGGAGCTGTGGGACGAGGCCGTCACCTTCAACTCCCGGGTCGCCCGCGCCATGGCGCGCCGCTTCGCCGGGAGGGGGATCGACAGGGAGGACCTCGAGCAGGTCGCCTTCGAGGGCCTCATCAAGGCCGTCCGACGGTTCGATCCCTCCTCGGAGCACGACTTCATGTCCTTCGCCGTACCCACCATCCGCGGGGAGATCCAGCGCCACTTCCGCGACCTGGGATGGATGGTCCGGCCGACCCGCTGGGTCCAGGAGACCCAGTGGCGCGCCGTGCGGGTGGAGGAGGAGCTGACGGCCACCCTCGGCCGCCCGCCTCGTTCCGCCGAGCTCATCGAGGCCCTCGGCATCAGTGAGGTGGAGTACGCCGAGGTCGTCTCGGCCAACGGCTGCTTCCGCCCGACGTCCCTCGACCAGCCGGTCACCTCGTCCGACTCCGGCCAGGAGCTCGGGGACCTCTTGTCCCAGGAGGACGACGCCCTCGATGCCTGCGAGGCGCGGGCCATGGTGCTGCCAGCCGTCAGGGACCTCACCGAGCGTGAGCGGCGCGTGGTCTACCTCCGGTTCTTCGAGCAGCGGACCCAGCACGAGATCGCCGACGAGATCGGCGTGGGGCAGGCGCAGGTCTCGAGGATCCTCAATCGGGTCCTGGCCGATCTGCGCGAGCGACTCACCGCCGACGCGCCCGTCGACGAGGTCGGCGCGATGCGCAGCCGCACAGAGGGCTTGGTTAGAGTTCAGCCCTCACTCCTCGGCGCAGGACGGCAGAATCATGGATCAGCACCTCAACCTCGTCGAGGCAAGTCGGCGTCTCTCCGAGGCACTGGCTCCTGACGACCTGGACAAGACCCTCGAGCGGATCACAGCCGCGGCCGTCGAGGTCCTGCCCGACGTCGAGTACGCCAGCATCACGGTCAAGCACGCAGACGGTCGCCTGGAGACGTTCGCGCCCACCGACCAGCTGATCCTCGACCTCGACGCCGCGCAGTACGAGCTCCAGGAAGGTCCGTGCTACGACGCGGCGACGGAGACCATGCACGCTGCAGCGCCGTACCTCGCCGACGACAGCCGGTTCCCGGCCTACGGGCCGATCGCGGCAGCCGCCGGCATCGGAGCCCAGGCGGGCATCCGGCTCTACGACTCGCCCGCGTCCAACGGGGCCCTGAACCTCTACAGCACGCGGCCCGGAGCCTTCGAGGACCTCACGACCGTCGGCCAGCTGTTCGCGCATCAGGCTGCCGTGGCGCTGTCGTACGCCCGTCAGATCGACCAGCTCCAGGAGGCGGTCCAGACCCGGCAGCTGATCGGCCAGGCCGTCGGAGTGACGATGGAACGGTTCAACCTCAGCGATGCCCGCGCCTTCAGCTTCTTGACCCGACTTTCCCAGGACACCAACGTGAAGCTGCGTGTCCTAGCCCAACGGCTGATCGACGACCGGAACAACCCGGGCGCCGACGAGTTTTCGGACGGACCTGCTCAGGTGCTGTAGCGCACCCAGGTGATGAAGAAGAACAGCAGCGCGATCGCCGCGATCAGACCGAGCACGGCGAGGGCCGGCGCCCGGTTGCGGCGTGGCGCGGCGTTCAGCGGGTGGTCCGTGGTCGGTCGCCGAGGGTGAAAGTCCTGGTCCATGTGTTCCGGTTCCCTCGGACGAGTCGGCGTATGCACTTCGACTTTGTGCTTCTCCTCGACCACCGCATGTTCCCCCGGGCGAGGGGTACGAGCGAACTCCATGCACGCCAGCGCACAGGAGCCAGCCATGAGTCCCAAGAAGCCCGCTGCCAAGCCCAAGACCCCCGTCGCCAAGGCAAAGAAGGCCGCCAGCAAGGCCGTAGAGACCGTGGCCGAGGCGGCAGCTTCGCTGGTCGAGAAGCCGATCCCCGGGGCGCCGGGGAGTGAGCCGCCGAGCATGCAGGAGCCCACCAAGCCCCGGACCCCTCCTCCGCCGAAGCCGGACCAAGATCGCCCCGAGGAGGTCAGTGCCACTGGTGGCACGCCGGACGGCGACGGGCGCGCCCGGGCCCAGCAGGGTGCTTTCCTCACCACGTCAGTGGGCGCCAGGCTGCGCGACACCGACCACTCGCTGAAGGCTGGTCCGCGGGGTCCGACCCTGCTGCAGGACCATCACCTGCGCGAGAAGATCACCCACTTCGACCACGAACGCATCCCGGAGCGCGTCGTCCACGCGCGCGGCGCCGGCGCCCATGGGGTCTTCGTCGGCTACGGCGCCGCGGACGCCGTGACGATGGCCGCCTTCCTGGGCGAGGGCGTCGAAACTCCGGTGTTCACACGTTTCTCCACCGTCCTGGGTTCCCGGGGCTCCGCGGACACCGTTCGCGACACGCGTGGATTCGCCACCAAGTTCTACACCGAGCAAGGGAACTTCGACCTGGTCGGCAACAACATCCCTGTCTTCTTCATCCAGGACGGGATCAAGTTCCCTGACGTCGTCCATGCCGCCAAGCCGCATCCGGACAGGGAGATCCCGCAAGCGCAGAGCGCCCACGACACGTTCTGGGACTTCGTGTCGCTGCACACCGAGGCTCAGCACCACACGATCTGGAACATGTCCGACCGGGGGATCCCGCGGTCCTATCGCACGATGGAGGGCTTCGGCGTCCACACCTTCCGTTGCGTCAATGCGGACGGCGAGACGTCGCTGGTGAAGTTCCACTGGAAGCCGGCACTGGGAGTGCACTCCCTGGTGTGGGAGGAGGCGCAGATGCTCGGTGGGCTCGACCCCGACTTCCACCGCCCCGACCTCTACGACGCCATCGAGTCAGGAGCCCACCCGTCCTGGGAGCTCGGGGTCCAGGTCTTCCCGGACGTGCCTGAGCAGTTCTTCGAGGGCATCGACCTGCTCGACCCGACGAAGATCGTGCCGGAGGAGATCTCCCCGGTGCAGCCCATCGGTCGCCTCACGCTGACCCACAACCCGACCAACTTCTTCGCGGAGGTGGAGCAGGTCGCGTTCCACCTCGGCAACCTGGTGCCCGGGATCGACGTCACCGACGACCCGCTGCTGCAGGCCCGCCTGTTCTCGTACGTCGACACGCAGCTGAGCAGGCTCGGCGGGCCCAACTTCAACCAGATCCCGGTGAACCGTCCGCATGCACCGGTCAACGACATGCTGCGGGACGGCTTTCACCAGCATGCCGCCCATGAGGGAGTGGCGCCGTACAAGCCCAACACCCTCGACGGCGGTTGTCCCTTCCACGCCGGTCTCGAGGACGGCGCGTTCGCGGACCTGCCGGTGACAGTCCCAGCCGCGTCCAAGGGCCGAGAGAATCCCGCGTCGTACGACGACCACTTCAGCCAGGCGCGACTGTTCTGGCTGAGCATGACCCCCGTGGAGAAGGAGCACATCATCAACGCCTATGCCTTTGAGCTGGGCAAGTGCTACGAGCAGACCATCAAGGAACGCCAGCTCGCGGCGCTGGCCAACATCGATGCCGAGCTGTGCTCCGAAGTTGCAGCCGCACTGGGGCTCCCCGTCCCTGACCGGACAGTGAAGTACGAAGAGCCGGACGCAAGTCCGGCCCTCTCGCAGGTGGGGGAGACCTGGCCGTCGGACGGTCGACTCATCGGGATCGTGGTCGACCCGGGCGGTGACCTCGACACGGTGGGCACGGTGCGCCGAGACGTCCTGGCAGCGGGCATGGTGCCTCTCGTGATCGGGCCGCACGGGGGTGACCTCGGCGGCGGACTGGTCGCGCAGCGTTCGTACGCGACCGCACGCTCGGTGGAATTCGACGCCGTCCTGGTGGCCTCGGCCGCTCCGCCGGCTGCCGACGCCGTGGTCGCGCGGGACAGCAAGGCCGGGGCACCGGGGGCCGCCACGGACCCCCGCGTCCTGCTCCTGGTCCAGGAGTGCTTCCGGCACTGCAAGGCCGTCGGTTCATGGGGCGACGGCAACGCAGTGGTCGACGAGTCCGGGTGCTCCGGCCCGGGTGTGGTCCAGGAGGCGGGTGGCGCTGAGACGTTGGCCGTCGTCCACGAGCTGCTGGGCGCCCACCGCGTGTGGGAGCGGTTCGCCGTCAAGGTGTGAACATGGGCCGGGCGGCCCCGGCAGAGGTCGGCGACGACCCGTCCCCCGAGTAGATCAGGATGTCCTCATGAGCCTTTCGCTGACTCGCAGTACCGTCATCCGCGACGACGTCGAGCTCGCCGTGTTCGTCGGCGGCAACCCGCAGGGCCCCACCCTGGTGATGGTGCACGGGTGGCCGGACACCCACCTGATGTGGCACTCCGTCGCAGAACAGCTCGCGTCGCGCTTCCGGGTCGTCATGTACGACACGCGGGGCCAAGGGGAGTCTGCTCTCCCCGAAGAGGTCCACCGCCAGGTGTCCTTCGCCCTGCCCGACCTCGCGCAGGACTTCTTCGCCGTCATCGACGACGTCAGTCCCACCGAGCCGGTGCACGTGCTGGCCCACGACTGGGGCTCGATCCAGGTGTGGGAGGCCGTGTGCGAGGACGGCGCCGAGCAGCGGGTGGCCTCGTTCACCTCGATGAGCGGGCCCAACCTCGACCACCTGGGGATGTGGGTACGCCGCAACCTCAGCCGGCCGACGCCGCGCAAGCTGCTCCAGACGGTGGCACAGGGTGTGTCGTCGTCCTACGTGCCGTTCTTCGTCTCCCCGCTGGCGGGCCCGGTCCTGCGGACCGTGGCGACTCGCGACCGTTGGCGCCGGGTGGTGAGCTCGACCGAGGGATGTGAGCCCGAACCGGACGCTCACGCCCCGACCCTGGTCCAGGACATGGTGAACGGGCTGAGCTACTACCGCGCGAACACCCTCAACCTGGGCACGCGGCCACGCGAACGACGCACCACGGTGCCGGTCCTCCAGCTGGTGCTCACCCGAGACGGCGCGATCCGCCCGGACTCCCTGCGCGAGAGCGAGCGCTGGACCGAGCGGCTCGAGCGCGTGGAGCTGCCCTACGGACACTGGGCGGCGCTCACCCACCCCGACGTGATCGCCCGGGAGACCGCGTCGTTCATCGACTCCACCCAACCGGCCACTGCGGGATGAGGGGCCACATCCGGCGCTGTCACGAAGCCGGCGACCATGACAGCCTTGGCCCATGATCGATGACGAGCGTTTTGATTCCCTGATGGAGCTGGTGGTCCATGGGTTCGAGATCGCGGGCGTCGCCGTCCTCGTGCTGGGGGGCCTGGCGGCCTTCGTCAACGCGGGCTGGTCAGTACGACGCGTGGGGGTGCGAGAGGCCTACGAGAAGGCCCGGCGCGGAATGGGGCGGGTGATCCTGCTCGGCCTTGAGCTGCTGATCATCGCCGACAACGTGCTCACCATCACCGTGGATCCGACGTTGGAGAGCGCTCTGGGGCTGGGGCTGATCGTGCTGGTGAGGACCTTCCTCAGCTTCTCGCTGGAGGTGGAGCTCGAGGGCAGCCTGCCGTGGCGGCGAGCTGCCGAGAGCAGTCCCACGGGAGCGGGCGATCGCACGCCCGCGTCGTAGCTGCTCCTAATCGGTCTGCACGTCGCGGGACTGCGAGGGGTCGAGCGGGATCGTGCTGCCGCGATGGACGGTGCGGACGAGCCCGGCCATCCCCGCCTCCGCAGCCCGGGCCTCGAAGTCGGACAGCGGCGAGCGGAAGACCCCGTAGTCGTCGTAGTGCACCGGCACCGCGACCTCGGGGCGCACCCGTCGTAGGAAGTCGACACCCTGGACGGCGTCCATCGTCACCGTGTGGAAGAGCACCCGGGTGCCGCCGAGGTGCACGACCGCCACGTCGATCCCGGGGTGGCGCCGGGCGATCTCGTCCACGTGATCTCCGGTGAGGGTGTCCCCGCTCATGTAGACCCGACGGCTGGTCGTCCCACCGACGCGATGGGTCAGCAGCGTGCCCATCACGGGCGGGAGGAGCGCGCCCATCACCCCGCGTGCATGGATCGCCGGCAGCGCCTCGACCGTCAACGTCTCGTCTCCGCGGGTCATGACCTCGTCCTGCCAGGTGTCGAGCCCGCGCGCGTCGAAGTCCCAGGCGCGCAGCCTCTTGGCCGCCCGAGGCGTGGTGAACACGGGCTGGTCGCGCACCAGCCCTTGCTTCGCCACCCGGTCGAAGTGGTCGCCGTGCAGGTGCGACAGCACGATGGCATCGAGCGTCGGGAG
>NZ_JAOPXV010000101.1 GCF_025964975.1 Nocardioides sp.
CCTGATGCTCGCGGCGTCCGCCGTGATCTGGATCTTCCTCGACGTCAAGCACGAGGAACTCGCGACCGACGGTCCCGAAGGGGTCCACGTCGGCTGACCAGCCGCCGCAACACTTTGCACACCACGCCGGTCCGTCCGCCTCCGCGGGCGGACCGTCGTCGTACCCCATCCGCAGCCACCCTCTGCTCCGAAGGAGACATGTGAGCGAGCCCATCCTGACCAGGTCAGACGCCCCGGGGAGTCCCCGCGCCCTGATCCTGATGTTCCACGGCGGCAAGGACCGCTCCTCCGAGGCGGTCGGCGGCCGGAGCCTGTCGTGGCAGCGGTCGCTGGCCATGCAGCGCGCCATCGCCCCCCATGCCCACGCCGAGGGGATCAGCGTCTGGCTGCTCCGCTACCGCCAGCGCGGCTGGAACGGCGGTCGCGACCCGATCGCCGACGCCCGCTGGGCCCTCGACCAGGTGCGGGCAGAACACTCCGGCGTGCCGCTCACCCTCCTCGGCCACTCGATGGGGGCGCGGGTCGCCGTCCATGTGGCCGACGATCCACAGGTTCAGGGCGTGGTCGGACTCGCACCCTGGCTGCCCGGTGGCGAGAGCATCAACGCCCTGGCAGGCCGGCACCTGGTGGTCGCACACGGACGCAGCGACCGGATCACGTCGTTCACGGCGACTGCGGCGTACGTCGAACGCGCCCGCGCCGTCGCGGCGAGTGCCGAGATGCACGACATGGGACCGGTCGGGCACTACATGCTCAAGGGCGCCGCTGCCTGGAACGCGGTCGCATGGAGCGCCAGCCTGGGTGTGCTGGCCGACTGACCGGTCGCCTCAGAGGTTGCCGGCGACGGTGGCCACCAGGCCCAAGGCGTCGCGCGACCAGCCCGGCGACGCGCCCGCCAGCCCGCACGACGGCGTGATCACCAAGCGCTCGCGGACCTCCGCCGGATCCAGGCCCAGCATGTCCAGCCAGCGGAGCACGCTCTCGGTCAGCGCGGTCTCGGAGGGTACGGCGCCCGAGTCGGTCGTCGGCACGACCCCGAGCGCGACGACGGCTCCGTCATCGAGCGCCTGCGCCAGCGCATCGAGGTCCTGCGGCACCAGCACGTCGTGGTCGACCGACAGTCCTCGGGCCCCGGCCCCGGCGACCAGGCCCCACGGCACCCCCGGGGCGCACGAGTGCACCCATGGTTCGGCACCTGCCTCGACGATGGCACCGAGGACGACCTCGAGGGCTGCTGACGCCTCGGGTGGGTGAACGGTGCGGTGCCGCCCGAAGCCGGACGCCGTGGGGATCGAGCCGGCCAGCACTGCGGGCAGGGCGGGCTCGTCGACCTGCACGATCAGCCGGTCGACCCCGGGGAGACGGCGCTTCAGGTCGGCGACGTGACCCAGCAGGCCCTCGGCCAGTGCCTGGGTGAGGTCACGACGGGCGCCGTGGTCGGACAGCACCTTGTCGCCGCGCGGCTTCTCACACGTGGCAGCCAGCGTCCAGGGGCCGGTCACCTGCGTCTTGAAGGCGCCGGTGTAGCCCTGGGCCTGCTCCTCGACCTGGTCGAGGTCCTGGGCCAGCAGCGAGCGCGCGCGTCGGTGGTCGACCCCCGACGCGTCGGTCAGGCGCCACCCGGCGGGCTGGAGGTCCACCCCGATGCCGACGACGACGGCGAGCGCCCGACCGGTCATGCCGGCTCCCGGTCCCCGACCCGGGACCTCCGGCACGAAGGGCAGCTCGGGGAGCTCTCCGAGCGAGAGACGCACCGCCTCGGCGTAGTCCCGGTCGTCCTCGCCCGGCATGGACCCGACTCCCGTGGCCATCGTCATGCAGGCGCCCCGCTCAGCGCAGCGCTGCGAGCCGTGGCACTGATCGTGGCCGAGCCCACGACGCGGGTCCCCTCGTAGATCACGGCGGCCTGGCCGGAGGCGATGCCCTCCGCGGGATCGAGGAGCTCGATCGCCACGACGTCGACGTCGTGCTCCACAGCCACGCGCACGACCGCCCGGTGCTCTCGCCCGTGCGCCCGCAGCTGCACGGTGACGTCCGGACCGTCGAGCAGCGACGGCACCGTGCCGCACCACCGGGGCTTGATCCCGGAGACCCGATCGATCCGCAGTCCTTCTCGCGGTCCCACCGAGACCGTGCCGCTGACGGGCTCGATGTCGAGGACGAAGCGCGGCTTGCCATCGGCTGCGGGCGTGCCGAGGCGCAGTCCACGGCGCTGGCCGATGGTGAAGCCGACCGTGCCGTCGTGCCGGGCCAGCACCTCCCCCGAGCTCGCGTCCACGATGTCACCGCCGTCGTTGGGGTTGCGGTCGCCGAGCTTCTCCTTCAGCCACCCCGTGGTGTCGCCGTCGGCAACGAAGCAGATGTCGTGGGAGTCCGGCTTGTCGGCGACCAGCAGGCCGCGGTCGGCCGCCTCGCGGCGTACGACGTCCTTGGTCGTGTCGCCCAGCGGGAAGAACGAGTGCGCCAACTGGTCCTGCGTCAGCACCCCGAGCACGTAGGACTGGTCCTTGCCCATGTCGATGGCGCGATGCATTTCCACCAGGCCGTCGTGGCCCGTGCGCAGCTGCGCGTAGTGCCCGGTCGCCACGGCGTCGAAACCGAGGGCGAGGGCGCGGTCCAGCACGGCTGCGAACTTGATCTTCTCGTTGCACCGCAGGCAGGGGTTGGGGGTACGCCCGGCGGCGTACTCGTCCATGAAGTCCTCGACGACGTCCTCGTGGAAGCGGTCGGAGAGGTCCCAGACGTAGAAGGGGATGCCGATGATGTCGGCCGCGCGGCGAGCGTCGTTGCTGTCCTCGATGGTGCAGCACCCTCGAGCGCCCGTGCGGTAGGACTGCGGGTTGCGCGAGAGAGCCAGGTGGATGCCCGTGACGTCGTGGCCGGCTTCGGCGGCGCGGGCCGCGGCGACGGCCGAGTCCACCCCGCCCGACATGGCAGCAAGGATCCTCATCCGCGCACGCCCGACTTGGCCGTCCTGGCGCGTTCGACCACCGGGCCGATCGCCTCGACGAGGGCGTCGATGTCGGCAGGGGTGGTCGTGTGGCCCAGGGAGAACCGCAGCGAGTGGCGGGCCTGGTCGTCGTCGCACCCCATCGCCAGCAGCACGTGCGAGGGCTGGGGCACGCCGGCGCTGCAGGCCGAGCCGGTCGAGCACTCGATGCCGCGGGCGTCGAGCAGCATCAGCATCGAGTCGCCCTCGCACCCGGGGAAGCCGATG
>NZ_JAOPXV010000102.1 GCF_025964975.1 Nocardioides sp.
AGGTCATCAAGGGCGCCGACATGGTGTTCGTGACCGCCGGCGAAGGTGGTGGCACCGGGACCGGTGGCGCTCCCGTCGTGGCTCGCATCGCCCGTTCGCTGGGCGCCCTGACCATCGGTGTGGTGACGCGACCCTTCGCCTTCGAGGGACGCCGTCGTGCCAACGCTGCGGAGGAGGGCATCAGTCAGCTCCGCGAAGAGGTCGACACCCTCATCGTCATCCCCAACGACCGGCTGCTCTCGATCAGCGACCGCAACGTCTCGGTCCTCGACGCGTTCAAGCAGGCCGACCAGGTCCTGTTGCAGGGCGTCTCAGGCATCACCGACCTGATCACCACCCCCGGACTGATCAACCTCGACTTCGCCGACGTCAAGTCGGTCATGGCCAACGCCGGCTCCGCCCTCATGGGCATCGGCTCGGCCCGGGGCGAGGACCGCGCGGTGCAGGCTGCCGAGATGGCGGTGTCCTCCCCGCTGCTCGAGGCCTCGATTGAGGGCGCCCACGGCGTCCTGCTCTCGATCGCGGGCGGCTCCGACCTCGGCCTGTTCGAGATCAACGAGGCGGCCGCCCTGGTTTCCCAGTCGGCCCACGCCGAGGCCAACATCATCTTCGGTGCGACCATCGACGACGCGTTGGGTGACGAGGTGCGGGTGACCGTGATCGCCGCCGGCTTCGACGGAGGTATGCCGAAGCGCCGGTCCGAGGGCAACGTCCTGCGACCCAACGTGCCCGTGCAGTCGCAGGCCGAGACCCGCGCGGCTGCCCAGGACCTCGCCGCGAGCAGGTCCACGACGCCGGACTCGGTGGTCGGCCGGTCCACGCCCAACCCGGCGCTGGTGACCGCTTCGGCCCCGCACGGGTCCACGGCCCAGTCCGTCGCCCAGCCCGCGGCGGCACCCAGGCCGACCAGGTCGGTCCAGTTCGACGACGACGACCTCGACGTCCCGGACTTCCTGAAGTAGGTGTTCGTCTTCCGCGACACGCTGGAGGCCACGTCGACCGACTCCTCGGAGTCACGGGTCGACGTGGCCTTCACCGATTCCACTCTCGACCTCGGAGAGGGGCCGGACGCCGATCTGCAGCGACTCGACGACCACCTGACGCAGCTCGGCACGGCCTGCGGCACCCGCATCGTGAGGATGCACCAGGTGCACGGCGCGGACGTCTCGACAGTGTCCGGCGCCAACGTGCCGCCGCCGCAGGCGGACGCGCTGGTGACCACCCAGACCGGGGTCGCGCTGATGGCCCGCGCGGCGGACTGTGTTCCAGTGCTGCTCGCCGATGCCCGAGCGGGCGTCATCGGTGCGGTTCACAATGGACGGCCGGGCCTCGTGGCGCGGGTCGTGCCGGCTGCCGTCGCCCGCATGCGCGAGCTCGGCGCCGCCGAGATCACCGCATGGGTCGGCCCCCACGTGTGCGGGCGCTGCTACGAGGTGCCGGCCACGATGCGCGAGGAGGTCGCCGCCCTCGTGCCCGAGTCGTTCGCGGAGACCTCGTGGGGCACGCCCTCCCTCGACATCGGAGCGGGTGTCCGCGCCCAGCTCGCGGCGGACGCCGTCCAGGTCGTGTCGATCGAGCGCTGCACCCGCGAGGACCCGGAGCTCCACTCCTACCGGCGCGACGGCGCGGCCGCTGGCCGTCTCGCCGGCCTGATCTGGAGGACCCCATGAGTCGTGCCGACGAGATCGCGACCAATCTCACCGCCGTACGCCGCCGCATCGCCGACGCGTGCGAGACGGCCCGGCGGTCTCCCGACGAGGTTGCCCTCACCGTTGTCACCAAGTTCTTCCCCGCCTCCGACGTGCGCATCCTGGCTGACCTGGGAGTGACCGACGTCGGGGAGAATCGCCACCAGGAGGCCTCCGACAAGGCAGCCGAGTGCGCCGACCTGGGCCTGCGCTGGCACTTCATCGGTGGCCTGCAGAGCAACAAGGCCGTCGCGGTGGCCACCTATGCCGACGTCGTCGAGTCGGTCGACCGGACCAAGCTGGTGTCCGGCCTGCAGCGCGGAGCCCACGAGCGCAGTCACCACGTCGAGGTGCTCCTCCAGGTCAGCCTCGATCCCTCCGGAGCCGAGCAACGCTCGGGCGTGGATCCCGCCGACCTGAGCGCTCTCGCGAGTGCCGTCGAGCAGGCGGGCGCGCTGAGGCTCCGAGGACTGATGGCGGTCGCTCCGCTGGGGGAGGGCCCGGACAGCGCCTTCGCCCGGCTCGCGGAGATCCGCGCCGCGTTCGTCGCCGTACACCCCTCGGCCACCGAGCTCTCCGCCGGCATGAGCGGTGACCTGGAGGCCGCCATCCGTCACGGCGCGACACGCGTGCGTGTCGGCTCCGCGGTCCTCGGTCCGAGGCCCGTGGTCCAGTAATGTCGCCGACAGACGTACACGACCCGCGAGCGCGCAGATGCGCCTCGTCGACCGGAGGATCACTGTCATGAGCGGCGCGATGCGCAAGATCGGCGAGTACCTCGGCCTGCTCGAGGACTCCGGTCAGTACGACGACTTCGACGACTACGAGACCAGCCGGCACGAGGCGGTCGACGAGCGTGCGACGTCGCCAGTGCGCGAGCGTCGTCCTGCCCCCGTGTCCGATCTCTCCGAGCGCCGCCGTCCGGCCTCGGTCTCACCTGGAGTGGTTGCCGAGTTGAGCCGAATCACCACGCTGCATCCTCGCAACTACAACGAGGCGCGCCTCGTGGGGGAGAACTACCGTGACGGCACCCCGGTGATCATGAACCTGTCCGAGATGGACGACAACGACGCCAAGCGCCTCGTCGACTTCGCCGCCGGCCTGATCTTTGCCACCCGTGGCACCATCGAGCGCGTCACCAACAAGGTGTTCCTGCTCTCCCCGCCCAACGTCTCGGTGTCCACCGAGGACAAGGAGCGGATCGCGGAGAACGGCTTCTTCAACCAGAGCTGAGTTCACGTGCCGATCGTCGGGCCGATCCTCTACTTCGCCGTGGGGATCTTCATCGCCTTCCTCTGGATCCGCTTCATCGTCGACTGGGTCCAGGTCTTCGCCCGGAACTGGACGCCGCGCGGGGTGCTGCTGGTGATCTTGGAAGCCGTCTACTCAGTCACCGATCCGCCGATCAAGGCGCTGCGCCGGGTGATTCCGCCTCTGCGCCTCGGCAGCATCGTCCTCGACCTGAGCTTCCTCATCGTGCTCGTGGGCGCCATCTTGCTCCGGAGCCTGATCGGCAGTGTCATGCTCTAGAACCACCAGCCACACGGGTCACCGAGCACGGGTGGCCTTCGGGGGCTAGTGTGTTGGCTGCAGTGCAGTCGTGCTGCACATTGTCTTGTATCGATTTCAGTTCGCCGACGTGAAAGTTTGGGTGAGGTCATGCCGCTGACGCCTGAGGACGTGAGCAACAAGCGCTTTACTCCCGTCCGCCTCCGTGAGGGGTACGACATGGGAGAGGTCGACCAGTTCCTCGACGAGGTGGAAGCAGAGCTCGCCCGGCTGACCAAGGAGAACGAGGACCTCCGTTCGAAGCTCTCGGCTGCGCAGTCGGGCGCCTCGGCCCCCGCCCCCACACCGACCCCTGTGGCGGCACCGGAGCCCGTGCGGCCCGCCCCCACGCCGGCGCCGGTTGCAGCTGCACCCCCGGCCCAGCCCCAGACGCTTCGCGTCGAGACGGTGGCGCAGGCGTCCAACGCTGCGGCCCGCTTGCTGGAGATTGCGACGCGCAATGCCGACGAGCTGGTCGACGAGGCGAAGAACGAGGCCGACAAGATCGTCGGCGCCGCTCGCACCAAGGCCGAACGCCTCGAGGCGGAGTCCAAGGCCAAGGCTGACCGGCTCGAGGCCGACGCACGGCAGCGCTCGCAGATGCTCGACTCGGAGACGGCCGAGCGCCGCCAGCAGATGTTCGGCGACCTCGAGCGGGACCGGGACAAGCTCAACAGCGAGGTCGAGACGTTGCGTGCCTTCGAGCGGGAGTACCGCTCGCGTCTCAAGACCTACTTCAGCCAGCAGCTGGAGGCGCTCAAGGGCAACAACTCCGTTGCCGACACGCCCAGCGGGGACGCCCCGGCGCCCAAGCGCCTCCGCTCGATCCTCGGCGAGGAAGAGGCCTGAGGGCCTCAGCGGCCGAGGTTCACGTCACAGAGTTCGGCCGGTCCCTCGTGGGGGCCGGCCGTTTTCTCACCCCTGTGGGCGAGGCGCTTTGAGCGCCGGGCTCACCAGCGACTAGCCTCCACCCACGCGTGTGGCCCCGACCCCACACTCACGGCCGCCGCAAGGAGACCCGCACCCATGGCCCGCACCACTCCCAAGTCCCTCGCCGGCAGCGCTGCTGCTGCGGCCAAGAGGGTGATCGGCCGCGGCTCAGCGGCTCCGAGCGGCGCGGCCTCGTCCACGACGACCAAGGCGAAGAAGGGGACGTCGGCCAACGGCACGCCGGCGAAGGCTGGCGCCAAGGCCACCACGTCCAAGACCGCTCCCGCAGCCAAGAAGGTCGCTGTGAAGAAGGCGCCGGCCAAGGCAGCGCCGGCGGCCAAGAAGGTCGCTGTGAAGAAGGCGCCGGCGACGTCGGCTCCCGCAGTCATGAACACCCCCGCGAAGAAGACGGCTCCCGTGGCCAAGAAGAGCCCGTCGAAGACGACGTCAGTGAAGAAGGTCCCCGTGACGAAGAGCGCTCCCGCGAAGAAGTCCACCAAGGTCGCCGCTGCTGCGGTCGCCCCCGCGGCGACCAAGTCGACCCGGTCGACGAAGGTGACCAAGAAGGCCTCGGCAGGGTCGCTGGTCGTCAAGGTCGGCGAGGAGTCGTGGACCAAGGCGGAGCTGGACGAGGTCGTTGCCGAGCTCCACGGCCAGCACGACAAGCTCGCACACGTCATCGAGGACGCCGAGACCGAGCTGGCCGGGCTGATGAAGGATGCCGGCGACGGCGCGGGTCACGACCAGGCGGACATGGGCGCGACCAGCTTCGAGCGTGACCACGAGCTGACCGTGGTCAACATCGAGCGCGACATGGTCGCGCAGATCGACAAGGCGCTCGCCCGCATCGACGACGGGACCTATGGCATCTGTGAGGCCTGTGGTGAGCCGATCGGCAAGATGCGGCTGATGGCTTTCCCCCGTGCCACACTGTGCCTGCCATGCAAGCAGCGCGAGGAACGTCGCTGAATTCCAGCCACGCCGACCCGGTCTCCGGGCAGACCCGACGCCGCAGCACGTGGTGGCTGTTCGCCCTGATCGGTGGCGCGGCCTATGCCCTCGACATCGGCACGAAGCAGTGGGCGTTGAGCGCCTTGGTGGATCGCGACATCGAGGTCATCGGCGACTTCTTCGTCCTGCACCTGACCCACAACCCCGGAGCGGCCTTCAGCACGGGCACCGAGTTCACGCTGGCCCTGAGCTGTCTGGCCGTGCTAGCGGTCGGCGTCGTCCTCGTGCTGAGCCTGCGGCTCGCGAGCCCGCTGTGGTCGGTGGCTCTCGGGCTGCTGATCGGCGGCGTGGGGGGCAACCTCACCGACCGGGTCATCCGCGACCCGGGCGTCATGCGTGGCCACGTCATCGACTGGCTGATGCTGCCCAACTGGCCCGTCTTCAACGTCGCCGACATGTGCATCATGAGCGCGGCCGGCATCATCATTCTCCAGAGCATCCGGGGCGTGACCCTGCGCGGTGAACGAGTCGCCGACGACGAGACGGCAGTAGTGGAAAGCGATTCATGAGCAGCTACTCCGACCACCGCACCGTGCTCGTCCCCGAGGGCCTTGCGGGTGAGCGCGTGGACGCGGCGATGGCCCGCATGTTCGGGCTCTCGCGCACGAAGGCTGCCGACCTGATCGCCCAGGGCCTTGTGCAGGTCGACTCCGCCTCGGTCGGCAAGAGTGACCGCGTGCACGCGGGCTCGATGTTGGACGTCACGATCCCCGCCGAGACCGATCCCCTCGAGGTGGTGCCGGAGATCGTGGAGGGCATCAAGATCATCCATGACGACGAGGCGATCGTCGTGATCGACAAGCCCGTCGGGGTGGCCGTGCACCCCTCGCCCGGCTGGTCGGGCCCCACGGTCGTGGGGCACCTCGCCGGCGCAGGCTTCCGGATCTCGACCTCCGGAGCCAAGGAGCGCGAGGGGATCGTCCAGCGCCTCGACGTCGGGACGTCCGGTGTCATGGTGATCTGCAAGTCCGAGCGCTCCTACTCGGTGCTGAAGCAGGCGTTCCGGGACCGTACGGTCGACAAGACCTACCACGCACTCGTGCAGGGCCATCCGGATCCGCTGACCGGCACGGTGGACGCTCCGATCGGCCGACACCCCAGGCACGACTACAAGTTCGCCGTGATGGCCGATGGTCGCCACAGCATCACGCACTACGAGACGCTGGAGGCACACCGCTTCGCGTCGCTGCTGGAGGTCCACCTCGAGACCGGGCGCACCCACCAGATCCGCGTGCACATGGCCGCCCTCAAGCACCCCTGCGTCGGCGACATCACCTACGGCGCCGACCCGTCGCTGAGCCGTCGCCTCGGGCTGGAGCGTCAGTGGCTGCACGCCACGAAGTTGGGCTTCGAGCATCCGAGCACCGGTGACTACGTCGAGTACGAGTCGACGTACCCCGACGACCTTGCCCACGCCCTCGAGGTCATCCGAGATGAGCGCTGACCCCTCCGTCCGCCTGGCCACCGAGGCTGACCTGCCCGCCGTCGCCGAGGTCTACCTGACCGCACGCGATGCGGCCTCGATGCCGCCGCGCGTCCACTCCTCCGACGACGCCCGGGCCCGGGTGAGGTCGTGGGACCTGTCCGTCCGCGACGTGTGGGTGGCCGAGACCGGCAGCGTGGTGGTCGGCTTCGCCAACCTGACACGGACCTGGCTCGACGGGCTCTATGTCGCGCCGGGTGCCCAAGGTGCAGGAATCGGCTCGACCCTCCTCGATCTCGCCAAGGCGCTGCGACCCCACGGCTTCGGCCTGTGGGTCTTCGCGGTCAACCATCCAGCGCGCGCCCTCTACCGGCGCCACGGCTTCCTCGAGCTGGAACGCACGGATGGTGCGGGCAACGAGGAAAACGCCCCCGACGTGAAGATGGTGTGGCCAGGCGCCGATCCGCTGGCCTACTTCCGATCCCTGATCGACGAGGTGGACCTGTTGCTGGGCGACGTCCTGGCCCGCAGGGTGGCGCTGACCCGGGTGGTCCAGGACCACAAGCGGGCGGTCTTCGCCGCGCCCGATCCCAGCCGCGACTCCGCCCGGGAGCACGAGATCGTGACGCGCGTCGCGGGCGTGGTCCCCGAGCTCGGGCCCGAGCGGGTCGCGCGCATCGTGCACGCGATCATCAGCGAGTCCCTGGACGCCTCACGGGAGTGACGGGCGTCGTGGCGACAATGTGCCCATGCAGATGGACGGAGACATCGCCGAGCGCTACCGCGACTTCGCGGCGTACGCCGAAGGCGACTCGGACTGCTTCGTCGAGTGGGCCCTCGGGGTGGCCGGCGACCCGGAGGTCCACGACTGGCTTGCCGTCCTCCCACGGGGCAAGCAGCAGCCGAACCTCGTCTTCGCCGCCGCGCGGTGGCACGGTGCCCAGGCGCCGGCGCCGTACGCCGAGCTGAAGCGGGTCCTGCGGGAGAGCGGTAACGACGTCCTTGCGACGATCCGGGATCAGGCGACCCAGACGAACGAGGTGGGCAGGCTGGCCACCCTGGTGCCGGTCTTCGCCAGGATCGAGGCCGAGGACGGGCCGCTCAGCCTGATCGAGGTCGGGGCGAGTGCTGGCCTGTGCCTCTATCCCGACCGGTACGACTACGCCTGGCCGCACCTGGGAGCGCTCGGCGGCACGGGCGGACCCACCCTGACGGCGGACGCGACCGGACAGCTCCCGGTGCCTGCGCGCCATCCGGAGATCGCCTGGCGCGGGGGAGTGGACCTGAACCCGCTCGACGTCCGGGACGAGGACGCCATGGCGTGGTTGACGAACCTCGTGTGGCCGGAGCAGGACGACCGGAGGACCCGGCTGCGCGAGGCCGTCGCAGTCGCCCGCCAGGACCCTCCCACGATCGTGCGCGGCGACCTCGCCGTCGAGCTGCCCGGTCTGGTGAGGCGGGCCGCCGAGCACGGCGCCCCGGTGGTGTTCCACAGCGCGGTCATCGCCTACCTCGACGACGAAGCGCGTCAGCACTTCCACGACGCGATGACCGACCTGGTCGCTGCCGGGACCGTGCGCTGGGTGAGCAACGAGGCACCGCGCGTGCTGCCCGGGGTCACCCACGGCCTGGACGTGCCGTCGGGGCGGTTCGTGCTGGGCCTGGACGGGCGTCCGGTAGCCCTGACACACGGCCACGGGCACGCCATCCACTGGCTCTAGCGGCGGCGCGGGTGTCGTGTCGGTGGGCCCTGACACACTGACGTAGGCTGGCGCTCTTCCCCCTCAGACGCGTCCGCCAGTGCCCAGATGCGTGCGTTCCTGCAACCCTTCGGAAGGTGTGGAAGTCCCCTCATGTCGGCAGGTTCCAACGACAGCTTCGCGCACCTGCACGTCCACACCGAATACTCGATGCTGGACGGTGCAGCCCGGCTGAAGGACCTCGCCGAGCGCACCGCGGAGCTGGGCATGCCGGCGATCGCGATGACCGACCACGGCAACGTCTTCGGTGCCTACGAGTTCTACAAGCAGTGCAAGGCCGCCGGGGTGAAGCCGATCATCGGCATGGAGGCCTACTTCACCCCCAACATCAGCCGGTTCGAGCGCAAGCGCGTCAACTTCTACAAGGGCGGTCCGGACGACGTCAGCAGCCGCGGTGCCTACACCCACATGACGTTGCTCAGCGAGAGCACCCAGGGCATGCACAACCTCTTCCGGCTCTCGACCGGCGCCTGGCGTGACGGCTTCTTCCAGCACCCCCGCGCCGACCGGGAGCTGCTCTCGCAGCACAGCGCCGGGATCATCGGCACGACCGGCTGCCCCAGCGGCGAGGTGCAGGTGCACCTGCGCCACGACAACTACGAGGCGGCCCGTCAGACCGCCGCCGACTACCAGGAGATCCTCGGCCGGGACAACTACTTCCTCGAGCTGATGGACCACGGCCTCGACATCGAGCGCCGGGTCCGCGACGGTCTCCTGCGGCTGGCCAAGGACCTCCGGATCCCGCTCCTGGCAACCAACGACTCGCACTACGTCAACCGGGAGGACGCTGCCAGCCAGGAGCACCTGCTGTGCATCAACTCCGGCTCGACGATGGACATCCCGGCCGGTGACGGTCCGGGCCAGCGCTTCGCGTTCTCCGGCGACGGCTACTACATCAAGTCCCCCGCCGAGATGCGGGCGCTCTGGGTCGACAAGTACGACCTCCGTGAGGCCTGCGACAACACGCTGTGGATCGCTGAGCGCTGCGACGTCTCCTTCACCGAGGGCAACGGCACCTACATGCCGCGCTTCCCGTGCCCGCCCGGCGAGGACGAGAACACCTGGCTGGCCAAGGAGGTCATCAAGGGCCTCGAGTTCCGCTACCCGGGTGTCGTTCCCGACGACGTCCGCAAGCAGGCCGACTTCGAGATCGGCGTCATTACCCAGATGGGTTTCCCCGGCTACTTCCTCGTCGTCGCCGACTTCATCAACTGGGCCAAGGACAACGGCATCCGGGTCGGCCCCGGTCGCGGCTCCGGCGCGGGCTCGATGGTGGCCTACGCGATGCGCATCACCGACCTGGACCCCCTGAAGCACGGCCTGATCTTCGAGCGCGTCCTCAACCCCGACCGGGTCTCGATGCCGGACTTCGACATCGACTTCGACGAGCGCCGGCGCGGCGAGGTGATCCGCTCCGTCACCGGGACGTACGGCGACGACCGCGTCT
>NZ_JAOPXV010000128.1 GCF_025964975.1 Nocardioides sp.
CGCGGGCTCCAGGCGTGGTGCTGGCTGGCAAGGACTTGGGCCGACGTGCGCGTTGCGATTGTCGACGTAGGCGTGGGGAGGCCGGACGCTGGGCCGTTGGGGACGCGGGCATTCGCGGCGCAATGACGCACCCACCGCGACAGATCCCGTTACTTGTCAGGGCTGGTAAACGATGGTGTACCAACGGTAGAACGCCGGCCGTAGCCGCTGGATGAGTTCGACCGCCCGCAGATGCGTGTCGGGCGCTTCCGACACGGTCTGCCAGTCCTCGCCCCACTGAGCGACATCGCGAACCAGGTCCGGGTCGATCCCTGCACCCACCAGGGCTTCTGGTCCCGAGAACATCAAGCCGCGTGGACCCCATAGCGGGATCAGGACGGTGTGATCGCCCATGAACCGGATGATGGTCCCTTCGGGATGCTCGTGCTCCAGAGCGTCAGTGTGCACGTCCGACGGTTTCAACGCACAGCGACCGATCGGCAGATGCGGCAACTCCGACGCGCGCCGACGCGGCTACTAGACACTCGACTGCAGGATCGGTGTCTGGCCAGACTCGGTCCAGGTGTCCGGCGGAAGGCTCTCCACGCGGCTGCCCACCGAGTGTTGGTATGGCTCTCTTCCGGTCTGCAGTCCGTCGGACACTGTGACGAGGCGTGGCTCGAAAGGGGACTGCCCAGCTCGTAGTAGCACTGCCCACCTCGCCGTCCCTACCGGTACGAGGAAGCAGGAGAAGAACGCTATGGCGAAGGTGATCATTGGGGTCGATCCCCACAAGTTGTCGGCCACGATCGAGGTCGTCGACTCCCACGAGAAGCTCCTCGGGTCCGGTCGGTTCCGCACCGACCACGCCGGCTACACCGCGATGCGCACGTATGTGAAGCAGTGGCCCGACCGGCGGTGGGTGATCGAGGGGTCCAACGGCGCCGGCCGCCCGCTGGCCCAGCGTCTCCTCGAGGCCGGCGAGGATGTCGTGGACGTGCCGGCCAAGCTCGCGGCCCGGGTGCGGCTCTTCGACACCGGTCATAACCGCAAGACCGACGCCCGCGACGCGCACTCGATCGCGATCGTCGCGGTCCGCACCACGACCCTGCGGGTGCTGCGCCGCGACGGTGAGCTCGAAGCGCTGCGGATGCTGTGTGACCGCCGTGAGGAACTCACCCGACTCCGGGTCCAGACCGTGAACCGGCTCCAACGGCTGCTGGCCGAACTGGTCCCGGGCACGGCCAAGAAGGACCTCACCGCCCTGCAGGTCAAGGCGATCTTGGCGTCGGTGCGCCCGCGTGACATCGCCGGGAAGACCCGCCGGCGGATTGCTGCCGAGGAGCTCGCTGACCTGGTCGCGGTCGAGGCGAAGATGAAGAAGGCCACCGCCGAGCTCAAGGTCCTGGTCAAAGAACGCGGGTCACGACTCATGGACCTGCGCGGTGTCGGGCCCGTGGTCGCTGCCCCGACGTTGGCCGACGTGGGTGACGTCACGCGGTTCGCGGACCGCAACCGGTTCGCGTCCTGGACCGGCACCGCACCCCTGGACGCTTCGTCTGGTGAGCAGAACCGGCACCGGTTGTCGCGGGCCGGGAACCGGCGGATGAACCACATGATCCACATCGCCGCGATCAGCCAGATCAGACTCGACACCGAAGGTCGGGCCTACTACCGACGCAAGCTCGCCGCCGGCAAGACCAAGCTCGAAGCGCTGCGGTGCCTCAAGCGCAGGATCTCCGACGCCTTCTACCGACAACTCCTCGCCGACGCCCAACGCTCCGCCATCGAAGACGTTGGTGCGGGTCCGGGAGGGCACTGCGGGGCGTCTCAAGAATCCAGCGCGGTCGACCTGCCCCCGCACATCGACACTTCGGATCAGCCACTTCCCGGACCCGCGAAACCGACGCTACAACCGCCGAGGACCGCGCGGAAGACCACCGGATCCAAGACACCCCAGACCACCGGTTGACAACAATGGGGAGCCGGTATGACACACCCGTCCCGGGCTTACCTGTGACACGCGTGAAGCCGCCGGGCTCTGAAACGTCACGCGTTCAGGCGTCAGCCCGCATGCGTGCCGGGTGGGGCCAGTGAGGTCGGTGGTGGCTATCGGAGCAGACGGAACCTCGAACTGGTATCGCCTTCCACAACGTCGGCTACTCAAGACCAATGGAGCCGGAAGCGCCCAGCTCTGACGCCGCTGTAGCAGAAACGACAAGCTTGTTACCGGAGAGTTGCGTCTCGGAAATGGCTCAAGTCGTTGTTTTGCGTCGTTCGCGAGCGTTCTCAGTCGTGCAGATGCTCTATGACGTCGAGTCGAAGGTCACGATATTGCCGCGTCAACTGTTTCTTCTGAGAGGAGCGCTTGATTCCCGAACAACGAGTCGAACGGGAAGCGTCAGTTCGATGACCTGGTGTGCGTAAGCGTCAGCACCGAGCAGTCGTTCCACCGCCAAGCGCCCAATTTCCTCGAGAGGATTGTCGATGGTGGTGAGGGAAGGGATGAATACACCCGACATCAGCACGTTGTTGTATCCCACCACCGACAGATCTCGCGGAGTTTGCAGACCGCGGTCCCAAGCCGCGCGGATCACTGCCATAGCCAGCGAGTCGTCGCCAACGAAGATCGCCGTCGGCGGATTCTCCAGGTCGAACAGACGATTGGCGCCGCTCGCAGCTGACGACAAACTGTAATGACGAGTGAAGACTAGGTCTTCGTCGTACGGAACTCCGGCATTGTCGAGTGCCTCGCGGTAGCCATCGAGCCGTCCTGAAGTGGTGCTGTACACCCGTTCCCCCGCGATGAACCCAATCCGGCGATGACCGAGCGACAGCAGGTGCTCGGTCGCCAGGCGCCCGCCAAGAACATCGTCGCCCGCTATCCGCGACAGCTCGCCGGAGAACCTGTTCGCCTGAATATAGGGCGTAGTATTTCGTACCAGCTCCCGGGTCGCCCTATCGGCGTCAGCTCCAAAATGAGCTGTAGCGTCAACGATGCCGTCTACCCCACGTTGCAGGATGTTCTCAATGCCGTCCGCGAAACGTGAGCCGTCGTTGCCGATGGGATATACCAATACGCGGTATCCGAGCTCGTGGGCGCCGCGTTCAACGCCAGCGTGCAGGTGCGAGAATACCGGGTCGCGCATGTCCGGGACGAGCAGTCCCAGCGTCTGGCTGCGCCCAGTCGCGAGCGCCCGTGCCGCGAAGTCCGGTCGGTATCCGAGTTCTTCCGCCGCTTTCAGCACTCGTTCGCGGGTCTCAACCGTCGTGCGCTGCACATCTCCGCGGAGGATCCGCGAGACGGTCGAGTAGTGGACTCCCGAGAATCCTGCGATGGTCCGCAACGTGGGCCTGGATGTCGACTGCGGTCTCTGAGCACTCACGACAAGACCTTACCTAATTTCGGGTGTTCACTACACGACGAGATATCTCTGGAGCAGCGCCTCGTCTTCGCGTAGGGCCTGCGCGGTCCCTTCGTGAACGATCTGGCCCTTGTCCATGACGTAGGCACGCTCGGCATACTTCACCGCCAAACGGACGTTCTGCTCGACCATCAGAACTCCCAGTCCATCGCGATTCGCCTCACGAAGAGTCGCGATGAGCTCTTGTACGATTGACGGTTGCAAGCCCTCTGAGAACTCGTCGAGCATGAGGAGTTCAGGCCGGGCGGCGATGGCTCGCGCCAAGGCAAGCATACGCTGTTCCCCGCCACTGAGCGAAGCGGCCCTTTGAGCGCTCTTTTCACGCAACTTGGGAAAGTTGTCCATTATCGCGTCCACCGAGTACGCCAACGATCGAGGTAGAGGCTTCCCGGCGACTGCGAGGTTCTCGCCGACCGTGAGATTGGGAAAGACACCGCGGTCCTCATCGACCCACCGCATGCCATTGCGGACTCGACGGTGACTGGACCAACGCTCCAGGTTTACGCCTTTCCACGTCACCGCGCCCGATCTCACGGGCAGACGACCGGTCACGGCCTTCATCAGCGTGGACTTGCCGACGCCATTTCGGCCAATCAATGCAACAAATTCACCTGCGGACACGTGACAGGAGACCCCCTCAAGAACTGTGGAGTCCCCGTACCCTGCGCGCACGGCCGTCACCTTGAGGAGAGACCCGTTGTCGGGCCGGACGTCAACTGTCGCGGGAGTTACATCCGGCGTGCCGTGCTCAATCATGATCCGGAACTCCTAGATAGATCTCTTGGACGAATGGGTCACTTTGCAGGTCGTCGATGCGGCCTTGCCTGACCAATGCACCACGATGCAGTACGGCAACTGCGGTGTCGAGTTGTCGAATGAAGGTCATGTCGTGATCAATCACAAGGGTCGCGATGCCCCCGCGAACCGATCGGATCACCTCAGCGACTTCTTCCGTTTCCCGAGACGACATGCCTGCTGCCGGCTCGTCCAATAGCAGAACTTTAGGAGTGTCAGCTAGGGCCATGGCAATCTCGAGGAGGCGTTTCTGCCCGTGGGGGAGAGAGCCGCTCACCGTGTCGGCGCGAGCATGTAGGCCCACTTGCGACAGTGCCCAGTCCACGCGGTCTCGCTCCTCGGTCGAACTCTTACTTCTCCTCATCAGAGTTGATGGGCGGGTTCGGAACCGCAGAGCCAAGAGCACGTTCGCAAACAGTGACGCTTCTTCGAGGACACGAGCGGTCTGGAACGTTCGCGCGATACCGAGCTGTCGACGCTTGCTCGTCCCAAGCGAAGTGATGTCCTCCCCGTCTAGGTGGACGGTACCGGCGTCCGGGGCCGCAAAGCCGGTCACCAGGTTGACGAATGTGCTCTTGCCAGCACCGTTGGGACCGATGAGGCACTTCGTCTCGCCCGGTTGCAGTTCGAAAGTGATGTCGTCGGCCACAACTAGTCCGCCGAAGCGCTTGACGAGCGAATCGACACGTAAGGCCGGCGCGGCTGTGGATGTGCTCAAAGAGCCGTCCGGAACTGACTTGTGCTGCATGTGAGAAGTCACCGGCGAGCCACCTTCCTGATCGCGTCGCGGACGAGGCCGCCGATGCCCTGAGGTGCGGCGACGACAGTGACGACGAAGAGAACCCCGATGACCAACAGGTAGTAATCGACCGACACGCCAGCGAGGTAACTCTGGCTGACCGTCAATCCGAAGGCCAGGAGCAGAGGACCGAAGAGCGTGCCCCCGCCGCCGATCGCGACCCATACGAGCGCCTGCATGTTGAATGCGATTCCGAAGAGCTCGGGGTAGGCGGTGCCAGACACCGACGGAAACAGCGCTCCTGCGGTAGTAACAACCGCAGCGCTTATGGCAACAACCTGATACCGGATCGCGTTGACTGGATAGCCCAATGATTCAGCCCGGTCACGGTCGTCGCGGATTGCACGAACCGCGTCGCCCCACGCGCTGCGCTGGATCCACCAGAGCCCTAGGGCAATGACACTCGTGACCGTCAGGACGAAGAAGTAGTAGGCCCGAGTGTCGGTCAGTTCGACACCGGCTATAGAAGGGCCGGTGACACCGGTGAGGCCGTTCGACCCGCCCGTCAGGTCGTACGCACTCACGGCGAGCCGTTGAAACGCCAGTGCGACGGCGAGACCGATGAGGCCAAACTGGATCTGTGCGGCACGTGATCGGAAGCCCACGTAGGCGATGAGCAGGCCCAAGAGTACTGAACACGCCAGGACGATCGGGTATGCGACGAGCGGTTCGATGTCATTGGTGATGGCATAAGCCATGCCGTAGGCGCCGAGGCCGAAGAACAGCGCCGAGCCGAGCATGAGAATGCCGCCGTGGCCCCAGCTCATGTCAACGCCAGCGGCGTAGAGTCCGAAGATCATGGCGCTGGTCAGGATTGACAAGCCGTACGGCTGTGCTGTCACTCCAGTCGTAACCAGGTACAGGACCAGACCGGCCATCGCTGTTGGGAGGAGCAGCCTGGGCCAGCGGCGAGGGGCCGCGGGCGCTTCCGCTGGTCTGCTTGCAGTCATGGTCATCGCAGGTCCGCCGTTCCGACGAGGCCGTTGGGTCGGAAGTAGATCGCAACCACGACGGCCGCAAGGACGATGACCTGAGCGGTCGTGGCGTCCAGGAATGTTGTCATCAAACTGGACAGGCCACCGATCAGCACCGCACCCGCGAGGGGTGCGTACAGACTGCCGACACCCCCCACCATGACGACGAGGAACGCCTGCACCACGTACTGCGTACCCATGAGCGGAGTCACGGAGGCGAGCGGCGCGATCAGCGCACCCGTCAGTCCGGCCACAGCGCTTCCCACGATGAAAGTGGCCATATACACGCGCCGAGAATTGATGCCGACCGCCTCGGCCTTGTCCGCGCCGTCCATGGTTGCCCGGATGGTCAGGCCCCAAGACGTGCGGGTGAACGCTACGGTGAGGGCTGCCAACACCAGGATCGCCGCGCCTAGAAACAGGAGGCGATAGGTCGAGTAACTAGTCCCCAGGACGTTGCTGGTGCCATTGACAGGGGCGGACACGAACTGGGCAGACGGCCCGAAGACGATGCGCAGCAGCTGCTGGATAACGATCGCTACGCCCCACGTGGCGAGAAGCGTCGACAGGCCTCCAACGCTGTAGAGCCGGCGAATCACCAGTGCCTCGACGCACAGCCCTGCGACTCCCGCTGCTGCCGCTCCCGCCACCACGCCGACCCAGAACGGCGCACCTGATGCCGTCAGGATGACAACTGTGTACGCACCGATGGTCAGCAGTTCTCCATGAGCCATATTGATCACGTTCATCAGCCCGTACACGATGTACAGACCGGCCGCCATCAGTAACGTGATCGCGATTGAGACAGTGACGTTCAGGATGATGTCCACTTGGTACCTCCAGTTTCCAGCGCGCAGTGTGCAGAAGTCACTCGACGGAACATCCATCGAAACCCGGGTGGCTGGCGACACCGAGATCCTCGAGAACGGTGTAGTTATCGTTCTCGATCTTCATCTGGTAAAGCTGCTGGTCAAACATGTGGTTGTCGGGGTTGACGGTGACGGTGCCCTGGGGCAGATCCACCGAGAGGCCCTCGAGTGCTTCGATCACGTCTTCCGCGTCCGTCGATCCAGCCTCCTCAACGGCGGCGTCCAGGGCGAGTAGAGAGCCGTAGGAGCCAGCTGCGCCGGTGGGACCGAGGGGGTTCGTCTGGTCAGGGTAGGTCTTTTTGTGCGCCGACACGTAGGGCTCGTTCTGGGGTGTATCGAGAAGTTCGCTGTACCTGTTCACGACGATGACTCCGTCTGCCTCTTGGCCGAATCCCGAGTAGTTCTCGGTGTCGAAGGTCGCGGAGCCAGTGACCAGCATGTTGTCGAACACTCCGGCCTGGCGAGCCTGGCGCACGAACGTCACGCCATCGGCGCCGGGCAGGGTCAGGAAGAGGATCTCGGGCTTCGCCTTCAAGATTGCGCTGATCTCTGCGGAGTAGTCGGTGCTGTCCGTGGGCGTGTACTTCTCCTCCACGATCGTGCCACCGTTCTCCTCGACGATCCGCTTCGCCACCGCGGTGAGACTCCGGGGGAAGACGTAATCGGAGCCGAGGAAGTAGACGCTCTTGCCCGATTGCTCCATGACGTTCGGGAGGAACGACTCCAAGAGCATCTCCGGCGTCGGGCCGGAGGCGAACACGTATGGGTTGACCTTCGTCGGGTCGCCGGGCAGGCAGGTCTTGATCTCGCCGTCCAGCGAGTAGATGAAGGGCACCTTGTTCTCCGAGGCCACCGGCACGACTGCAAGAGTCTCCGCGCTGCTGCCGGTTCCGATGAGGAACTGCGCGCCGTCTCGCCCGACGAGCTCGCGAGCCCGCTGCGTGTTGGTCGCCGGGTCGGACGCGCCGTCGGCGAACACGAGCTTCACATCCTTGCCATCCATGCCCCCGTTCGCGTTGATCTCCTCAGCCGCGAGCTTGGCGCTATCACGGATCGCTGTGCCGTGGGTGGACATGAAGCCAGTGACAGGCGCAAGGACGCCGATCACCACCTCATCCTCGCTACCAGTTGCGCCTCCTCCAGGTGCGCAGGCGCTAAGGGTCGCTGCGGCGCCAAGCGCAACGGCGACGGTCAGGGACAGCGTCTTGGTCTTTTTCGGACCCACGAGGGTTGAGGCCAGACGGTTCAGGTTGGTGTGCATTGGGTCACTCCCGGTTCGATGGAGCACAGACGCTAAACCGAAACCGAATCCTGCGCAAGCGGTTGGCCAAACGCTTGCGCAAGTTATGCTCACCCGTACACCTAGCGACAAGGATGGTTTGGAGCATGACCACAGCCCCGCCGAGGAGAACGTCGTCCGACCGGTACGACCCCTCCCTAGCCAGCTTCATATCGTTCGAGCCCGAGCCGCCCCGATCCCTGGTGAGGGGCGACCTTGCCGGACTCACGGTGGGCGTCAAAGACAACATGCACGTCGCTGGCTTTCACACCACCAACGGTGCGCTCCGAGGTGTCGATGAGATCGCCCGAAGCGATGCGCCGGCCATCGCCGACCTCAGAGCTAGAGGTGCCACAGTGTTCGGCAAGACCAACCTCAACGAATACGCATACGGAGTGAGCGGGTACAACCCTCATTTCGGAGCTGTCCTGAATCCCCTCGACCGCCTCCGCACCGCCGGTGGGTCCAGTGGGGGATCTGCTGCAGCTGTTGCGGCCGGCGTGATCGACATCGGCATCGGAACGGACACCAGCGGTTCCACCCGGATCCCGGCCGCCTGCTGCAATGTCTACGGCTTCAAACTCGCGCACGGACACGGGTCAATGCTCGGCGTGACCCCACTAGCTCCCAGCTTCGACTCACTCGGATACTTCGCTGCGGACGTGGCAGACTTGCAGCGCGTGATGGGGCTGCCTGTTCTCCCCGATCCTGATCGCCTCACCATCGGCCGACTAGGCGACAATTTTCTTCCGCCGACACTCCCCCACGCTCACTGGACCGTGTTCCGAGATGAAGTTTGGCGAGTACATGCCAAGGCCATCGAGTCAGACGCCCAGCAGTTCGGCAAGGACCTGCAGTGGAAGTTCACGCTCCCCAGGACCGGGGCCGACGACGCGCGTCACGAGTTGCTCGATTGGCGAGCCACGTTCATTGAAACCGCTCGGCACTTCGACGTATTCATCGGTCCTGTCTTCGACGGGCCTGCTCCAACCGTTGCAGAAGCTGAGGCCGACTACGAACGTGATGAGTTCGTGGTCGGTGACCGACTGTTGAAGTACACGCCGGTATACAACGAACTCGGTTGGCCCGCCCTGACATGCCCCACGCGTGAGGGACCCATCCAAATCGCCGCACGACCTGGTCACGAGGCGGCCATTCTGGCGGTCGCAAAGGTGCATGGACTCGAGCGAGACGAAACGGTAGTCGGCTGAAGTACGCGAAACCACTTCTGGCCGGCTGCACGTGGACGGGCCGGGCACACAAGTCCGGTCGGTCGGACCTCGGCCCATCGGGCGTGGCGACCCGCAAGCAACCTCGGTGTCACTACCGCATTCGATCGATTCGAGACCTCGAGCCAGGCGACCGCGCCTAGGAGCCAAGCCGGTTGGCTGGCGCCGTGACTGGCACACCGTCACGCGTGTTCCACGACAGATCCGGAGATGTTCTTTCCGTCCGACGACCTTACGGTCGCGAACGCCGCATCGCAGAGTTCCAACGCCGAAAGCAAGTAGATTCGGGAAGCACAAATGGCCAAACCCGGACTTTGATCAGTTATTTGCAAGTATTCATCGTCGGTTGGGGCACCAATTGGCGCGCGTCATAGTGGGCGGTTCGACGCGGCTCGCATGCGACAAGGTGGTCCATGGATCAACCGACGCCGGGAGACGGCGACACGTACTGCCGAACTCACCCTGAGCGGGACTGAAACAGGTCGGCGGCCGACAGTCGACGTGCTACCCGGATAGCCCTCCGGACGGATGCCGTGAGCGGCGTCCAGACGCACACGGCTTGCGACGGGTGGAAGCCCGACAAGCGACCACCACCAGTCGTTTCGGGGGACCCGTAGCAGCGTGGCGAGCGAGCCCGATATGCCCACCGACACCGACCGAAATCTCACATCCGACACCTGGGCCCGCCCGAGCGCGCCGCGACACCTTTCCGGCAGGGATCAAGACGCCAACAGCGGGCCGAGCCGATCCTCCGTGCGCCACGCACCGCCGTTCCGCGGTGCGTCGTACCCGCGGAGAGCGACTCGAGCGCGCACCGGCGGCGTACGCCGAAGCCACGCAGGCAGCGGCCGACGACTAGGCTGCGCCGGTGAGCGGCACCCTGGTAGCGAAGGACCTGGCCGGTGGTCACGGACACCGCACCCTCTTCGAGTCCCTGAACCTGACGGTGGCGCCCGGCGACGTGGTCGGGGTGGTGGGTGCGAACGGCGCCGGCAAGTCCACCCTGCTGCGGTTGCTGAGCGGCGACACCGCCCCGATGGCGGGCACCGTGTCCACAGCTCCCGCGGACGCCTTCGTCGGCTGGCTCCCGCAGGAGCACGAACGCGTCCCCGGGGAGACCGTGGGCGGCTACCTCGCGAGGCGGACAGGCGCAGCCGCAGCGACCGCAGCGATGGAGGCCGGCGCGACGGCGCTCGAGGTCGATGCACCCGGAGCGGGCGACGACTACGCGGTGGCTCTCGACCACTGGCTGGCCAGCGGTGCCCCCGACCTGGAGGACCGGGCGCCTGCCACTCTTGCCGAGCTCGGTCTCACCGTCGGCCTGGACGCGCTCATGACGTCCTTGTCCGGGGGCCAGGCAGCGCGAGTCGCCCTGGCGGCGCTGCTGCTCAGTCGCTTCGACGTCGTGCTGCTCGACGAGCCGACGAACGACCTCGACCTCGAGGGCCTCGAGCGGCTCGAGTCCTTCGTGCGCGGCCTACGCGCAGGCGTGGTGCTCGTCTCGCACGACCGGGAGTTCCTGGCCCGCTGTGTCACCCGGGTCGTCGAGCTCGACCTGGCGCAGCAGCAGGTCTCGGTGTACGACGGCGGCTACGACGCCTTCCTGGAGGAGCGGGCCGTCGCCCGGCGCCACGCCCGCGAGGCCTACGACGATTTCGCCGACAAGAAGGCCGACCTGCAGGCGCGGGCACGTACGCAGCGGGAGTGGAGCTCCCAGGGAGTTCGCAACGCGATGCGCAAGGCTCCCGACAACGACAAGATCCGGCGCAAGGCCCAGACGGAGTCCTCGGAGAAGCAGGGACAGAAGGTGCGTCAGATGGAGTCGCGGATCGCGCGTCTGGAGGAGGTCGAGGAGCCGCGCAAGGAGTGGGTGCTGCAGTTCGACATCGCCACGGCTCCACGGTCGTCGAGCGTGGTCGCCACCCTCGACGCGGCCACCGCGCGGCGGGGCGACTTCGTCCTGGGACCGGTCTCGCTGCAGGTCGCGGCAGGGGACCGCGTCGCGATCACCGGGCCCAACGGCGCGGGGAAGACCACGCTCCTCGACCTGCTGCTGGGTCACGTCGCCCCCGATGACGGTCGGGCGTCCCTGGGAGCCAGCGTGGCGGTGGGCATGATCGACCAGGCGCGCACCTCGCTGCCCGACGACCAGCCTCTGGGCGACGCGTTCGAGGGCGCCGTACCAGCCATGACGTCGGGGGAGGTGCGGACGCTGCTCGCGAAGTTCGGGTTGAAGGCCGACCAGGTCGCCAGCCTGGTCGGACGGCTCTCGCCCGGAGAGCGCACGCGCGCGGCGATGGCGCTCCTCCAGGCGCGAGGGGTCAACCTCCTGGTGCTCGACGAGCCCACCAACCACCTCGACCTGCCCGCGATCGAGCAGCTCGAGCAGGCGCTGGACACCTACGACGGCACGTTGTTGCTCGTCTCCCACGACCGGCGCCTGCTGTCGAACGTCCGGCTCGACCAGAGGTGGGACGTGCAGGCCGGCTGCGTGACGGTGCACTGACGGGCCAAGCGCCGTTGATAACGTCGCGCTGTGCTGCGCAACGGATCGGACGGCTACGGGTGGGCGACCAAGTCGCTGCACTGGGTCACGGTGCTGGCGCTCCTCATGCAGTTCGTCGTCGGCTACGCGATGGATCCCGACGACGGGAGCGGGCGCGGACGAGGTCGGGGGCGTGGCGGCGAGTCCGGCCGCGGGCGCGGGCGGGGGGGTGATGATGCGGCGTACGACGTGTTCGACGAGCCGCTGCTCACGTTGCACGTGTCGCTGGGTGTTCTCATCATCGCGCTCGCGATCACCAGGTTGGTATGGCGACGCGTCGGCAGCCTGCCGCCGTGGGCCGAGCAGCTGAGCGACCGCCAGCGGGTCCTGTCGACCTGGACCGAGCGCTCACTGCTGACGTTGCTCATCGTGGTCCCAGGCACCGGCCTCGTCCTGGTGCTCAGTGGCGACGACGACCTGCTGTGGATGCACGTCGCCGGCCACGTGGTGTTCTTCGTGGTGCTGGCCGTGCACGTCGCGATGGCCCTGACGAAACGGCTGCTGCCGCGGATGCTGTGAAGGGGCCGCTCAGCGGTCCAGGGGCCAGCCGCGCTGGGCCCAGCCTTGGGTGCCCTCGGTGACGTTGAAGGCGTCGACTCCCTGGGCCTTCAGGTAGTCCGCGATCGCCCGGCTACGACCGCCGCTCTGACAGATCACCATGACCTGGCGGTCGGTGGGGACCTCCGCGAGTCGCTCCGGCACGTCGTTCATGGAGATGTGTACGGCGCCCGGGACGTGTCCGGCCGTGAACTCGTGGTCCTCCCGCACGTCCAGCACGAAGGCGCCCATCGCGTGTGCCGCGGCGAAGTCGTCGAGGGTGACCTCACCGGACGCGGCTGCGTCCTGGGCGGCGCTGGCCTGGCGGCGTACGTCGTCCATGTCGAGCCCACGAGCTTGCTCGATGACATCGCCCAGAGCCTTCGGGGGCAGGGCGCCCGCCTGGTTGAAGAGCAGGATCCCGTCGCGGAAGAGCATCAGCGTCGGGATCGAGGTGATGCCCGCCTGCGCGGCGAGCTCCTGCTCGGCCTCGGTGTCGACCTTGCCGAAGGTGATGTCCGGGTGCGCCTCCGCGGCCGCCTCGAAGACGGGCGCGAACTGACGACACGGGCCACACCAGGAGGCCCAGAAGTCGACGATGGTGATGCCCTCGCGGGTGACGGTCTGCTCGAAGGACTCGGCGGTCAGGTCGACGGTGCTCATGCGTTCCAGACTACGTGGGGAGGGCGACGACCCTGTCCGGGCTCCGCGCTTCGCCGTACCGTCTCGTCAACCGACTCGTTGGAGTGACCATGCCCCTGACCCCCCGACCAGCTGCCCGGCGCCTCCTCCTCACGCTGCTGGCCGGCGTGCTCGCGGCCGGCGGGCTGCTCGCTGTCACGGGTGGTGGCGCCGAGGGGGGTCGAGAGCCCCTCCCGGTCCCGCGCGCCGACTGCGGCAAGGGCTCGCGGCCCGAGACCGACATCCAGGGCCGGGTGCCGGCCAGCGACTACGCGTCCGGACGAGTCGACAGCGGCTACCGCTGCAACGCCCGGGCCGTCTCCCACCGAGGCACGTCGGGCGGGTTCAAGGTGCACCGGTTCACCGATGCCAAGGGCCACACCTGCGCCTTCTACGACAGCACGCTCGTCTTCCCTCGCGACCTCGTCTACAACGTGAGGTCCGGCCTCGGCGTCATCGTCCTGGCGATGGACGACCCGAAGCGGCCACGACAGACCGCCACCCTCGTCACCCCGGCCATGCAGAGCCCGCACGAGTCCCTGCTGCTCAACAGGAGGCGGGGGCTGCTCGTCGCCTCTCTCGGGACCGCTGCGACCTATCCCGGTGTCCTCGACGTCTATGACGTGAAGAGCGACTGCCGCCGCCCGAAGCTGCTCTCCAGCACCCCGAGCGGCGTGCTCGGTCATGAGAGCGGCTTCGCGCCGGACGGCCGGACGTTCTGGACGGCCAGCACCTCCGGGACCCTCGTCGCGATCGATCTCGCCGACCCCCGGCTGCCCACCCCGGTCATGGTCCAGCCGGGCGTCGGCTATCACGGTCTGCGCTTCTCCGCCGACGGCGACACGATGTATGCCGCCAACATCGGCAACCCCGACCTGGCGGCGCTCGACCTGATGGGCGGCACCGGCCTCGACATCCTCGACGTCAGCGCGGTGCATGACCGGGTGGTCGGGGCGATGCCGACCCTGCTCTCCAAGCTGACGTGGCCGGAGGCCTCGATCCCGCAGTCGGCCGAGCCCTTCACCCAGGACGGCCACGACTACCTGCTGGAGATGGACGAGTACGCCGACCTGTTCTCGCTCAAGGGCGCCTCCGACCAGCCCGACGCGCCGGTCGGAGCAGGCCGGATCATCAACGTCGACGACCCTCGCCACCCGTTCGTCGTCTCTCACCTGCGGCTCGAGGCCCACCAGCCCGAGGTGCACGGAGGCGAGCAGTACACCGACCCCGGCGCGAACTTCCCCGCGCAGGGCTACGCCGGTCACTACTGCTCAGTGCCGAAGCGCACCGATCCGAAGATCGCCGGCTGCTCGATGATCCTGTCGGGACTGCGGCTCTTCGACATCAGCGATGTGGAGCACCCGCGCGAGGTGGCCTACTTCAACCGGCCCCAGCGGCCCGGCAGCAGGCCGAGCTTTCCCGACGTCGCCGGCTCCTACGCGATGTCCGCCCCCGCGTGGGACCCGAAGCGCGGATCGGTCTGGTACACCGACGCCAACTCGGGGTTCTACGACGTCAAGCTCACCAACGGGATCGCGAAGTTGCTGCGCTGACGAAGAAAAAAGAACCGCCCACGGTGAGTGACCGTGAGCGGCTCAGACTTCCCAAGGCTCAACCTGGGGCGGCCGAGGGATTTGAAGCCACGGGACCTGGAGCAAGTCGGTCTCACACGAGGTTTGACACCTGCTCCTGCCGACGACCGTACTCCTGTTCTCACGATCGCGTGGATCCCGCCGACAACCGGGCGCGGTGGGCTAGTCCGCAGACCCGGTCCGGAGGGCTACCGAACGGCCTGCGTGGCGTGATGGCTGGCCGAGACGGCCGCTGCGGAGGAGCTGTCCGGACCGTCCAAGCCCTCCGCCGGCGCGACCAGGAGCAGCTCGTCGACGTGTTCGGAGAGCCACTGGCGCGCGGACGGGGAGAGCCCGTCGTCGGCGATGATGGTCGAGGCCTTCGACAGGGCGGCCATCGAGCGGAGCCCGACCCTCCCCACTTGGTGGCGTCGGCGACCACGACCAGTCGGCGACCACTCGCGATCATCGCGCGGTTGGTCTCCGCCTCGAGGAGGTTGGGCGTGCTGAAGCCGGCTGCCGCGTCCATCCCGTGCACGCCCATGAAGACCGCGTCGAGGTGCAACGAGCGCAGGGCGGCAATCGCCATCGGACCCACCAGGGCGTCCGAGGGCGTCCGCACACCGCCCGTGAGGAGCACCGTGTGGCTGGGCACCCGGGCACGGTGGAGCAGGTCCGCGACCCAGACCGAGTTGGTGACGAGGGTGAGCCCTGGGATGGCCACCAGATGCCGGGCGAAAGCGAACGTCGTGGTGCCGGCCGAGACGGCGATGGCGCAGCCCGGGTGCACCAGCTGGGCTGCGCGGGCGGCGATCGCCTCTTTCTGCGCAGCTGGCGGTCGGACTTGGCCTCGAAGCCCGGCTCGGCGGTGCTGGGCTCGGCGCGTACGACGGCCCCGCCGTGCACCTTCTCCAGGGCGCCCTGCTCGTGCAGCGCCACCAGGTCGCGACGGATGGTCATGTCGGAGACGCCGAGGGCCGAGACCAGGCGGGTGACCCGGACGATCCGGTCGCGCTCGAGGAGCGCCAGGATCTCCGAGCGTCGCTGTGCCGCGAGCATCAGGCCTTTCGAACCACGCCCACGTGGCCCGCGGGCACCGTCAACCGTTCCTCGATCGTGCTGCCGGTCACGAGATCCACGCCCGGGCCATCGCCTAGATCCGTCGTTGGCTGCACTTCGACGTACCCAGGCAGCAATCGGGCGGCGCCGGTCACGCCGATGCGTCACCATCATCAGGTGCTGGAGCTGAGACCCAACTGCGAGTGCTGTGACAAGGACCTGCCGCCGACCGCCCCGGACGCGGTGATCTGCACGTTCGAGTGCACGTTCTGCCGTGGCTGCGTCGACACGATCCTGCGGGGTGTGTGTCCCAACTGCGGCGGCGACTTCACTGCCCGGCCCACCCGGCCGCCCGAGGGGCTGGTCGGCCATCCGGCGTCGACCGTCCGCGTCGTCGCCGAGGGCTGTTCCGACGGCCCGTGCGCGCAGTCGGGTGTCTGAAGGACAGCGGTGGTTCGCTGCCACCAGGTGACACCGGACGACCGCTGTCCGTGTCCGTGGGCGCAAGGGAGCACGAGCCCCCGGGTCGGGTCCCCGTCGGCTCGGCGGCCGCCAGTGCTGGGTCAGGACATCCGCTCGACGCGCTTGCGGTGCTGCTCGGAGTTGTCACCGTCGATGTCGGAGTCCTGGGTCCTGGAGATGTGCTTGATCTTCTCCTCCTGGCCCTGAACCGGCTGCGCCTCGATGAGGGTGTCGCGTTCGAACGCGTGGGACTTGTCGTTGTTGCGGTAGTAGCGGTACAGCGCCCAATAGGTGGCTGCGGCACCGGCCGGCCCGGCCGCGAGCAGCCACGCCAGACCGTCGTCGTCCGAGGCCATCACCGCGATCTCGGTGATCATGCCGGCGATCATGCGGAGGCCACCAGGATGTAGCCCGCGATGCCTTCCAGGAAGGTCCCGACGGTCATGGCGGCGGCGATGAGCCGCCACTGCGAGACCGGGACGCTGCCCATCGTCTCTCCCGTGCGGGCGTTGACCGCGATGTAGTGCAACATCTTGGTGTTCTCCTGGTAGTAGGAGTAGAGCCAGACGGGGAGATACATGGAGACCCAGCGCGAGCCGGCCACGTTGACCTGCTCCTGCTCCCATCGCACCCCGCGGTCGAACTGGCCGAGGGAGGCATGCACCTGCGAGCGACCGATGGACAGCAACTGGTCCTCCAGGACGGGCTTCATGTCCTCGACGTCACGGTCGCGCTTCTCGCTGGTGAACCCGACGAGATAGCTGGAGTTCCACTGCACGGCGTTCTTGGTGTCGAACGGGAGGATCGTGTTGATGATGTTGTTGGTGGTCGACCCGTCGAACTGCGCACGATCGGCTGCGCCCTCGATCGTCAGGTCGTCGACGGTGAAGGCGACCGAGCGGTCGACGCGGTAGACGTCCGCCGCGTAGTAGGTGACCGTGTTGTCGCCGTGCTTCTCGGTCCAGCGCCGCGTCTGGACCTCGCCCTTGCCGGCGTACGCCGCCTCGGCGCGCGCGTCGATCACGA
>NZ_JAOPXV010000131.1 GCF_025964975.1 Nocardioides sp.
TCGGGTCGCTGACCCACGTGACCTGGACGCCCTCAGCGGTGACCTTCTCGACGAGCGGCGGCAGGCCGTCGCGGATCTTCTCCGCGCCGAAGCGGGTGATGAAGGTGAGGCGGCCCGCCTCGTTGTCCGGGTTGAGCTTGGCAGCCAGGCCCAGTGCTTCGTCGGCCGTGGCGGTCGGTCCGAGCTTGCAGCCGATCGGGTTGCGGATGTTGCTGAAGTACTCGACGTGGGCGCCGTCGAGCTGACGGGTGCGTTCGCCGATCCAGACCATGTGGGCCGACACGTTGTAGGGCAGCCCGGTCCGCGAGTCGATACGGGTCATGGCGTGCTCGTAGTCGAGCAGCAGCGCCTCGTGGCTGGAGTGGAAGTCGACGCGGTGGAACTCGTCCGGGTCGGCACCGATGGCCTTCATGAAGGTCAGGGCCCGCTCGATCTCGCCTGCGACCAGCTCGTAGCGCTGGGCATACGGCGACTCGCGCACGAAGTCGTTGTTCCAGGTGTGCACCTGACGCAGGTCGGCGAAACCACCGGTGACGAACGCCCGGACGAGGTTGAGCGTCGCTGCGGAGGCGTTGTAGACGTCGACGAGTCGCTGCGGGTCGGGGATGCGCGACTCCGGGGTGAAGTCGAAGCCGTTGACCGCGTCGCCGCGGTAGGCGGGCAGCGTCACCGGACCGTCGGGCGTGTTGCGGGTCTCGAGGTCGCTGGAGCGAGGCTTGGCGTACTGCCCGGCGAGCCGGCCGATCTTGACCACCGGCACCGAGGCGGCGTACGTCAGGACCACCGCCATCTGGAGCAGCACGCGGAGCTTGTTGCGGACGTTGTCGGCCGTCACCTCGGCGAAGGTCTCCGCGCAGTCGCCGCCCGCGAGCAGGAACGCCTCACCGCGTCCGACGGCGGCGATCTTGGTCTTGAGCTCGTCGCACTCGCCCGCGAACACCAGCGGCGGAGACAGCCGGAGCTTCGCGACGGCGGCCGCGACGGCGTCCGCGTCCGGGTAGGTCGGCTGCTGGACCGGGCGCATGGCGTGCAGCTGTTCGAGGGTGGGGATGCTCACCGGTCAAGAGTACGGGTGGGGAGCGCCCTATCCGACTCGCGACCGGTGATCGGGATCTCGACGATCTCGAGCTCTGCTGTCCGGTCGAAGGAAATGCTTCGGGCGGGTGCCGCGTCGAAGAGGACCGACTCGTCCTCGCTCGACCCCACCACGAGCGGGCCGCCCGCGAGCCCCTCGGTCACGCGGTAGACCACGCCGTCGAGGCGTGCGTGCAGGAGGTTCCGCTGGAAGTCGGGGACCCCGATGAGCCGGTCCACCCATGGTCGGGGGTCGGGCTCGAAACGCACGAGGACGAGTGGGTCGTCCGGCTCGGGAAGCTCGAGCGACTCGCCGGCCGACACCCGCGGGGACATCAGCGTGCGCTCTCCCCCACAACGATCCGTTGCCCGCGCGTAGACGGACCAGCGCGCATCGGTGGCGACCTCCTCGAAGGTGCACAACAGGGCCAGCGTGGGGCCGGGACCCTCCCAGGCCTGGTAGCCCTGGATCATAGGTGCCAGCCTCTCGCAGCACGCGGTGGTCGGGGTCGGCGAGCAGCGCCGAGGCGTTCGCCTCGTCCAGGGTGCTGGTGTAGGCGGAATATCCCTGGAACACGGGCAACGGGTCCCAGTCCAGCTCGTGCGCCCAGGCGGCGGAGATCTCCCAGGGGTCGATCGAGACCGGATGGCCGCGCAGGGCCCCGAGCACCTCGGGGCTGATCGCGAGGTCCTCGACCAAATCACTCCTGACCTGGTCGGTTCGTCTGGCGTGCTCCGCCGGCAGCGCATCCATGGGAAGCGCTTCTGGCGACCACTGCCGCGGCGGCAGGATGGGCATGTTGACCATCATCAGCAGGCTGAGCAGCAGCGCGACTGGTGCGGCCACGCCCGGACGACGAACGGCGTGCCGGCGACGAACGCGACCAGCAGGACGAGCACGACGAGCGTGTAGCCCGGCAGCACGTGAGGTCCGTCCGGCCGGGTCAGGGCCGTCTTCATCGCGAAGAGCACGAGGCCGAGGGCGCCGAGCCGTGCTGCAAGCGGGAGACGACGTGCGTACACGACGGCGATCGCGGCCGCCAGGGCGCCCGCGAGCATCAGCCAGACGATCCAGCTCGTCGAGGTGAACGCCATGGCGTCGTCGTACCCGCCCACGATCTCGGCGCCGGGAGCCGGAGCCAGTCCGGCAGGTCTGCCAATCGCTGCCCCGCCGCCAGCCAGAGGCCGATCGAGGCCGTGACGAACGAGCCGGCACTCAGCAGCCACGCGCGCGGACTCCAGGTCACGAGGGTGAGGAGCCCGACCGCGGCGATGGCGAGGACCCCGTCGGAGAACTCGATCTGGAAGGCCAACGCAGCGAGCGCCGCGGTTGCGGCAAGCAGCCACGGAGCAGGTCGACGAGAGCCCGCGAGGTGCGCCAGCACTGCCGCCAGCAGGAGACCGACCGGCCGGGACCGGGAATGCGTCGTCGTCGCGGTCGCCCGCGCGGCGTCTGCCTCCTGGTCCGTCACGTTGACCGAGAGTAGTCAGTCGCAGTGCCGGCGGCGGCGCGACCTACTCCGACTCGCGGTCGGCGAGCGGGATCTCCACGATCTCGAGCAGGCCGGCGCGGTCGAAGGAGATCCTCGTGGCAGCTGAGAGGTCGAACAAGACCGCCTCCCCCTCGGGCGCCCCGACGATGAGGGGCCCAGCGACGAACACCTCCGGCACGCGGTAGCGCTCCCCGTCGAGAGTCGCGTGCAACAAGTTCCGCTGGACTCCGGTGACACCCAGCAACCGGTCGCCCAGCGATCTGGGCTGGGGCACGAACCGGACGGCGATCAGCGAGGAGTCCGGGGCCTCGAGGGTGACCTCTTCGTCCGCTTCCACCTCGTGGGTCGAGACGCCACGTTCCTCACCGCACCTGTCAACACCGCGGGCGAGTGCCGCCCATTCGCCATCGGTGGCCACCGCCTCGAAGTTGCAGACCAGGGCCAACGTGTACGCCGGTGTCACCCACACCGGGTTGTGGTCGTGGTCCGCCACTCGTTCGCGCAGGACGCGTCGTTCCGGGTCGGACAGGAGCGCGGCAGCGTTCTCGGCATCCAGCCTCGGCGTGTAGGCACTGTACTGCTGGAAGACCGGAAGCGGACGCCACTCGAGATCGTAGGCCCAGACCGCCGATATCTCCCACGGGTCGACGGACACGGGATGGTTCTCCAGCGCCGCCAGGACAGGTGCCGACACGTCGAGATCGGCGATGAGTTCGGCGCGCGCGGACGACAGTCGGTCGGCTCGACCCTCGCCCCAGGTGTCGGTCGTGAACGGCTCGATGCTCGTGTCTCGCGCAGGGATGACCGGCGATCCGATGGACAGCAGCAGGGACAGGCACACCAGGATCCCTCCGCTCCCCCACCTGGCGGGTCGGGGCAGGTGCAGCCCGAGCAGGACCGTCACCACGGCGGCCACGCCCGCGTAGCCCGGGAGCAGGTGCCCGCCGTCGGGGAGGCTGAGCGCGAGCTTCGCGAAGAACAGCAGTGCACCCAGGAGTCCGAGACGCGCAGGGCAACCGAGCCCCCGCGCCGTCACGGTCGTCACTGCCGCCACCAGCACGGCGAGGACCATGAAGATCATCAGGATGTTCGCGTCGCAGTACGCCATCGCGTCGCCGTACCCCGCGACGATCTCCCACCCCAGTCGCAGCCAGCGAGGCAAGGCGGTCAGTGATTGGCCCGCCAACACCCAGAGCAAAACAAAGGCAACTGCGAACGACCCGGTGGATGCCGCCAGCGCAGTGACCCGACGCCGATGCAAGATCACGAGCAGCGCGACCATCACCAGGGTAATGAGTCCCACCGTGAGCTTCACCTGGAATAGGAAGGCGGCGACCGCCGCGACCAGGGCGAGTGCCCACAGGGGCACCCGGACGCCACGGCTCACACAGGTGAGCGTCCAGACCATGATCGCGAGCATCAGGGTCCAGTCCGGCTGACCCCCGTTGCTGATGAGCAGGGCCAGCGCACTGGCGACGACGACGCGCAGGCGCCAGGAGCGCAGCGTGTCCGCGAGCGCGGCGAACAGGAGCCCGACCGCGATCATCCTCATCGTCCCGGAGGCGACCTGCGAAGCGAGGTCGATGCCCGTCGGAGAAGCCAGGAAGCCCCAGGGCCCGTAGGTGAAGACGAAGTCCGTCCCGTGCTTGAAGCCCTCTTCGCGCGCGAGGTCCAGCCCCATCATCCAGCTGATGTCGAGGTGCCGGCGGGGGCGCTGGGCCGGCATGAAACGGCCCACTTGTTCGAGCACACCGACCAGGACGGCGAGGAAGACGATCGCGGACCTGCTCAGCTGATCCCTTCGCGCCCGTGCCGCCGTCTCCGTCCCTTCCGGCTCCCCCACGAGGGAGGAGAGTAGTTCAGAACCCGTTCCGCTGTTCGTCGAAGACCAACAGCGACCGGTGTGCGCCTACTTCTCCAGGTGCTCGATGTCACGGAAGCCCGTCTTCTTGGCCCGGATGCCCCGGTTGGTCAGCCAGGTCAGCACCCACAGCACCACCCCGACACCGAGCAGGATGCCCGCGATCTCGTACTGCTGGAGCTGGTCGTCGCTCCGGGCCCATGGACCGGCCAGGAAGGCGCAGGCCACGGCTCCGAGGTAGGGGAGCACGGTCGGGGCCTTGAAGTGCTGGTGGTCCACGGGCTGCTTGCGCAGGACGAGGACCGCGATGTTGACGACCGTGAAGACGCACAACAACAACAGCGCAGTCGTCCCGCCGAGCAGCGCCACCGAGGTGGCGCCGTCCACGGACGCGGTGGCGCGCACCACGTAGATGATGAGCCCGAAGGAGATCGCGGTCGTGAAGAGGATCGAGACCCAGGGCGTACGGCGGCGCGGGTGGACCTTGCCGAAGGCGCGGGGCAGCACGTCCTGGTTGGCCATGCCGTAGAGCAGCCGGCTCGCCATCAGCATGTTGATGAGGGCCGAGTTGGCCACGGCGAACATGCCGATGAAGGGAAAGATCGTGTCGAAGGGCAGGTCGGGCGCGCCGGCCGCGACCACCTGGGTCAGGGCCTGTCCCTTCTGCGGGTCGACCAGGTCCCCGACCGGGACCAGGGCCACCGCCGTGATCGAGACGAGGAAGTAGATCAGGCCGGTGACGCCCAGGCCGGTGAGCATCATCCTGGGGAAGTCACGGATGGGGTCATGGCACTCCTCCGCCATGTTGACGGAGTCCTCGAAACCGACCATGGCGAAGAACGCGAGCGACGTGGCGGCGGTAATGGCGAAGAACGTGCTCTTGTCGCTGGGACTCTCGAAGACCACGACCCGGGAGAAGTCCGCGTTGCCCTGGGTCACGGCCCACAGCCCGATGAAGATGATCATCAGCAGGCCCGAGAGCTCGACCAGGGTGAGCACGACGTTGGCCTTGACGCTCTCGCCGACCCCGCGGAAGTTGACGGCAGCCACCAGCGCCATGAAGGCCAGCGCGATGAGCAGGATTCCGGTGCCACCGACCTCGAAGCCGAGGCCGAAGCCGTCGTTGAGGAAGCCGGCGAACGCGTTGGAGGCCGTCGAGGCGGAGGTGATGCCGGAGCACATGACGGTGAATGCGACCAGGAACGTCAGGAAGTGGATCCCGAAGGCCTTGTGCGTGTAGAGCGCCGCGCCGGCCGCCTGCGGATACTTCGTGACCAGCTCGAGGTAGGAGAAGGCGGTGATCGTCGCGACGACGAAGGCGACGAGGAAGGGGGCCCAGGCTGCCCCGCCGACCTCAGCCGCGACGGAGCCGGTCAACGCATAGACGCCGGTCCCCAGGATGTCACCGACGATGAACAACAACAGCAGCTTGGGTCCCATCACCCGGACCAGGTCGGGCTCGGGACCGCTGACGTCCTGGTGCACAGTGCTGTTGGTGGGCATGGCCGCTCCTGGAGTCGCGCTGACGTCAGCACACTCTGGCGGTGGGCGAGGGCGAAGGCAAGCACCGCCGGGACCTTTGTCCCAGCCGAACGCTGCCACCGCCCCGTATCGTCCACCCGTGAGCCTGTTCCGTCGCATCCAGCGAGGCCGCTGTGCCTACTACGAGCACATCGAGGACCTGCGGGACCTGATCGTCGAACCGGCAGCGGCCCGGTGGCGTCCGGACGCACAGCTCACGATCGGTGCGCTCCTCGACCGAGGCGCCATGGGGGTCCATGCACTTCACGGACGCCGGCGACGTGCCGGGAAGGCCGCAACACGCGGCGGGACGTGGGACTACATGCTGTGGCTGGGTGAGGTGACCCGGTTCGCGTACGACGATGACGCCGACCTGGCGATCGAGGACGCGATCACCGCCCGACCGGGCGTGGACGTCGCGGCGTGGGAGGACAACGAGGTCGTCCTCATCGGTGCCCCCAGTCTGTGCCCGGACGGTGTCCTGGCCGCAGCGGCCCGAGCCCTCGTCGACCCCCGGGTCAAGGGCCGCACCGACGTCCCGACTGGGGCTGACGTGTCCGATCGGGAGCACCTCGAGGACTACGAGCACCTCGTCGCCGTCCTGAGAGCGGAGACCGGACGCCGCCGTCAGCGACCCGGCACCCGCTTTCCCTCGATGGACACTCTCGGCCGACCGATCCTGATCTCGGAGTGGATGGCGGCGGAGCACGATGCGATGCGACATGCCGTCAACGACCTGCGGGTCGCGCGGGGTCTGGAGCCGATCTTCGGCGACGTCATCGCTCGCGCCGAAGCGGCCGCCCAGGAGCACTCGGACTACGTCAGCAGGTATGCGCTGGGTTGCGCCGCGCTCACGCGCGACTCTCCCCCCGCCTAGCAATGACGGGGCCGGTCAGCCGAAGAAGACCTGGGCCTCGGCATACTCCGCCTCGCTGACGAGCTTGAGCTCGCCGGTGCCTTCGATGAGCGGCAGTCGCTCGATCCGGGTGCCCTTCAGCGCCATCATCGTGCCGAAGTCCCCCTCCGCGACCGCGTCGATCGCCTGCAGTCCGAAGCGCGTCGCCAACCAGCGGTCGAACGCGGTGGGCGTGCCACCGCGTTGGATGTGTCCGAGGACGACGGCTCGCGCCTCCTTGCCGGTGCGGTTCTCGATCTCGCTCGCGAGCCGGTCACCGATCCCCCCCAGACGGACGTGACCGAAGGCATCCTTCTCCCCCGACACGAGCGTCATCTCGCCGCCCGTGCGCGGGACGGCCCCCTCGCTCACGACGATGATCGGGGCGTACTGGCTCTCGAACCGGGTCTGCACGCGGTTGCAGACGTCCTCGATGTCGAAGGGCTGCTCGGGGATCAGCACCATGCTGGCACCACCCGCGATGCCGCTGTGCAATGCGATCCAGCCTGCGTGCCGGCCCATCACCTCCACCACGAGCACGCGGTGGTGCGACTCCGCGGTCGTGTGCAGCCGGTCTATCGCCTCCGTGGCGACGTTGACGGCCGTGTCGAAGCCGAAGGTGAAGTCGGTGCCCGACAGGTCGTTGTCGATGGTCTTGGGGACGCCCACCACCTTCACGCCGAGGTCCGCGAGCTTGGTCGCCACACCCAGGGTGTCCTCGCCGCCGATCGCCACGAGGGCGTCGACGCCGTCCTTGGCGAGGTTGGCCCGGATCTGCTCGACGCCGTTGTCCAGCTTGAACGGGTTGGTCCGGCTCGAACCCAGGATCGTGCCGCCGCGAGGCAGGATCCCCCGGCACTGGGCGATGCCCAGCTCCATCGTCTGGCCCTCGAGGGGGCCCTTCCAGCCATCGCGGTAGCCGACGAACTCGAAGCCGTGCGTCGTGACGCCCTTGCGGACGACCGCGCGGATCACCGCGTTGAGTCCTGGGCAGTCGCCGCCTCCGGTGAGCACTCCGACGCGCATCTTCTCTCCCTCATCGCTGGATTTGATCGATCAAACCCTAGTCATGCCGCGGCGCGGTGGGAAGGGGTGGCGCCGGTCCGCAGCAGACGTCGCGTCGGCCACTACGGAATGGCCATGCAGTTGGGATTCTTGGGCGTCGTTGCGGCTCTCCTGGTGCTGTGGATGGCCCTGGAGAACAAGTGCACAGCGATCGACACACGGCTCGCTCGGATGGAGCGGTTGCGGCAGCGCATCGCGGAGCACATCACCGGCGCCGACCTGGCTGCGGCCAGGGCTGCGGTCGACGGGATCGACCGCGGCGATTCCCCGGGCCCCACTAGGCTCGACGCATGACGTTCTCGATCGTGGTTCGTTCCGACGACGGAGAGTCGTGGGGGGTGGCAGTCGCCTCGAAGTTCCTGGCCGTCGGCTCTGCCGTCCCGGCCGCTGTGGCCGGCGTCGGAGCCATCGCCACCCAGGCCGATGCCAACGTGTCCTACAAGTTCCTTGCCCTCGCGCACCTCGACGACGGCGCGACCGCACCCATCGCTCTGGAGCGCCTGCTCGCCGAGGACGACAAGCGCGACCACCGGCAGGTCGGGATCGTCGATGTCGAAGGCACGGCCGCCAGCCACACCGGGGCCGAGTGCTACGCCTGGGCCGGCGGGCGCACCGGCCCGGGATACGCCATCCAGGGCAACATCCTCGCCGGACCCGAGGTCGTCGAGGCTATGGAGACCGCCTGGCTCTCCTCGGCCGGCGCCTCCCTGGCCCGGCGCCTGACGGCCGCGCTCAAGGCCGGGGACGACGCCGGCGGCGACTCCCGGGGGCGGCAGGCGGCCGCGCTGCTGGTGGTCAAGGACGGAGCAGGGTACGGCGGTCTCGACGACGTCGCTGCCGACCTGCGCGTCGACGACCACGCCGATCCCGTTGCGGAGCTGGTCCGGCTCCTCGACCTCAACGACCTCTATCTCACTGCCTCGACCGACGACGAGAAGGTCCCGGTCGACGGCGCCCTGCGCGACCGGCTGGACGAGCGGGCACGAGCCGATGGGCGCGCGGACTTCCCCGCCTGGGTGGGCGCCGAGAACTACGAGATGCGCGTGGCCGAGGACTTCAGCTGGGTCGACCGGCGAGTCCTCGACATCATCGGCATCACGCCTCCGGCTTGATTGCCAGCACGTTGAACTCGTTGTAGATGAACGCCTTGCCCGTGAAGCGCGGGAAGGGGAAGCTGCGCCACATCTCGGGTCGCAGGCCCAGGGCGGTCGCGAGATCCATCAGGTCCTCCCCGGTGGTCCACCGGATGTGGGTGGGGTCGGAGGCGTAGCCCCGCTCCTGCGGGCAGATGAACAGCACCTTGCCGCCCGGACGCAGCCACGGCAGGTAGGACTCGACCACCTCCCGACCCATCTCGGGCGTCAGGTGCTCGATGACGTGCGCGAGCAGCAGCCCGTCGAAGTAGCCGGCCCGACGCTCGGGAGCGGTCTCCCACTCCTCGGTCGTGTAGGCCACGTGGCCCTCGGCCCGGGCGATCGCGATCGAGGTGGGGTTGTGGTCGACACCCACGGACCCGGCGGGCAGCGTGGGCAGATTGCGCCCGATGCCGCACCCCACGTCGAGGGTGCGGCCGAGGCCGTGCCGGCGCAGGTTCCACTGATAGGGCGCCTGGACGTTGAGCACCCGTTTCCAGGTGGCGTTCTGCTTGCGTTGCAGTCGTTCGGCGTAGTCCGAGCCCTCCGTGTCGCGCATGCGGAGAACCTACTGGAAACGACTCGGGCCCAGGCGGCGTACCCCCTCCGAATCCCACTAGGTTGGCTCCATGTCCGTCCTCGCCATCGATGCAGGTACGACCGGAGTCACCGCCGTCGTCGTCAGTCCCCAGGGCCACGTCGTCGCCAAGGGTTACCAGGAGTTCCACCAGCACTTCCCGCGGCCCGGGTGGGTCGAGCACGCGCCGGAGGAGATCTGGCAGGCCACCCTCGAGGCGACCCGCGAGGTGCTGACCAAGGTCGACGCCGACGAGCTCACCGCGATCGGCATCACCAACCAGCGCGAGACGATCGTCCTGTGGGACCGCGAGACGCTCGGCTCCCCGAGGCGCGCGATCGTGTGGCAGGACCGACGTACGGCCGACATCTGCACCCGCCTGCGCGACGAGGGGCACGAGGAGCGGGTGAGCGAGTTGACCGGGCTGCGGCTCGACCCCTACTTCTCCGGCACCAAGCTGATGTGGCTCGCCGAGCACGAGCCCCACACGTGGGCGCTCGTCCAGTCCGGTCGCTACGCCGTGGGGACCGTCGACTCCTACCTCATCGCCCGGATGACCCGCGGCACGTGGCACGTCACCGACGTCTCCAACGCATCACGCACCCTGCTCTTCGACCTCGAGGCCGGCGACTGGTCCGACGAGCTGTGCCAGCTCTTCGGCGTACCCCGCGACGCGCTCCCCGACCTCGTCCCCAACTGGGGGGAGGTCGCGCCCACCGAGCCCTCGGTGTTCCTCGGCCTGTCTCTGCCCATCGCGGGCATCGCGGGCGACCAGCAGTCGGCCCTCTTCGGCCAGACCTGCTTCGACGTGGGCGACTCGAAGTGCACGTACGGCACCGGGTCCTTCATCCTCACCAACACGGGCACCACCATCCAGCGCTCCGACGCCGGGCTGCTCAACACCGCCGCCTGGCGCTCACCGGACGGCACCCTCACCTACGCCAACGAGGGCGCCATCTTCGTGACCGGCGCCGCCGTGCAGTGGCTGCGGGACGGTCTCCAGATCGTGGGCTCCGCGGCCGAGACCGCGGCCGTCGCCATGACCGTGCACGACACCGGCGGTGTCGTGTTCGTGCCAGCCCTCACCGGGCTCGGTGCCCCCCACTGGGACCCGCATGCCCGCGGACTGATCATCGGCATCACCCGCGGCACGACCCGCGGCCACATCGTCCGCGCGACGCTGGAGGCCATCGCCTTCGAGGTGCGCGACGTGCTCGAGACCATGCCCGGGATCACCTCCTTGCGCGTCGACGGCGGTGCGGCCGCCAACGACTTCCTGTGCCAGATCCAGGCCGACCAGGTCGGACTGCCGGTCGAACGCCCCCAGATCGTCGAGACCACGGCGTTGGGTGCGGCCTTCCTCGCGGGCCTGGGCACCGGCCTGTGGGACTCCACGGAGGCATTGCGCGAGACCTGGTCGCTCGACCAACGCTTCGAGCCCCGGGCTGACCGCGATCAGGCGGACCGCGCGCACGGACGCTGGAAGGACGCCGTCGAGCGGTCCAAGGGCTGGGCTGTCTAGGTCCGCGACCTAGCCTGGCAGCCGGGCGAGCGCCGCCTCGGCCCTGGCCAGCTGGGTCTCCGTCTCGGCCAGCGCGTCCTCGGCCTCCGACTTCACGTCCTCGGCGTCGACGAGCTCGTCGTCGTTCTCCTCGAGGTCGCTCTCGAGCTGGGCGATCCGGCCCTTCAGCTCCTCGACCTCCGCCTGGAGCTGGAGGGCACGTGCCTGGAGCGCATCTATGTCCGCGACGGCGGTGGCCAGCGCCTCGCGTGAGGCGTCGACCTCGGCACGGGCATCCTCCACGGCGCGGGCAGCGGCGGCCCTCGCCTTCTCGTCGGCCTCGGGGTCGGGCACGACGTGCAGCTCGGGTCGCGGCGGCGGTGTCGCGTCGCGGGGAGCTGCGGCGAAGCCCCGCGCCTCCGGCACGGCCAACGAGGCCGCAACGTCGACCTCGCCCACCCCGGTGGCGCTCAGCGCAGCGACCAGGAGACCACTGCGGACCGCTGCCGCCGCGCCCTCGTCGACCATCGCCGCCGTCAGCGTCGCCTCCACCTGGTCGGCCACGGCCTCGGTGACCTTGACGCCCTCCTCGTGGGCGAGCCCTCGAGCCTGGCTGGTGACGGCCGCCGTCAGCTGGCGGCGTTGACGCGTCAAGGCCCTGAGCTCCTCGCCGTCGAGGTTGGCCTGGGCCTCCCGCAGGGCGGTCCCCACCGCGAGCACCTGCTCCACCTGCGGAGCGTCGCGCCGGACGAGCAGGTTGACGACCCACGCCGCGAGGGACGGCTTCTTCAGTGCCTTGACCCGCGCCGCGAAGGACTTGTCGGCCTTGTGCTCCTTCGCCAAGGCGTCTCGCGCCGGCGTGAAGTCGGCCAGAGGCAGCGCATAGAGCTCGTCGGCCAGGTCGAGGAGCGGGTCGGTCACGCCCGCGATCCTACGAGCGCATACTCCAGCTCTGTGGGGTGCGGCACCCACGGGCACTCCTGCTCCACGCCCGTCGGTCGCCAGCCCAGGTGCTCGTAGAGCCGACGGGCCCGATGGTTGGCAGCGAGCACCCACAGGCGGACCACACCGTGCTGCACGGACCGCCGGACGCCGGCCGTCGCCAGCCCGGTCCCCCATGCGGACGGGTGCACCGCGAGATGCCGCAACGACTCTTCGTCGTACGCAGCGAACGCGAGGAGCCCGTGGTCGCCGTCGACCACCTCCGTGACCACCTCCGGGTCGTCGAGCACGATGGCCCACCGCGCGAGCACCGCGTCGTCCGGGAAGGGGAACTGTTCCGCCGGGAAGACGTGGGCCAGGCCGACCAGGTTGGCAGCACGCTCCAGGTCGCGCAGAGGAGCGAGGTCCGCAACGGTCGCTCTGCGCCAGACAGCCTCGGGCCGGTCAGTCCTCATCGTCGAGGCCATGCTCGATCGCCCATCGTGTCAACTGGACCCGGTTGTTCATCTGGAGCTTGCGCAGCGTGTTCTGCACGTGGTTCTGGACAGTCCGGTGGGAGATGACGAGGCGCTCGGCGATCTGCTTGTAGCTCATCCCCTTCGCCACCATCTTGAGGATCTCGGTCTCGCGTTCGGTGAGCTCGTCACGAGGGTCGGTGGCCGGACCGTCTGCGATCCGGCGGAACTCTCCCAGCACGAGGCCGGCAAGGCCGGGCGTGAAGACCGTGTCGCCGGCCGCCACGCGGCGTACGGCGTCGAGGAGCTCCTCCCGGGAGGCGGACTTCACGAGGTAGCCCGTGGCTCCGGCCTTGACCGCCTCGAGGACGTCGGCCTGCTCCCCCGAGGCCGAGAGGATGAGCACGCGGGCCGACGGATCGTGCTGCAGCACCTGCGCGGTGACCTCGACCCCGTTGGGACCAGGGATCTGCAGGTCGAGCACGACGACCTGGGGACGGGCCGCGGGGAAACGCGCCAAAGCCTGGTGGCCGTCAGCGGCGACCGCCACGACGTCGAACCCTGCGGCCTGCAGGTCGCGCTCCACGGCGTCGCGCCACATCGGGTGGTCGTCGACGACCATGATCCGGATCGGGTCACTCATGCGGCTGACCCTAGTGCGGCAACGCCCCCTGCCATCACATCTGGTGCGAGTAGCGGCCACGCCTGTGCTGGAGCGCGTCGTCCAGCACGCCGATGGTCGCCGACTCGATCCGGCAGGTCACCTCGAGGGACCACCCCAGCTCACGGACGTCTTGCACGACGCACTCCGCCCACGTCTCGGTGTCGGCGAGTCGCGGGCCGTACGCCGAGTCCACCCACTCCGCGGCTGCGAACAGGCCCCCGGGCGCAGGCATCTGCCCGCCGAACTTCTCGGCCAGGTCATGGTGGCGCCACTCCAGCAGGTGCACCACGCAACGCTCGTGCGTCGAGCCCTGCAGCCCCTCGGCGAGGTCCGAGTCGGGATCGAGCAGGCCGACCAGGACGGGCGGCTCACCGAGGGCGACCATCAGCGAGGAGACCGTCAGTCCCACGCGACCGGCGCCGGCACCGCTGGTCCACAAGGACACCTGACCGCCCAGACGCCCCCGCAACCGACGCGCTGCGTCACGTGCTCCCTCGGGGGTGGCGAACGGGTGCTCGGAGTGGATGGTCACGCCCGCCAACCTATCCATCGGGCGCCGCGGCGCACGCCGAGCAGCACCATCGCCTGCGCCCGGTGCGCCCTCCCACTACCCTCGTGACACCGATCCCAGCATGGTGAGCCCGACCTTCCAGCAGACGGTGCCAGACCGGCCCGTCCCGTCCGCCCCGACGACACGTCCCGGCATCGCCGTCCTCTTCACCCTGACCGCGCTCGTGGGCGCCAGCCTGCCGTTCGTCGTGCAGCCGCTGGTTGCCAAGATGATGCTGCCGAGCTTCGGCGGGGCGGCCACCGTCTGGAGCACCAGCTCGCTGTTCTTCCAGGTGCTGCTGCTCGCCGGCTACCTCTACACGCACTGGAGCACCGCCCGTCTGGGATGGCGCTGGCAGCCGCGAGCCCACTGGCTCCTCCTCCTCCTGCCGGTGGTCGCGCTGCCCCTGGCGCTGCCGGCACCTGCGGCACCGCCCAGCGACGCCAGCCCGACCCTGTGGCTGCTGCGCGTGCTGGTCGTGATCGGCCTGCCGTTCCTGGTGCTGTCGACCACGGGTCCCCTGCTGCAGCGGTGGTACGCCTGGACCGACGGTCCTCGTTCGCAGGACCCCTACTTCTTGTTCGCCGCCACCAACCTGGGCAGCTTCGGCGGGGCTGCTCGCCTACCCCTTCCTCGTCGAGCCCCACCTCCTCGTCTCCGAGCAGAGGTGGGCGTTCTCGGTCGGCTTCGGCATCTTCGCCGCGCTCGTGGCCATGTGCGGTCTCGTGGTCACCCGTTCGGGAGGGCACTCGACCCGGGAGACGCACCCCAGCACGGCTCCCAGCGCCTCGGTCGGCCCCTCGACGCGCCGTGTCCTGGGCTGGGACGCACTCGCCTTCCTCCCGTCGTCGCTGATGCTGGCCGTCACCGCCCACCTCTCCACCGACGTCGCGGCGATCCCCCTGCTCTGGGTGGTGCCGCTCGCCATCTACCTCGCCACGTTCGTCGGGGCCTTCGCGCGGTCGAGCCGCTCCACCCCGCTCGGCGCGACCCGGCTGGCGACGGCCATGGCGTTCGTCAGCGCCCTGCTGGTGGTGGCAGACGTCCACCTCCCCGTGCTGCTCAGCATCTCGGTGCACCTCGGCACCCTCGCCGCGGTGGGCTACGCCGCCCACGCCCGACTCGCGGTGAGCCGGCCCGAGCCGGACCACCGGACCGGCTTCTACGTCGTGGTGGCGGTCGGCGGCGCCGTGGGTGGCGTGCTCAACGGGCTGGTGGCACCTCTGATGTTCAAACCGGGTGTGGGAGTACGGCTCCACCCTGGCGGCCGTGCCGCTGCTCCTGGTGGGTCTGACCAACGCCCCCGCTGCCGTCCTCCGGCGCTATCACCCCGCCTTCCTCGCGGTGGCCGTGTTCGCCCTGCTCGTGCCGCTGGCCGCCGTCCTGGCCTGGGCGGTGTCCGTCCTCGCCGCCTGGTCGACGGCATCGGCCGTCGTCGCCCTCGTGGTGTGCGGCATCGTGGGCTGGGGGCTCACCCGGGCTCCCCTGCCCCGGCAGCGTTCCTCGCCCTCGACCTCCTGGCGGTGGGGCTGCACGACCAGTCCACGGCCGTGGCCACCGAACGCACGTTCTTCGGCAGCTACCAGGTCCTTGACCGGCCCGGCGAGCGCGTGCTCACCCACGGCACGACCAAGCACGGTGTCCAGCTGACCGCACCCGGCCTGCGCGGGGAACCCACCACCTACTACGCCCGCACCGGCCCGCTCGGAGCCGTCTTCGACGCGTTCGACCACGACGACGTCGGAGTGGTCGGGCTCGGGGCCGGCACGATGGCGGCGTACGGCGAACCCGGCCAGCACATGACGTTCTTCGAGATCGACGAGGAGATCGCCGCCGTGGCCGCCGACCCGCGGATGTTCTCGTTCATCGAGGACTCGGAGGCCGAGATCGATGTTCAGGTGGGCGACGGTCGGCTGCTGGTCGACGAGCAGCCTGCGGGCGCCTACGACCTGGTGGTCCTGGACGCGTTCAGCTCCGACTCCATTCCCGTGCACCTCCTCACGCGGAAGGCCATCCGGGGCTTCGCCGACCGGGTCAACGCCGACGGCGCGCTGGTCGTGCACGTCAGCAACCAGGTCTTCGACCTCGAGCCCGTCCTGGCGGCGGCCGAGGAGGACCTGGGCTGGAGCGGCGTCATCGGGCAGGGCGGTAGCGGCGTGGGAGCGACGCAGAGCCGGTGGGTGGTCCTGACCCGCGACGAGGCAGCGTCAGCCTCCCTGCGTCACCGAGAGGGCTGGCGAGCCCTCGACCGCTCCCGGATCATCCGCTGGACCGACGACTACTCCTCGATCCTCGCGGTCCTGGACTGAAGCCTCTCACTCAGCGCGACGCGGGACCGTGAGCTCCCACTCGGTCCCGTGGGACCCCGTGTCCAGCGTGGCACTGCCTCCGAGGTCCTCGATCCGGCCGCGGATCGACCCGGTGACCCCCATCCGGCCTTCCTCGACCGCCGACTCGAGGCGCCCGGGCGGGATGCCCGGACCGTCGTCGCGCACCGAGACCACGACCTGGTCCGGCATCGCCTCGAGCAGCACCCAGGCGCGGGCGTCGGGGCCCACGTGGTGGGCGACGTTGTCGAGACAGGCCCCCACGGCAGCGGTGATCTCCTCCGCCACCGCGCTGGGCATGGCGACGGGGACCCCCGGCGTGGCGACCTCGACTCGGAGCCGGTGGCTGCTTCCCCGCTCCTCGAGCATCCCCGCCAGGTCGCGCTCGGCCGCGTCCGGGGTGACGGTGCCCTGCTGCCGGATCAACGACCGAAGCGCCCGCTCCTGCTCTCCCGCAAGGCCGGCCAGCTCGGCGAAGTCGGCGTTGTCGGAGCCGGTCCCGCGCCGTTGCACCAGGGCGAGCACCTGCAGCACGCCGTCGTGGACGGCCCGCGCGAGCCGGGTGCGTTCCTCGGCTGCCGCAGCGGCACGTTCGGCGAGATCGCGCTCGACGGCCATCCGCTGGAGGGACTTACACATGTAGCCGACGATCGGGCCGCCGATCATCAGCAGGAAGACGTTGCCGTAGTTGGCCTGGTCGATGCTGTCGCGCAGGGCGAGGTCGGTGACCGAGAGGATGGTCGCCGCCGCCAGTCCACCCTTCCAGTGCCACCGGATTGCCCACGCGAGCAGTGCCCCCATCACCCAGAACCCAGGGATCGTGGCGTTGAAGTCGGCGCCCTTGACCAGCGGGGTCGCCGCGAGGGAGCCGACGGCCCAGCCCAGGTCGAGCACGAAGAACATGGTCGTACGCCGACGCGCGCTGCTCGACGCCCAGATCGCGTAGCCGGTCCACGCCACCAGGGCGGCGACGACCGCGACGGCCGCCCACGGGTGGTCGTAGTTGTCGCGCCGATAGGTGTTGAGGACGATCAGGTTGAGCGTGACCACGACCCGCACCAGCGCCAGCGCACGGAACAGGCGGTCGGCCACGGCCGTCCCTGCCCGAGAGGTCGCGGCCTCCACGCCGCGAGTGGTCAGGACGCCTTCTTCTCGACGGAGGTGGAGTCCGGCTCGTCGGCGGATCCCGACCCTTTGGCGGCCTTGGCGAGCTCCTTGGCCTTGGAGGCATACATGTCGACGTACTCCTGCTGGGAGAGCCGCATGATCTCGTACATGATCTCGTCGGTGATCGCGCGGAGGATGTAGCGGTCGTCCTCCATGCCTTCGTAGCGGGAGAAGTCCAGAGGTGGGCCGAAGCGCACTGCGGGCCGGGTCCAGTGGCCGAAGACCTTGCCGGTCGGGGCCACCACGTCGGTCCCGACGACCGCGCACGGCACCACGGGGGCACCCGTCTCCAACGCGAGCCTGGCGACGCCGGTCTTGCCGCGGTAGAGCTTGCCGTCGTGGCTGCGCGTGCCCTCGGGGTAGATCCCGAAGAGCTCGCCGGAGTCGAGGATCTTCTTGGCCGACCTCATCGCACCTTCCGCGGCATTGGCCCCCGAACGATCGATGGGCACCTGCCCGGCGCCGGAGAAGAACTTCTTCTGGAACCAGCCCTTGACCCCGGGGGTCGTGAAGTACTCCGCCTTGGCCACGAAGGTCACCCGGCGGGGCAGGGTCAGCGGCATGAACAGCCAGTCGGCGTACGAGAGGTGGTTGCTCGCCAGGATCGCCGGTCCCTGCGCCGGGACGTGGTCCACGCCCTCAACCTTGGGGCGGAAGACGACGCGCAGGATGGGCCCGAGAGCGACCGACTTCAAGAACCAATAGAGCACCCGGTGAGCCTAGCGCCGAAACGGCGTCCCCCCACCCTCGCCCGTGGTGCAGACTCTCCCCCGTGACCACGAACCCGCTGCTGACCGCGATGTCGGCCCCCGCCCGCCCCGAGCTGACCGGAGGTCGCCCGATCGGCGCGCTCGTGCTCCACGGCTTCAGCGGCTCGCCGGCATCCATGCGCCCGTGGGCCGAGGACCTCGCCGAGCGCGGCTACGCCGTGGAGATGCCCCTGCTGCCCGGGCACGGCACCAAGTGGCAGGACCTCAACACCGTGACGTGGACCCAGTGGTACCACGAGGCGTCAGCCGCCCTCGATCGCCTCCTCGAGACCTGCGAGACCGCCGTGGTCTGTGCCCTCTCGATGGGCGGCTCGGTGGCGCTGCGGCTCGCCGAGGAGCGTGGCTCGGAGATCAGCGGGTTGGTGCTCGTCAATCCCTTCGTCTCCAGCAAGCGCCGCGAGCTCCTGGTGCTGCCGGTCCTGAAGCGGATCCTGCCCGGGCTCAAGGGCATCACCAACGACATCAAGAAGCCGGGCATGGACGAGCTCGGCTATCCCATGCTGCCCCTCAAGGGTCTTGCTGAGGTCGTGGCGATGTGGCGCGTCGTCGTCCCGGACCTCCCGCGTGTCACGCAGCCGCTGCTCTACTTCCGCTCCCGGATCGACAACGTCATCGACGAGTCGTCCAGCGCGACGGTCCTGGGGGCGATCAGCTCGACCGACGTCGAGGAGAGACTCCTCGAGGAGAGCTTCCACGTCGCCACCCTCGACCACGACGCCGGACGGATCCTCGAGGAGTCGGCCGAATTCATCGCCCGGGTCACCAGTTGATCCTCGGGTTACCGTTTGTCCCGTGAGCGGGACCGGCGACAGCGAGCGCACGAACGACGAGACCTGGCAGGCCATCGTCGACAACTTCGGCGAGCGCGCCAAGATCGACGGGCCCGAGCCCGTCGCGCCCGCCCCGGCCCGCTCGTGGCCGGAGGAGGAGCCTGGACCCGGGCCCGCTTCGGCGTACGACGACGAGCCCCGGTTCGTCCCGCCCATCCCTCCTCCGCTCCCCCGGCCGGAGCCGAGGCGCGCCATCGCCTGGGCCGGAGTCTTTGGCGCGCCGGTGCTGATGCTGGTCGCGCTGGTGCTCCAGATCGACCTGCCGTCGCTCATCGACTACCTCTTGATCGCGTGGTTCGTCGGCGGCTTCGCCTACCTCGTGGCGACGATGTCGCGCACCGGCCGCGAGCCCTGGGACGACGGCTCACGCATCTAGGGGCGATGCCCCCGCTGGGCGCTAGTCTCGTCGCCGTGAGCGTGAGCGAGAACGTCGAGGTCAGCGGCCACCTGATGGACAGCGGGATCCTCTCCCGCGTCCTCCAGGACATCCGGGAGTACGGCGGCGACTACGTCATCGACCGGTTCGACGTCGGCCACGAGGTCAACGACATCAGCCGGGCCTCCCTCGTGGTGACGGCCGAGGACGACGAGTCGCTCCAGCGCCTGCTGATGCGCCTCCAGACCCGCGGGGTCAACCAGGTCGACCCGGGCGAGGCCTCGGTGAGCGTGGCGGAGCAGGACGGGGTGTTCCCCGACGGTTTCTATTCCACGACCAACCTGGCGACCAAGATCCGGCTCGGCGGCAGGTGGCTCGACGTGGAGAACCCCGAGATGGACTGCGGCCTCATCGTCGAGGGCGAGCGCGTCTACACGCTGCCCATGTCGGACGTGAGTGTCGGCATGCAGGTGGTGACCGGCGCGTCCGGCATCAAGGTGAACGTGCCGGTCAACGACAAGAGTGGTGACTCGTTCGGCTTCATGGACTCCGACGTGTCGAGCGAGAAGCCGCAGGCGGTGCTCGTGCGCCAGGTCGCCGACGGCATGCGCGAGGCCAGGAAGGCCGGCAAGAAGGTGCTGTGGGTCGGGGGTCCCGGTGTCGTGCACACCGGTGCCGCGCCGGCGATGGTGGCCCTGGTCGACGCAGGCTTCGTCGATGTGCTGTTCGCGGGCAACGCGCTGGCCACCCACGACATCGAGTCGTCGCTGTACGGCACCAGCCTGGGCGTCGACCTGGCCATGGGCCGCGGTGTGGAGCACGGGCACGAGCACCACATCCGCGCCCTCAACACGATCCGCAAGCACGGGTCCATCAAGGCAGCGGTCGACAACGGCGTGCTGACCGGCGGCATCATGCATGCCCTCGTCAAGCATGAGAAGCGCTTCGTGCTCGTCGGCTCGGTCCGCGACGACGGCCCGCTGCCGGACGTCTACACCGACGTCATCGAGGGCCAGCGCGCCATGCGCGCCGAGATCGCCGACGTGGGCTTCTGCCTGATGGTCGCCACGATGCTGCACTCCGTGGCGACCGGCAACATCCTGCCTGCGTCCATCCCGCTGGTGTGCGTCGACATCAACCCCGCCACCGTCACCAAGCTGTCCGACCGCGGCTCGAGCCAGGCCAAGGGGATCGTCACCGACGTCGGACTGTTCCTCGAACAGCTCGCTCTCGAGCTGGTGCCGGGCTACCGTCGCGACTGAGCCTGCCGCGCGAGCTCCGCCGCACCAACGAGCCCGGCCTCAGGGCCCAGCATGGCCGGCACGAGTGGTGGTACGCCGCGGTGCGCCGCACCCACCAGCGACCTGACCAGTGCGTCGCGGGCGGGTCCGAGCAGCCGGTCGCCGGCTGCGGAGACGCCTCCGCCGACGACCACGACGTCGGGGTCGAGGGCAGCCACGAGGTTGGCCACGCCGACACCGAGCCAGTCGCCGACCGAGATGAAGGCCTCCCGCGCGACGAGGTCTCCCGCCGCCGCGGCGTCGCTGACCATCGGTCCGGTAAGACGGGGGGGTTCGCCGCCGGTGGACTCCTCAAGCACCGACGGCTTCTCGCTCATGAGCTCGCGGGCCGAGCGCACGAGGGCGTTGCCCGACGAGTACTGCTCCCAGCACCCGTGGCCCCCGCACTCGCACGCGCGGCCACCGGGCACGACCTGCATGTGACCGAACTCCCCCGCCATGCCGTTGGCCCCCCGCACGAGCCGGCCGTCCATCACGATTCCGCCGCCGATGCCGGTACCCATGGTCACCGTGATCGCCGAGCGGCAGCCCCGCGCTGCGCCATACGTCGACTCGGCCACGGCCGCACAGTTGGCGTCGTTGTCGAGGACGACCGGGGCCCCCCATCGGTCACTGAGCCGCTGCCGGACGTCCTCCCCCTGCCACGGAAGGTGCGGGGCGAACATCACCCGCTGCCCCGTCACGTCGACGAACCCTGCCGCAGCGACCCCGACGCCCGCGATCGGTGCGCCGGCGGCGGCCTCGAGCACGGCCGCCTCGAGTGCGTCCTCCACGTGCGCGATGTCGACACGGCGGCCGGGCGTGGTCCGGCGGGCAGTCCGGACGACTCGTCCGAGGTCATCGACCACACCCGCGAGCACCTTCGTGCCGCCCACGTCGACGCCGACCCAGACTGGAGTCGCGGTGAAGGTCACGCTGCACATACTTGCGCAGTGAGGATCGAGATCGAGGACGACCGGCCGTACCCATTTCACGCTGACCACAGCCGAGCGACCCCGCCCAACTATCCGCTCACCCCCGAGCGCATGTCCGCGCAGGGCGCAGAACCTCACCGCGTCGGTCGGGCGACTGGACAGGCGACGTGCCGTTGGGATGGGTCATCTCTCCGTGAGGTCCGGTGGGACGAGACGGCGAGCCGGCCAGCCTCGTGCCAGCTCCGCGGCGCCGATGAGGCCGGCTCGGTTGGCCAGCTCGGCCCTGCGGATCACAGCGACACACTCGTGTCCCCGGCTGGTGGCGTGATGTCTGAACGCCGCTCGTAGGGGCGCCAGGAGCAGCTCCCCCGCCTCACTGACGCCACCCCCGATGGCGACCATCGCTGGATCGAGCACGGCGGCCAGGGACGCGATGCCCTCCCCCAGCCACGTCCCGAGATCGACGAATGCCGCCAGGGCGAACGGGTCGCCCGCGAGGGCCGCCTCAGTGATGAGCGGTCCGTCGATCGCAGAGACGACGCCTCCTGCTAGGTGGAGCAGCGCGTCGGCAGGCCCGGAGCCTTCCTGCGCTGCAGCGCGCGCGGCGCGCACCAGAGCCGTGCCTGATCCGTAGGACTCCAGACAGCCCCGGTTTCCGCAGCCGCACCGGATCCCACCGGGCACCACGCGCAGGTGACCGATCTCCCCGGCGACGCCGTGGGCCCCGCGATGGAGCTCTCCGTCGAGGACCATCCCCCCGCCTACGCCGGTGCCGACAGTGACGAGCAGGAAGTCGTCGACGTCCCTGCCCGCGCCGAAGGTGAACTCGCCCCACGCGGCGGCATTGGCGTCGTTCTCGACCACGACCGGGAGGTCGAGCCGCTTCTCGAGCTCTGCCTTGAGGTTGAGGTCACGCCACGCGAGGTTGGGGGCGGACCGGATGCGGGCCTGGTGCCGGTCGACGTATCCCGCGGCGCCGATGCCGGCGCAGACGATCTCGTGTCGCGAGGCGAGGTCGCTGATCAGGCATGCGACCGCGGTCACGATCGCCAGGGCGTCCTGGGCTGGCGACTCCACCGCGAGCTCCTCGAGGACCGAGCCGGCTACGTCCACCACGCCAGCCGCGATCTTGGTGCCGCCCACGTCGATCCCGCAGGCGAGACCGGTCACGCCGGATCTTCCTCGGGCCAGGCGTCGCCTGCATCGCCTGTTTCGTCGAGGTCGATGTGCTCGACGCCGGTAGCTGAGGGCTCGTCGGTCGACACCGACGTCGCCAACATCCCAGCCGCGGCATGCATCAGCGAGGCTGCGGCACTGGCCAGGTGGTTCTTGACCTCCGGGCTCAGGTGACGCGCTGCGTGCACGGTGCGACAGATGGGGCACACGGTGCACTCGGCTGCGCCGGTCGCGAGGTGGCCGCTGAGGTCCTGGGCAGCCGTCGTGGCATGGTCGGACAGTCCCGAGACGCTCTCGCCCAGCCCACTTCCGTGTTCGCGGGCCCAGTCGTTGATCGCCCCCAGCAGCTTGGTCGCCTCCTCGGCCAACGACCCGACGTCAAGGTCGTGCCCCTCCTGCGCGTGCGTCACGACGTGTCCTCCTCAAACCTGACCTGGAGCTCACCCTCGGCCATCCGTGCACCAGCCACCCGGTGACGGCTCAGCCCCGGGGGGAGCGTGAGCAGACGACGATACGACCCCACGCTCACCACGAGCTCGTCGCCGTGCCGAGCGAGATCCACCTGGTCGCGGGTGACGTGCGGCAGGGCGAGGTGGAGCACGGCACCCGGGCCCGTGCGGATGACCCGGAACGGTCCGCTCCCCGAGGGGACCGCCAAGGGGTCGGAGTCGGCGTACACCTCACGCGCCAGCTGCGTCAGCGCCTCCACGCCGATGGGCTCACCCGTCCGATAGACCGAGCGCCACAACGGCAGGCCGGTGAAGGACTCGCAGACCTGTCCGAGCACGTCCGTCTGCGCCAGCACCCAGCCGGCACGCCAGTCGTCGCCGCCGTCCTCGGGGAAGATGCGATTGACCACGACGCCGTCGACCCGATAGCCGAAGAGCGACAGCATCGTGTAGGAGCGACGGGCCTCCGCGAGCACGACGGACTCCGGGGTGAGCACCACCCGGACACTCGCGTCCGGTCCAGTCAGCAGCCCGTGCACCTCGTCCAGCTCGGCGTGAAGGCGCTCGATCGCCCCGAAGACCGAGTCCTCGGGCATCGGCATCCTGGCCGCCCTCGACAGCACGGGCCCCAGCGCCTTCACGATGCGCCGCTCCACCGGGAAGACCCGCTCCATGTACCACCCGAGGGCCTCCGGCAGGGCCAGCAGGCGGAGCGTCTCCGCGGTAGGCGCGCAATCGACGATGATGACGTCCCACTCGCCGCAGAGTGCCTGCGCACGCAGCTCCAGCAGCGCCAGGACCTCCTCTGCGCCGGGAATGATTGCCAGCTCCTCCGCCGCCACCGGATCGACGCCGGCGACGTCGAGCACTCGCAGGAGATAGGCCTGGATCTCCGCCCACGACTGCTCGAAGCGGAGCTGGGCGTCGACCTGCTGGACGAAGAGGCCGGGCGAGACCTCGGTCGGCTCGGATCCCGCAGGGGCGCCGAGCGCATCCGCCAGCGAGTGCGCAGCATCCGTGGAAAGCACGAGCGTCCGTCTACCGCCGGCGGCCGTCAGCGCCGCCGTACCAGCCGCGATCGTGGACTTGCCGACGCCGCCCTTGCCCGTGAACAGAACGATCCGCACGCGTCAGGCCTGCGTGCTCAGCGCGTCTCGACGCGCTTCTTCAGACCCTTGAGGGCAGTGTCGATCAGGATCTTCTCGCCCTTGCGCTTGAGCATGCCGATCAGCGGGATAGAGACGTCGAGGGCGAGGCGGTAGGTCACCTCGGTCGAACCGTCGCGCAGGTCGCGCAGCGCGTAGGAGCCGTCCAGCGCCTTGAGCATCTTGCCCTCGACGAGCGACCAGGTGACCTCGCGGTCGCCGTCCCAGTCGTAGGCCAACGTGTATTCGTCCTTGATGGGCGAGACGTCGAGCTCGAAGAAGACCTCCTCGGCGCGACCGTCCACCCCCTCGGAGGTGACCTCGGCCTTCTGGACGCCCTTGGCCCACGAGGGGTAGGACTTGAAGTCAGCGATCACCGCCATCACCGCGGCGGGCGGGGCGTCGATGAGGATCGACGAAGTGGTCTGCTCGGCCATGCCGGTGACCCTACCGGACGCCGAGCCAGCGCAGCTCGTGCTGCGGGCCAGCGATAGCCTGCGGGCACACCGCCCTTCAAGGAGGCCTCTGTGCGCGAGTTCGCTGCGCCACTCACCATCGAGATCCCGGCTGCGGGCAACCTCACCGACGACGTCGTCCGCAATTCCCGCGAGGCTGCTGACGACGTGGTGTTCAACCGCCGCGTCGCCGACGCCTGGGTGGACGTGACCGCACGCGAGTTCCTCGAGGAGGTCTCCGCGGTCGCCAAGGGGCTGATGGCGGCCGGCATCGAAGCCGGCGACCGGGTCGCCCTGATCTCCAAGACCCGCTACGAGTGGACGCTCCTCGACTACGCCATCTGGTTCGCCGGGGCCGTGACGGTGCCGGTCTACGAGACGTCGTCCGCCGAACAGATCGGCTGGATCCTGCAGGACTCGGCGGCCCGGGCGGTCGTCGCAGAGAACGCCCAGCACCTCGCCCGGATCCGCGAGGCACGCGAAGCGGGAGCCGGCTCGCACCTCAACCACGTCTGGTCGCTCGAGGACAACGCCCTCCGCGTCCTGAGCAAGCTGGGCGAGGACATCTCCGATGAAGCCCTGGAGGCGCGGCGTGCCTCGACCGGGCCGAGCGACCTCGCGACGCTGCTCTACACGAGCGGGACCACGGGTCGGCCCAAGGGCTGCATGCTCACCCACGCCAACTTCGCCTTCGAGCTGGAGGTCGCCACCACCGAGCTCCATGACCTCTTCGACACGCCCGGCGCCGCCACCCTGCTCTTCTTGCCGTTGGCCCACGTCTTCGCTCGGATCATCCAGGTGGGCTGCGTCAAGCAGCGGGTCCGGCTGGGTCACAGTGCCGACATCACCCACCTCCTCGCGGACCTCGAAGCCTTCCAGCCCACCTTCATCCTTGCGGTGCCGCGAGTCTTCGAGAAGGTCTTCAACAGCGCCTCGCAGAGCGCGACCGCCGATGGCCACGGCAAGCTGTTCGAGCGCGCCGCCGAGACGGCCATCGCCTGGTCGCGGGCGCAGGACAAGGGCCGGGTCCCGCTCCGGGTCAAGGCCCAGCACGCGCTGTTCGACAAGCTGGTCTACGGCAAGCTGCGCGCCGCGCTGGGCGGGAAGTGCTCCTTCGCCGTCTCCGGCGGCGCCCCCCTCGGGGAGCGGCTCGGACACTTCTATCGTGGCGTCGGGGTCACGGTGCTGGAGGGCTACGGCTTGACCGAGACCACGGCTGCGCTCACTGTCAACCTCCCGGACGCCCAGAAGATCGGCACGGTCGGCCGGCCGCTCCCGGGCACGGCCGTGCGGGTCGCCGACGACGGCGAGCTGCTCTTCCGCGGCCCCCAGGTCTTCACCGGCTACTGGGCCAACGAGACCGCGACGGCGGAAGCCGTCACGGACGGCTGGTTCCACACCGGCGACGTGGGCGAGGTCGACGATGAAGGATTCGTGCGGATCACTGGTCGCCAGAAGGAGATCCTGGTGACGGCAGGCGGCAAGAACGTCTCCCCCGCCGTGCTCGAGGACCGCCTTCGCGCGCACGCCCTCATCGACCAGTGCATCGTCGTCGGGGACGGCCAGCCCTTCATCGCCGCGCTCGTGACGCTGGACCGTGACGCCTTCCCCGCCTGGGCCGAGGCCCACGGCAAGCCGGGCTCGGTGGCGGACAACCTCGACGACCCGGACCTCCTCGCCGAGATCGACCGCGCTGTCGACGACGCCAACGCGGCCGTCTCCAGGGCCGAGGCGATCCGAAAGTTCGCCGTCCTCGCCGATGAGTGGACCGAGGAGGGCGGGCACCTGACACCGAGCCTGAAGCTCAAGCGCAACGTGGTCATGCGCGAGTTCCGGGCCGACGTCGAAGCCCTCTACCTGCCCTGATCGCGCGCACCCTCGCGCGTCGCGTCACCGAAGTGACTAGTGATTCGAGGTGATCTCTAGTCAATTCGGGTGGTACGAACGCGTCGTTCGGGCGGTTTGTTCGGTTTAGCCCACAGGCATCTGGCCCGCCCCCTAGATTTTTGTCTTGGGAATCTGGGTCCCCCGGCGTCATCAGGTGATGTTCCGAGATCACCGCCCGCCGGTTGGCCCTGAGCACCCAGACGAAATCCCGAATTCTCTGACACTGCGAAGGAACGCCACATGGCTCGCCGCTCCGTTCTCCTGCTGGTTGCCGTGATCATCGCCCTGGCGGGCACTGCACTGATCGTGGTCTACGTCCAAGGCATCGACCAGCGGGCCCAGGAAGGCCAGGAGATGGTCGAGGTGCTGACCGCCTCTGCGACCATCGAGTCGGGCGAGGACGTCTCCGACGCGACCGAGGCGGGGAAGTTCGAGAAGCGGGAAGTACGTCGCGCCGACCTCATTGACGGCGCCTTGACGACCACCACGTCGATTGCGGACGCGGTCGCCCTCGGCACCATCTTCCCCGGCGAGCAGATCCTGGCCGCGAAGTTCGGCAGTCAGTCCGACGCCGAGAGCCTGGTCATCCCCGACGACAAGCTTGCTGTCTCCGTCGAGCTCTCCGACCCGGAGCGAGTCGCCGGCTTCGTCAACCCCGGCTCCGACGTGGCAATCTTCATCTCGTCCGACCCGGTGCTCTTCCTGCCCGACGGCACCCAGAAGACCCTGCCGCCGTACACCCGTCTCCTCCTGCCGAAGGTCCAGGTCATCGGCGTCGGCACGACCAGTGTCTCTGCCACGACGATCACCACCGAAGCGGGCGCCGAGGTCACCGAGTCGGTGCCGAGGACCATCCTGACCGTGGCGGTCAACCAGAAGGACGCGGAGAAGCTGATCTACGCCTCCCGCAACAGCGACGTGTCGTTCGCGCTGCTCAACAAGAACACCAAGATCACCGACCAGCCGGGTGTCTCGGCCGATCAGCTGATGCCCGAGCTCCTCCGGACCGGACAGTGACCGCAATCCTGGAGCCCGACGTCGGGCAGCTCGCGATCGTGCGGACCATGCTCCACGGCTCGATCGCCTACCAGACCATGGACGAGCTGGACGCTCACCTGGTCGCCCAGCCCAACGAGTTCGCGGTGGTCATCGGTCCGACGGTCGGCCTGGACGTCGCCACCGCCTTCGCCAAGCGGTCGCGCATCCAGCGGCCCGACCTAGGCGTGATCCTCCTTCGTCGCGCCATCGACCACGACGTCCTGACCACTGCCCTTCGCAGCGGGATGCGTGAGGTGGTGGAGGCCAGCGACCTGGCGGGCATCACCACCGCCGTGCACCGCGCCCGATCCGTCGCCGGCGAGATGTCCAAGATCCTCGAGGGCGAGGCCAAGGCCGCCGCGACGTCTGCCGTCGCCCAGGCCAGGGCCGAGTCCGCCGCCGCTCAGGCAGCTGCAGATGCTCCGCAGGGGAAGGTGCTCACGGTCTTCTCGACCAAGGGCGGGGTCGGCAAGAGTCTGGTGGCCGCCAACACGGCCGTCGCCCTCAGCGACGCAGGCAAGAAGGTCTGTCTGATCGACCTCGACGTCAACAGTGGCGATGTAGCGATCATGCTGCAGCTCTCACCGACGCGCACCATCAATGACCTCGTCGCCTTCAACGGCATGATCGACGAGGAAGCGATCACCTCCATCCTCACCCGTCACTCCGAGCGGTTGTCCATCGTCGCTGCCCCCGTCCGCCTCGACTCACCGGACCACGCCACGGCGGACGACATCGGCAACATGATCGACACCCTCAAGTCGATGTTCGACTACGTCGTGGTCGACACGTCCGGGGTCTTCGACGACAACGCGCTCACTGCTCTCGATCGCACCGACACCATCATCCTGGTCGCCACCCTCGACATCCCGGCTCTCAAGGGCCTCAAGCTGGCGACCGGCACCCTCGACCTTCTCAACTTCCCCCGCGACACGTGGAAGTTCGTCCTCAACAGGGCTGACGGGAAGGTCGGCCTCACGGTTGACGAGTTCGAGTCCACCCTCGGCCTCAAGGCGACCACCACGCTGGTCTCCAGCCGCGAGGTGCTGACGGCCGTCAACCGGGGTGAAGCGCTGGTCCGCGCCTACCCCTCGCACGCCAACTCCAAGGCCCTCATCTCATTCGCCCACTCGTTCATCGGCGCCAGCGACACCGGGTCCAAGGGTCGCAAGGCCTCAGGCTCGCGCTTGCGTCTCAGGAAGGACTGATATGAGTCTCAGCGACCGGATCGCCGCCGCTCAACGCTCCCGCACGTCCTCGGATGCTCCCGCGCCGCCTCGAGAACCCGCCCAAGCGGCAGCCGGCGTCGCCACCGGGGCCCTCGCGGCGCCCGCAGGCGCACCCCCCGGCGCGCGTGTCGCTACTCCCCGCGCCGCAGCCCCGCAGGCGGCCGTTCCCCCGTCCGTGGCGTCGAACGGGAGCGGCACCACGGCCCTCGCCAAGCTGACGGCCACCAAGGCAGCGCCTGCCGGACGCGACCCTTTCGCCGAAGTCAAGAGGATCGTCCACGCCAAGCTGGTCGAGGCGCTGGGCCCCAAGCTGTACGACGCGCACATGACCCAGTCCGAGCTGGAGCAGCAGGTGCACGTCGCCCTGCAGATCGCGCTGGCCGACGCCGACCAGCCGATGTCCTCGGTCGACCGCGCCCGCGTCTCCCAGGAGATTGCCGACGACATCCTCGGCTACGGTCCCCTGGAGCCGCTGCTGCGTGACGGGGATCTCTCCGAGGTCATGGTCAATTCCTTCGACAGCATCTACATCGAGCGCAAGGGCAAGCTGGTCAAGACGGACTTCCAGTTCGCCGACGAGGCCCACCTGCGCCGTACCATCGACAAGATCGTCAGCAAGATCGGCCGACGCGTCGATGAGACCAGCCCCATGGTGGACGCCCGGCTGCCGGACGGCAGCCGTGTCAACGCGATCATCCCGCCGTTGGCCCTCGACGGCTCCAAGCTGACCATTCGCAAGTTCTCCGAAGATCCCTACACGATCGAGGACCTCATCAGCTTCAACTCCATCTCGCGCCAGGGAGCAGACCTCCTGCAGGCCTGCGTCAAGGGTCGCCTCAACATCCTGGTCTCCGGCGGAACCGGTTCGGGCAAGACCACCACCCTCAACGTGCTCTCCTCCTTCATCCCCTCCGACGAGCGCATCGTGACCATCGAGGACGCCGCAGAGCTCCGGCTGCACCAGGACCACGTGCTGCGGCTCGAATCCCGGCCGTCCAACATCGAGGGCAAGGGAGCGGTGACCATCCGCGACCTCGTGAAGAACTCCCTGCGTATGCGCCCCGACCGGATCGTGGTCGGCGAAATTCGTGACGCCGCCGCGCTCGACATGCTCCAAGCAATGAACACGGGTCACGACGGCTCCATCTCCACCCTGCACGCGAACACACCGCGCGACGCACTCTCCCGCCTCGAAACCATGGTGCTGATGGCGGGGATGGACCTGCCCATGCGCGCCATCCGCGAGCAGGTCGCGAGCGCCGTCGACCTGATCATCCAGCAGACCCGTCTCAAAGATGGCACGCGCCGCATCACCGCGATCACCGAGATCGTCGGCATGGAGGGCGAGATCATCACCACCCACGACGTCTTCCTCTTCGACTACTCCGCCGGCACTGACGAGAACGGGAAGTTCCAGGGCCAGCTCAAGTCGATGGGCCTGCGGCCCCGCTTCATCGAGCGCCTCATCGACCACGGCGTCAAGATCGACCCGGCCATCTTCGCAACCCCCAGTGGGCTGCGATGATCCCGCTCCGGTGGCGCCCCCGCGCTACGTCCCTGGCGAGTCTCGCGGCGCTCACCGTCCTCTCCGCCGCGCCTGCCATGGCCGCCGACGAAGTGACGATCGACCACGTGGAGACCTCTGACGGGGTCGTCTCCATGGTCGTCTCGGTGGACGGCGTGCCAGGCGCGTCGGTCGGCGAGTCCGACATCACGGTCCAGATCAACGGCGAGGCAGTCGACGCCAAGGCCAAGGCGGTTACTGCGGGCGACGTGACGCGTACCTCGATCCTGGTGGTGGACGCCAGCAACAGCATGCGCGGGGCGAAGTTCGACGCCGCGACAGACGCTGTGATCGCGTTCCTGGCCACCGCGCCGCCCGACGTCCAGATCGGCATGGTGGCCTTCGCGGGCACCGTCGGCACCGTCGTGGCCCCCACTGACGATCGCCAGGCTTTGCTGGCGGAGTTCACCGGCCTCGAGCTCGCCGGCGGCACCGGCGTCTATGACGCCGTGGCCGAAGCTCTGGAGCTCGCGGGGTCCGAGGGCTCTCGTTCGCTGCTGCTCGTCTCCGACGGCGCTGACACCGGCAGCAAGGCCACCTTGGACGAGGTGGCGAAGGCGGCGGTGGAGGCCGAGGTGGTGATCGACGTGGTGTCGATCGGAGGAGCGGCGAAGGCTGATGCCCTGAACACCTTCGCGGACGAGACAACGGGTCAGGTCATTCCGGCCGAAGCCGAGGCCCTGGCTGCCGTCGTCGCCGAACAAGCCCAGGCGCTCGCGCAACAGTTGCTGGTCAGCATCGAGCTTCCTGACGGGGTGAGTGGAGACGCCGACATCACTGTCAGCGTCGAGGGCGTCGGCACCTCCTTCGACGACTCCGTCTTTGTCAACGTCGGCGAGCGCGCGAAGGCCGACACCGGCCCCTCGTCGACCGTGGTGGAACCCACGCTGGTGAGCACCCCCGTCATGCTGGCGGGAGCCGGTGCCCTGTTCCTGGGTCTGGCCGTTCTCCTGTGGACGCTGCTGTCCGGTGGTACGGGCCGCAAGTCGTCCGTCGACAAGCGGCTCGACTCCTACTTCGGTGGGCAGGACGACGCCAAGGGCGGACGTCGAGGCGCCGAGTCGCCCGCGTTCAAGGACTCCGCCGTCGCCCTGACCGGGCGCATGGTCAACGACGACCTCGAGACGAAGATCGCCAAGCGCCTCGCAGGCGCTGGGTCTGCCCTGACGGTGGCGGAGTGGGTGCTGCTGCACGCGGCGATCGCGGTCGGCACCGCCGTCGCCTTCTTCTTCCTGTTGGGCCCGATCATGGCTCTGCTGGGCCTGCTCATCGGCATCGTCCTGCCCTGGATCTATCTCAAGTGGCGGCACTCGCGGCGATTGAGTGCGTTCAACGGTCAGCTTGCCGAGACCCTCGGCTTGATGGCGGGCGGGCTCCAGGCAGGGTTATCGCTGCCTCAGGCCGTGGACACCGTCGTGCGTGAGGGGATCGAGCCCATGGCTGGCGAGCTCCGGCGTGCCCTGGTCGAGCAGAGGCTGGGCGTCGACATCGCCGAGGGCCTCGAAGGAGTGGGTGAGCGCATGGAGAGCGATGACTTCGCCTGGGTGGTGATGGCGATCCGCATCCAGCGCGAGATCGGTGGCAACCTGGCCGAGATCCTCAACACGGTGGCCGACACGCTTCGCGAGCGCGAGTATCTCCGCCGTCAGGTGAAGGCGCTCAGCGCCGAGGGTCGGCTCTCGGGCTACATCCTGACCGCCATGCCGCCGTTCGTCATGATCTACTTGTCCTTCGCCAACCGCGAATACATCGAAGTCCTGTGGAGCACCGTGATCGGCTGGATCATCCTGGCCTTCGCCGGTGTCATGCTCCTCATGGGCGGCATGGCCATGTCCAAGTTGGCAAAGGTAGAGGTCTGAGTCATGTCACCCACCCTATTTTTGTTGCTCGGCGCGGGCCTGGTGTTCGCCGCCATCACCCTCGTCCTGAGCATGATCGGTGTCGCCAGCACCGAGCGGCGCGGTGTCGCCCGCTCGGTCGCAGCCATCCAGGCACTCGAGGCCGCGCCAGCCTCGATGAAGGAGGCCGAGCTCGAACGGCCGTTCGCCGAGCGCGTCATCGGACCGCTGGGGGACCGCCTCGTCACGCTGGGGCGCAAGCTGACCCGTGCCGACACCGCCCAGAAGCTGCAATACCGCCTCGATGTCGCCGGCAACCCTCCCGGCTGGGGCGTCAGCCGGTTGATCGGTCTCAAAGTCCTCGGGATGGGCGGTCTCGGGCTCCTCGGGCTCTTCTACACGGCCGTCGTCATCGGAATGCCCTTCATGCGGGTCATCATCATCTCCGCACTGTTGGCTGCCCTGGGTTACGTCCTGCCCAACATCCTGCTCAACAACGCGGGACAGAAGCGCTCGAAGCTCATGCGCAACTCCCTGCCAGACGCCATCGATCTGCTGACCGTCTCGGTGGAAGCCGGGCTCGGCTTCGACTCCGCCGTGGGCCGAGTCGCCCTCAACACCAAGGGCCCGTTGTCGGAAGAGTTCGCCCGCCTGCTTCAGGAGATGCAGCTCGGTGTGGGCCGGACCGAGGCCATGAGGGCCATGGCCGAGCGGTCCTCGATCCAGGAGTTGAAGTCCTTCTGCATGGCCATGGTGCAGGCCGACAACCTCGGCATCCCGATCGGTCGGGTGCTGCGCATCCAGAGCGCCGAGATGCGCGTCAAGCGACGTCAGCGGGCGGAGGAGAAGGCTCAGCAGGTGCCGGTCAAGATCATGATCCCGCTGATGCTCTTCATCCTGCCGTGCCTGTTCATCATCGTGATGGGTCCGGCCGTCATCAGCATGATTGAGATGTTCGGCAAGACATGAGCCCGGCCGCCGGCTACTTAGCCACTGCCTCGTTGAGGCAGTGGCGGGTCACCACCGCCGTCCGGGTCTTCAGCCTGGCGCTGGCGACCGGGTCCGTACTGGCAGCCGGATCGTTTAGCCAAGCAGCTCCCCTGCTCGCTGCCATCGCCCTGATCGCAAGTGCCACCAGCGCTCTGGAATGGGGCACGCCCACGGTCAGCACTCGGTGGCTGCCGGTCGGTGAGTCCCTGCTCGTCGCACTGCTCGTGATGTCCACGCCCGAGCAGCCGGGGGTGCTTGCCTACCTCGCGGTCCCGCCCGCGGTGGCCGGCGTCCGCTTCGGCCTGGTGACGGCGACCAACGCGATCTTCGTCGCAGCGGCAGCCAGCGTGGTGACCGCAGTGGTCTCTGGTGACCCTGGGGGCGCCGAGCGGCTCGCTCGCGCTGCGCTGTGGCTGCTAGCAGGGTACGGCGTCGGTCTGCTGGCCACCTGGCAGCTGCGCTCGGTGCGCGACATCGAGGCGCGGCAGGCGCCGTACGCCGCCGCCAACCAGCTGATGTCGCAGCTGCACCAGCTGGCCCGGCACGGCCGAGTGGGCCTCGACAGCGCGCAGGTGGCGTCGGACCTGGGCGTCGAGCTGCGCTCAGCCACTGGTGCCGAGCAGTCCGCGGTCTTCATCGACGCCAACGGTGGCGCGGTCGACCTGCTCGCCGCTCATGGCGACACACCCCAGCTGCTGGCCCTGTGCGACCAGATCGCCGACGGCAAGCCGGCGCGCCCCGGGGTGACTCTGCTCCCCCTTCGCAGCGCCGAGAAGGTGCGTGGCCACGTGCTGCTCGTCCGGACCAAGGAGTGGACCGACGAGGAACTGGAGCGGGCGCAGGAGATCGCTGACGAGTTCGTCCTGCGTCTGGATACCGCAGTCCTGTTCGACGACGTACGCCTCATGGCCACCGCCGAGGAGCGCAACCGGATCGCGCGCGAGATGCACGACGGTGTGGCTCAGGAGGTCGTCGCGCTGGGCTACGTCGTGGACGAGATCGAGACCGTCTCTCAGGAGCCGGAGATCCGTGAGCTGGCGGCCACGCTGCGCAGCGAGATCAGCCGCGTGGTCACCGAGCTGCGCTTCTCCATCTTCGACCTCCGCCACCAAGTGGCCGACCACCGGCTGGCCGGAGCCTTGACCGAGTACGTGCGCGAGATCAGCCACGGCACGGGCCTGCGGGTCCACCTGGTCCTCGACGAGTCGGGCCCGGCGCTGCCGAGCCGCATCGAGACCGAGCTTCTCCGCATCGCGCAAGAAGCCCTCGGCAACGTGCGCAAGCACGCCCGAGCAGCCAACGTCTGGATCACCCTGGTCTCGCACGGCGCGGATGTCACCTTGAGGATCGAGGACGACGGCGTCGGCAACGCGGTTCCTCGTGAGCGTCACTGGGGACTGCAGACCATGACCGAGCGAGCCGAGCGCATCGGCGCCCGTCTCACCATCGCGCCACGCACAGACGGGGGCACAGTCGTCCTGCTGCGCTCGACGGACGTGGCCACCGCCGAAAGGATCACCCCCCGTGACCACCACCGTTCTCCTCGTTGACGACCATGAGCTGATCCGGCAAGGGTTGGCCCGCGCCTTCGAGCGCGACGACCAGATGACCGTCGTCGGACAGGTCGGAGGTGTGGCCGAGGCACTGGCCGCTTACGCCAGCCTCCAGCCCGACGTCGTGGTCACCGATCTCCAGCTGATGGACGGGCACGGGCTGGACGTCGTCCGGGCCATCCGGGGCGAGAGCGAGAGCGTGGGTCTGGTGGTGCTGACGATGCACGCCGGTGACGACCAGATCTTCGCCGCCATGGAAGCGGGCGCATCGGGGTTCGTGGGCAAGGACAGCAAGGCTGCCGAGGTGGTCAGCGCTGCCAAGCACGCTTCCGTCGCGCCCAGGACCTTCCTGTGCGCCGGGTTGGCCGCCGCGATGATGCGGCGCGCCAGCACCCCCTCCACTCCCTCGCTGTCGGCCCGGGAGATCGAGGTCCTCGCCCTGCTGGCCGATGGTCTGGGCACCGGCGAGATCGCCGGGCGGTTGTTCCTGAGCGAGTCCACTGCGAAGACCCATATCACGCACATCTACCAGAAGCTCGGCGCCGCGAACCGGGCCCAAGCGCTCGTCACCGCAATGCGGATCGGCTTGCTCTCCCATCTGGCACCCCAGCGCTTCTGACTCGTCATCGACAAGCTCTGACTTCGCTCGCCGAGGCCGGGACACCCGTCGGGGTCCCGGTCTCGGTGATTTCTGGGCCGACGAATCCGTCTGGATCAGCTGGTCCAGTCCAGTGGGTGGTGCGTCGTAGTCAGATGGGACTAGTGCGTCTTGACCGATCACCTGATCTCCCGCGAGCCGAGCCGGGGCAAGATTCTTCTTACCCGGGTGCCCCCCGGCCCCGACAACACTGACCTCAAACTCCCAGGAGAATCACATGCTTGAGAAGTTCATCACCTTCATGATCGTCGGCCGCAACAAGGATGAAGAAGGCGCCACCGCCGTCGAGTACGGCCTGCTGGTCGCCCTCATCGCCGCCGTCATCATCACCGTCGTCGTCCTCCTCGGCAACCAGATCAACACGGCGTTCAGCTCCATCACCACCCAGCTCTGATTTAGTCCAGTGTGGCCGGGCCGTCTCTCCTCGAGGCGCCCCGGCCTTCTGCATTCCGCCCTCACCGCCAGGAGACAAGCATGAATTCACAGCCTGAGCACCGAGGAGAGAGTGGTGCGACTGCGGTCGAATACGCGGTGCTCATAGCGATGGTCGCCGCGGTCATCTTCGTGGTGATCGCGGTGCTGGGGACGAAGGTCATCCCTCTCTACGAGCTCACGTTCTGACGCCCTGAGGCTCAACACCAGACCCGGACCGTGTCTGCGGCCCGGGTCGCGGCTATTTCTGGCCAGACAGGGATCGAGCGATAGCCACCCGCTCGAGCGTCGTGGGATGACTCCCCCACCACCAGTGAAGCCAGGCCGGCGGTGTCGGGTCTGCCAGTGATCGCAGCGCCAACGTCCGCTGCATCTCGACGAAAGCTGCGCTCTCACCCGTCGCGGTCAAGGCGTCGACATCCGCCCGGGTCTCGATCTGCCGGCTGGTGCCGTTCTGCAGCGGACTCGCGACCAGCGTCGCCCACAGGGCCAGCGCAAGCACGAGCGGCACGACTCCCGGGTCGGCCATGGACGGCCCGCGTCCCCTGCGGGTCAGCACGAGTCCCAGGAGACCGACTCCGGCTGCGCACCCCAGGGCCGCCAGCGACGTGCCGATCACCACGTCGTCGTGCGCAGCGTGCGCGAGCTCGTGCGCGACCACGGACAAGGCCTCGTCCTGCGACAACGACTCGACCAGCGTGTCGTAGACGACCACGCGACGGGTGGCTCCGAACCCCGACACGTAGGCGTTCAGGCTGGTGGTACGCCGCGACGCGTCGGCCACCAGGACGTTGTCGACGTGCACCTCCTCCTGGTCCGCCAGCGTCAGGATCGCCGAGCGCAGCTCGCCCTGCTCCAGGGGGACGAAGTCGTTGTTCAGCGGCTCGACGACGACCGGGTAGACGAACGACGTCAGCACCACCAGTGCGCCCACCACGAAAGCGGCCATCGCCGGCCAGGCGCGAGCCCACCGTCGCGCCACTCCGATGAGGGCGAGCAGCACCAGGGAGGTGCCCATAGCCGCGATCGCCTCACCGACGACGAGGTCTCGGGCATAGTCGGCCCACGGCTGGTTGCTCAGTCCGCCCGCGAGGCGGTGTCGCTGCAGCATCACGCTGCACGGCAGCGTCGCGAGGCGCCCGGCCAGACCGATCAGGGCCACCCCCAGCACGACCTGGACCCACCACGGCCCGGGCAGTCGGGCCATCACGCGCGCCCCCCAGCGGCTGAAGCCAAGGGCGGACGCCACCGCCAGGCTGATGGCGAGCGAGGACAGGCTCCACAGTCGTGCCCACGAGGCGTAGTCCTCGCCTCGTCGGACTTCAAGCGGCGTGAACACCGACTCGGGCGCAACCGCCGGCGGGGCTCCGCCTGCCACGGGTTGCCACGGCACCCAGACGAGGGCAACGATCGCGAACCCGACCGTGGCGATGGCGGTGACCACGAGCGCTACTCGACGCACTGCCTGCTTGTCGGTCACGAGGCCAGCTTCCTGAGCCGTTCCTGCCACGCCACGAGCACCTCCGCGGGTGTCAGGCCGACGCCGGCGAGGGCGGCGCGGGTGCTCTCGCCCTCGGAGGCCAGCTCGTAGACCCGTACGAGACCCTGCTCGCCCACCTGGGCGGCCACCTCGACGCAGACCAGCCATGCCAGCTCGTAGGCGGCCGCGAGGTCGTCGGCAGACACGTCGAACTCCGCGGTCCCGGGCAGCTGGTCGGGCACGCCGCTTCGGCGTACGCTCGCGCGCGCACGCGCCGCGGTGACATCGAGCCTCAGGTCGATGTCTCGCAGTGCGACGTAGTCGGCGAATCCCTCGAGCAGCCACGGGTCGATCTCGGCGTTGGCGGCGTCGGTCGCCACGTGCACGAGCTCGTGGCTGATCACGACCTGGGCGCCTGCGCCGCGGAGACGGCCGGTCACGTCCGGGTTGACGAACACTCGTACGGGGGCGTCGCCGCGACCGGAGCCGTCGGCCTGCGCCGTGACAGCCGCGATGGCGGAGTAGGTGCCCTCGGCCACGTCGAGGCTCGCGTCGAGGCCGGCAGCGCTCGCCGGCACCTCCATCACCACGGACGGACGCCACCGCGGCAGCACGCGGCGGACGACGGGGATGGCCCGACGCACGCGCTGGAGATAGCTCTGCGCCCTGCTCGCAGCATCGTCGCCGGCTGCCATGACCAGCGCTGTGTCGGTACGCCGCACGGCGAGCCGCTGGCCCCACCAGAGCGGACTGATGCGGTCGCTGCCGCCGAGCCCGGTGATCACCACACGTTCGCGGTCTCCGGCGAAGTCGACAAGCACCTCGGCCCTGGCGGGCTCCCGGTCGAAGCCGGCAACGGCCCAGGTCAGGGCGACCGCGGCGGTCCACGAGCCCTCGGGTGACACGGCGCCCACCTCGTCGACGTAACGGGCCGAGAGCTCGGTCAGGTCGAGCGCGCGGACGTTGGTGGCGGCTGCCGCCAGCTCCTCACGGGCGGCCCCGTCGCCTTCGGCGGCCAGGTCGGCCGCACCGGCGGGATCGCCGGCCTCGAGGGCGGCGAGCAGGTCCTGGACCGCGCCAGCGGCAGAACCGGACCGCGCGGAGGGTGGGCCCTGCTGTGACAGATCAGCTTGATACGGCTCGCCACGTCCCGACAACACCAGGCCGGCCAGGGCGACCAGGCCCATCGACAACGAAAGACCGGCCACCCACCTTCGTGGGTGCCCGGTCTTCGAGGTCAGGCCATCAGCCAGGGCGGACCGCGCCGACATAGGGCATGGAGTAGAGGCCGGCCACGGCGACGCCGGTGCCCGGGTTGGCGGCGTGCACGATCAAGCCGTTGCCGATGTAGAGACCGACGTGGCTGATCGGGGAGTAGTAGAAGACCAGGTCGCCGGGCTGCAGGTCGCTGGCGGAGACGTGCGCACCGGAGCCGTACTGCGCGCTCGATGAGTGGGGAAGACCGACACCGGCCGCACCCCAGGCACGCATGGTCAGGCCCGAGCAGTCGAAGGCGCTGTCGCCGGTGGCGCCGTAGACGTAGGCGTCGCCGACCTGAGCCATCGCGTAGGCCACGGCAGCTGCGGCGCGACCGGACGCAGGAACGGCGGTCGTGGGGATGCGGCCGGTGCTGCGCGAGCTGGAGGTCGCGAGCAGGCGCTCGCGCTCCTCGGCCTCCAGGTCGGCCAACAGGTCCTTGGCGTCGGCGAGCTTGGAGTCGATGGTCGACTTCTCGTCCTCGAGCTGTTCAGTGGTCTCGGCGATCTCCGCGGCGCGCTCGGCAGTCGCCGCACGGCGCAGGTCCAGGGCCTGTAGCTCGGTGGAGTAGTTGTCGAACATGCTGTCCTGCAGGTCGTTGAACCCCGACATGGTCGAGAGCTGACCCAGGAAGGCGCTGGGGTCGTCCGAGACGACGACCTGGCCGACGGTGGAGATGGCCTCACCCTGGTAGCCGCGCAGGATGGAGTCCGCGACCTCGTTGCGGACCGCCTCGAGCTTCTTGCTCTGGCGGTCCTCATCGGCACGCAGGGCCGCGAGGTCCTTGCGTAGTTCGTCGAGGTCGAGCTTGGCGTCGTTGTAGCGCTCCGAGGCCTGTTCGGCCTCGTGGTAGAGGCGATCCACCTTGGCCTCGACGTCCTTGATGTCCGGTTCGGCCTGGGCGGGTGAGAGGGGGGCGAGGCCGATGGCAAGCAGGGCGGTGATTCCCAGCAGCGCGCTGCCGAGTCGCATCCGGTCGTGATTCACGAGCGGGGGGTTCTCCTTGTGTGTCGTACGTCTACCAGGTGAGCTGACGGGTTCGGGCACGACATGCCCTACGCGCCCTCCGCCATGCACGAGCGCATGTCCTCGGAAGCGATTCACCCCAGACGGGACGTGGTTCCCCGGCTCCGACCCACTGACGGGGTCAGGGGGGTCGGACTCGACGCGGCGTCCGCGCGGACCCCAGTGGCCCACTTCCACGAACGCCTGAGCTCATCACCCTAGTCGCCTGCGGGGGGCCCTGCCAATCTTCGCCGAACTTTCTCCCGATGTCGGCACCAGCCGCCTGCTCTTCGCTCAGGCAGACTCCACCTCGGGCGCCACCACCGGCTGGACCAGGCGCAACGGTGGCACCAGTCCTCCGGCCGCGAGCGCCTCCAGGGCGCGCCGTTCGTCGTCGTCGAAGGTCAGCTCCGGCGGGGGACCCAGCAGCACGGTGACCATGCAGTCGTGGCAGGCCAGACCGCGGACCAAGCAGGTGTCGCAATCGATTCGTGTCGTCATGGGTGCACCGTGACAGTCGGCACCGACACTGGGCCGGATCGTCAACTGCGCAGGTAGAGCAACCACTCGCTCGAGAGCTCGGTCAGGTCGAAGCCGGGAGTGCCGGCCATCTGTGCCGCAGCAGGGGTGCCCGCCTCCACCAGCACGGCATCGCTGCCTGCGACGGCTCTCGCCATCCCCGGGCGACCTGACATGAAGTCGAGGTAGGCGCTCTGGTCCTCCTGACCGAAGGCGTCCAAGGGGTTCGCCAGCCAGACGCGGACGCCGTGGACGGCCAAGCTCTCCACCACCGGCTCGGGGGCGAGCACGACAAGCCCCGGGGCCGACTCCCGTACCTCTGCAGCGAGAGCGGTGTCGGTCTCGGACCTCGCCTGCGACCGCTGCACGAGCACGCCACCGCAGATCCCCAGGCCCACTGCCAGGACAATCAGGGGCCGCAGACCCGGCCATCCCGGCGGGGGACGCCCGAGGGCTCTCGCCCGGACCAGTCCGTAGGCCGCCGGCGCTGCGAGGAAGAGCAGCAGCCAGACCCCGTTGCGGGCGGCCTCGGCCGTGGCGACGGCGAGACCCGCCAGCGCGACGTACTCCCACGGCGCCAGCTTGTGCCGGAGCGCACATCCGCCGAGCACGACGGCTGCCACGATCATGAGCACGTCGAAGGGGTTGGTCAGGCTGGGGGCGGCCCAGAGCCCTTCCTTCTGCGCTGCAGCCTGGTTCCGCAGGACACCGAGGTAGTAGTGAGGGGTTCGCCACCCAGCCGGGTTGAGCAACAACGCACCCAGCGTCGAGATGCCGATGAGAAGGGTTTCGACGAGTCGGTGGCGGAGCCGTGAGAACAGCAGGTAGGCGCCGATCACACAGACCCCGAGAAGTACCGAGCCGTGCAGGTTGCCCCAGATCGCGACCAGGGCAGGCGCCCACCACATCGCCCGACTGGGTCGAGCGTGCTGAGCGCGGACCAGGATGAGGACGATCGCGAACGGAACGAGGGAGAACGACTGCAGACGGACGACCCCGAACGTCGCGATGCCGCCCAGCAACAGTGCCCCGAGCACAAGGGCCGTCGTGAGATCTGTCCCCCCGCGGAGTCGCGCACCGACAGCGACGAGCCCCAGCGCCGTGAGCACAAGGAGGTAGTGCCACACCAGCAGGCCCGCGAGCCCGGCCTCATGTACGAAGGAGAGCACGAGCTCGGAGAGCAGCAGGGCAGGAGGCCATCCCTCACTGCTCGCAGCCGCGAACGGGACGCCGTCGGGCACCGTGCCGGTCGCGCGGACGTGATCCCCCATGGCCACGAGCCACAGGAGGTCCGCCCCCACCAGGATCAGCAGCGCGAGGAGGAGGCCGCTGACGAACAAGCTCGCCCCGACGGCGCGGCACGTCCTGTCCTGCTCGTCACGTCCACCTGTCACAGCGACAAGGTCTAGTCGGAGGCCGAGGAGCGGCTGGTCGGGTCATCAGTAACGGAAGCCTCGTGGCGGCTCACGAGCTCGATCGCATCATCGCGCCCGCACCAGCGGCACGACACCAGCTCGACCGACTCGTCCTTGACCTCGATCGACTCGACACCGTGGTCACCCGCGAGGTCGAAGTGCCAGAACTCCGTCGTACGACGGCTGCGGGTCACGTCGAAGCGGGTGAGGTTCCCACAACCACCGCATCGCCACCGGTTGGACTCGTCAGGAAGCTCTGGGGTCACGCACTCAGCCTAGTGGCGCGCCCTGCCGGCAGATGTCGGTGGTGCGATCTAGCGTCCTCGCCATGAGCACCACAGCGTCCGCGCCCACGCGTTGGGAGGCCCAGCGCAGCTTCGACGAGCTGGGGCGGCCATTGCGCGACATCACGTTCTGCGTGGTCGACCTCGAGACAACCGGCGGCTCGGCCGCCGCCGGATCCATGATCACCGAGATCGGTGCGGTCAAGGTCCGCGGCGGCGAGGTGCTGGGCGAGTTCCAGACGCTGGTCAATCCGTATGCCGCCATTCCGCCCTTCATCGCCGTGCTCACCGGCATCACCAACTCCATGGTGAGCGACGCCCCGTCCATCGAGTCCGCACTGCCCGCCTTCCTGGAGTTCGCCGCCGGCAGCGTCCTGGTCGCCCACAACGCGCCGTTCGACGTGGGTTTCCTGCGTCACTTCGCCAGCCTCCAGGACATCGCCTGGCCGGGCTTCGAGGTCGTCGACACGGCGAAGCTGGCGCGGCGCGTGATCACCCGGGACGACGCGCCCAACTGCAAGCTCTCGTCGTTGGCCCAGCTGTTCCACGCCACCACCACGCCCGACCACCGCGCGCTGTCCGACGCCCGCGCGACAGTCGACGTCCTGCACGGGCTGATGGAGCGTCTCGGGGGCGTCGGTGTGCACACGCTCGAGGAGCTGCGCACGTTCACCTCCAAGGTGTCCACCGCTCAGCGGCGCAAGCGGCACCTGGCCGAGGGGCTGCCCCACGCTCCGGGCGTCTACCTGTTCCGTGACGACAGCAGCCGGGTGCTCTACGTCGGGACGTCGAAGGACCTGCGCAGCAGGGTCCGCACCTACTTCACGGCGTCCGAGACCAGGTCGCGGATGGGAGAGATGATCGGACTGGCGGAATCCGTCACCGCGATCACCTGCGCCACCCCGCTCGAGGCCGAGGTCAGGGAGCTGCGGCTGATCGCCGAGCACAAGCCGAAGTACAATCGGCGCTCGCGGTTCCCGGAGAAGATGCACTTCGTCAAGCTCACCCGCGAGATCTGGCCACGACTGTCCCTGGTCCGCCGCGTGCTCGACGACGACGCCGACTATCTCGGCCCGTTCTCGTCGCGGAAGACAGCAGAGAAGTGTCTGGCGGTTCTGCACGACACGTTCCCGGTGCGGCAGTGCTCCGACCGAATCGGAGCACGTCAGTCACGCACCCCGTGCGTGCTGGCCGAGATGGGACGGTGCCTGTCCCCCTGCGACGGCAGCGCCGACCCGGCGACCTATGGCGCGGTCGTCAGGTCCGTGCGCGACACGATGCTGCGCCGCCCCGACGAGGTGGTCGACGCCATCAACGCACGGATGACGGCGCTGGCCCAGCTTGAGCGGTTCGAGGAGGCCGGGGTCCACCGGGATCGACTCGCGACGTTCGTGCGGTCGGCCGCCAGGACGCAGCGGCTCTCCGGGCTGGCCGCATGTTCTGAGATCGTGGCCGCCCGGCGCGAGGACGACGGCAGGTGGGCGGTCCACGTGGTGCGTTTCGGCAGGCTCGCCTCGGCCGGGGTCATTCCACCCGGGGCGGACGCCCACCACTTCGTCGAGCAGCTGCGGGCCGGCGCCGAGACCGTGAGCGGCGCACCGGGCCCGGTCCCCTCTGCCACGGCAGAGGAGAGCGAGAAAGTTCTGCGCTGGCTGGAGGCGCCGGGCGTTCGGCTCGTCGAGGTCGATGGCGACTGGGTCTGCCCGGTCGGCGGCGCCACCCGTCACCTGGCGGTCTACGACGCCCTCAACGAGTCCCGGCTCTCAGTGGTCCCGTTCGACGAGCGACGCCTCCCGGCTTCCGTCCATCGGCAGGTCAGGTGACGTCCCCAGGTCGCCCGGCCAGGCGGCAACACCGATGACCAGACAGCCGTAGACGAGAAAGTAGTAGTTGACGTGGCCCTGCTTGGACAACAGCACCGTCGCCAGGAGCGCCAGACCGACACCCAGAGCCGTCCACGTCGCTGAGGGTTCCGCGGTGCGTCGGATCCACAGCGAGACGGCCAGGCCACCCACGACGGACAGCACGGACATGGCGTCGGCCGGGATGGGCACGCCCGCGCCCACCAGATCGACGGTGAGCGACACCGAGTCCGACCGGAAGGGCTGCTCGAGGTGCAGCAGCACGACCGATCTCCAGAAGTCGGCGGGGCCGAGCAGGAAGAACCCGGCGACCAGCAGGGCCGACGTGCCGACGGCGGCGAGGATGCACGTGGTCCCGAGCCGAGCCCGGATGTGCCTCTCGATCGGCAACAGCACGACGGCGTACTGCTTCGTGGTGAGAAGGAGCACCAGTCCGATCGCTCCCAGGCGTCCCCAGGCCCGTGCCATCGCGAAGGCGACGATGGCGACGCCGAGCAGCATCAGCGGTTCGACCCAGTAGCTGACGACCGTGGTCACCGACAGGGCGTTGGCCGGCAGTGTCGCCACCACGACGCGCCCCACGAGCTCGGAGGTGAGCCGCCACGCCAACGCGGTGGTGACGAGGACGGCCAGCGCGCTGGAGTAGCGCACGTCGCCGAGGAGGTGTCCGGGCAGGTCGGCGAACAGCGAGCCGGGAAGGTACGGATAGCCCACATCGAGGCGACCGCGGTCGATGAACTCCGGAGACCAGAAGGCGGCAGTGTCCTCGGCGTTGTAGGGGTTGGGAAATGTCAGGGAATAGGGGTTGACGCCCCGGAGCAAACCGTCGAGTGAGTCCTCGACCAAGATGCCGACGTCACCTGTCGGGTGGATCCGCTGGATCATCGTCACGAGGTAGCCGGCCATCACGGCGAGGTGGAGGTAGAAGGTGCTCGGCCAGAGGGTCGCCATCACGCTCGACGCCATCATGACGACGACCACAGCGACGGGCACGAGGACCGGCGCGTCCGGCACGGCGAGAACGACCAGCGGGAAGGGGACGACGACCCCGAGCAGCGCGACCACCACGGCAGCCGGTCGAGTCAGCGATGACTCGCTCCCCCGGGATCGGGTCGCCGCTGCTGCCACGACCAGCAGACCCGTGAGGGGGACACTGACGGCCAGGATGGGAGCCGTCCCGAAGGCACCGGCCGCGATCAGCAGCAGGAGGACGAGCAGCGGCAGCCGCGTGGGCCACGGGGAGTCGGTGTTGACGGACACCCGCGGGAGGCTAGCCCGGCCCGGGAGGGCCGGTTGCGGACTCTGCTACTCCAGACCGAGGGAGAACGCGGATTCGAGGTCGTGCTTGGAGAAGGTGCGGAAGGCGATGTGCGTCTCGGTCGAGGTGACTCCGGTGACCTTGTTGAGCGAATCGGC
>NZ_JAOPXV010000143.1 GCF_025964975.1 Nocardioides sp.
CTTGATCGCTGCGCCCTCGTAGACCCAGGAGCGGTGGTTGAGACGCACGCCCTTGGGACGGCCGGTGGTGCCGGAGGTGTAGATCAGCGTCGCGAGCTGGTCGGGCGAGATCGACTGTGCCGTCTCCTCGATCACGTTCGGGTGCTCGGCGAGGTAGCCCTTGCCGAGCGTCTTCAGCTCCTCGAGCGTGATGACCCACTCGCCGTCACCGGCCCCGTCGAAGACGACGACCTTCTCGACATGGGGCAGCTCGGCCTTGTTGTCGGTGAGCTTCTTGACCTGCGTGGCGTCCTCGACGAAGACGACGCGGCTCTCGGAGTCGCTGAGGATGTAGGCCGTGTCCTCGGCGTTGGTGGAGGGGTAGACGGTGGTCGTGGCGCCACCGGCACACATGACCGCGAGGTCGGCGAGGATCCATTCGTAGCGGGTGTTGGAGGCGATGCCCACCCGCTGCTCGGGCTGGATGCCGAGCGCCAGCAGGCCGGCCGCCAGGGCGGACACCGTCTCACCTGTCTGCTTCCAGGTGATGGACTCCCAGGACTCCCCCTGGGGGTAGCGGAACGCCTCCCGGTCCGGCGACTTGGCGACCCGGTCGAGGAACAGGACCGCCACGTTGGGCGACATGGTGTCGACAAAACTGGGATCGGTGTTGATGGGCATGCGACTCCCTGACTGATGTGCTGGGCCGCGGTCGGCTCCGACCGCGTTGGCTGACTCTCGGGAGTAACCTAGATCACTGCGTTACGCGGCGGTAGCATTTGTCCGTTCCCAGGACACCCCGCCGCTGACCAGCGCTGATCTGCAGGTCGTGCAGCCAGTTCCGCGCGGCACCGGGATCCGTCGGCGCTCAGTCCTGGACCGCCTTGGCGATGGCGATGCAGCGGGTGATCCACTCCAGCTCGTCGGCGTCGGGTGCGCGGTCGTCCCGCTGCGCGTCCTCGACTGACCAGTGCGCGTTGAGCACCATCCGCACGACCACCCAGTCCCGCGCCCGTTCCTCGTCGAGCCCGGCACTGTCCACCACCGCGTGGAAACGCCGGCGCACGCCCGCCCTGATGTCACCCGCCAGCTCGTCCCAGCGGTTCCACAGCAGCGGGGCCGGCTCGTAGTGGGGGTCGCCGTTCATCGGCTTCGGGTCGATGACCAGCCACGGCTCGTCATCGCCCGCCAGGACGTTCTCGTAGTGCAGGTCGCCGTGGATCAGCGTGCCGGTGCTGGCGTCGTCGGCAATGAAGCCCCGGGCCAGGGCGGTCGCCTGCTCCACGAGTCGCCTGGGGATCGGGGCGTTGCGCGGCATCTGCTGCAGGGCGTCGGTCCAGCGTGCGACGTACGACGTGACCGTGCGGAGCTGGGGCAGGGCCGGCACGTGGATCCTGCCGTAGAGGCCGCCCACGACCTCGCACGCCTCGACGTCCCACAGGTCCGTGAGGTCCTCGGGGTGGAGGCGTTCGAGGAGCAGCGCGCGCCGGTGGGGATCGGCGCGCAGGAGTCGTACGGCGCCTGCCCCACCCCATCGCTGGAGAGCCAGGCCCTCGTGCTCCGACTCCTCGTCGCCGTCAAAGCTGATCTTGAGCGCCGCCGGTCGCCCCGCGACGGTGCGGACCGGGAGGACCAGGGAGACCCAGCCGTTCATCGCAGCGCCGTCCAACGACAGCTGCCACTCCTCGACCAGGCCCTCCGCGAGCCGGGGAAGACGGTCGAGCCAGGCGGCCCAGTCGGCTCCGAGGCTGCGACGGGTCTCGAGGTCGGCCGGGATCTCCACGCCGCCATCATCACGGAGACGAGCCACATGAAGACCAAGGGGTGCGGGTACGGGCGAGTCAGCACCCCACCGGCCACCAGGAGAGTTCATGTACGACGCACTCGTCATCGGCGGCGGCCCTGCCGGCCTCCAGGCTGCCCTCACCCTCGCCCGGATGCACCGGCCCACGCTCCTGCTCGATTCGGGGACCTACCGCAACGGCCCGGCCCAGGGCATGCACAACGTACTGACCAACGACGGCCGGCACCCCGCGGAGTTCCGCGCCGTCGTGCGTGGTGAGCTCGCGGCCTATGACGACGTCGAGGTTCGCGACATCGCGGCGGACTCGGTCGAGCGACTGGACGACAAGACGTTCGCGGTCGGTCTCGCGGACGACAGTGTCGTGATCGCCCGCAACCTCGTGCTGGCCACCGGGCTCCGCGACGTGATGCCGGACGTCCCGGGTTTCGCCGAGGCGTGGGGTCGGAGCGTGCACATGTGCCCGTTCTGCGACGCGCACGAGCTCAGCGGCCGTCGCCTCGCGGTCGAGGAGGCCGAAGGCGCTCCTCACGTCGTCGCGATGCTCTCCCCGATCGCAGCCTCGGTCGAGGTCGTGCCGCCCGTGACCAGCGTCGAGATGACCTCGGAGGGGCTCCACGTGGCCTCGAGCTCCAGCAGGGTGGTGGTCGACGCCCTGTTCACCCATCCCGAGTTCGAGCAGGCGGCTCCCTTCGCCTCACAGCTCGGCCTCGAGCTCAACGAGAGCGGCTGCGTCGCCATCGACTCCTTCGGTCGCACCAGCATGCCGGGGGTCTATGCCGCGGGCGACCTGGCCCACGTCGAGGACCTGCCCCAACCGGTGATGTCGGTGCTCGCGGCCGCCTATGCCGGTCAGGTGGCCGGCTCCTCCGTTCTGAGCGACCTGATTGCACCGGTGGCCCAGTCGGCGTAGGTGCAGACGCTCGGACGGCCGGTCACACCGTCGGCTGGTCGGCGAAGCACTCCCCGGCGTCATGCCGGTCACGGTGCGGAAGTCGTGGGTGAAGTGGGCCTGGTCGGCGTAGCCCAGGTCTGCTGCCACGTCCGCCAGCGAGGACGCCCCCGCCTAGAGAGCCAGCACCGCGTCGTGCAGACGGCGACGCTGGGGACCCATCCAGTCGCAGACGGCGCTCCCCCTTCATCGGCGGCACGGTCCACACCGCGACGCCGACCCAGCTGGTTCGCAGGCCGGCGGCGGGGTCGTGGTCGGGGCAGGGGCGACCGGTCTATCGCACGGCCGACGCGGTGGTCGACCGTCCGCATTCGACACCCCGCAGGCGACGCTCGACGACGCCGTCTCCCTCCACGTACGCTGCCACGGGCCCGTCTCGTGCCACGACATCGCGGGGGTGGTCGGGGCTCGGGCTGCGGTCGTCGACGAGGCGATCAACCGTCTCGGACTGACCGGATCGTCCGGCCCCGGAGGTCGGACGTAGGTCGACGTACCGGACGCGCCCGCGGGCCGCGACCTGTCCGGCGTGCGGTTGCTCCCGGAGTTCGAGGCCCTGATGTGCGGCTACGACCCGTCCGGGCGTGACCGCTTCGCCGAGCCCGAGCACCTGCGCCGGCTCTGGAACCAGAGCAACGGGATGGTCCTGCCGCCGCTGCTGGTGGATGGGCGGATCACCGGCTACTGGCGAGCCGCCGGCTCGGCGAAGCGGTGTCCCCTCGAGGTCGTGTGGTTCGCAGGCACCCGCGAGCCGCGCGCGGACGAGCTGGACGCCCCCGTCGCCGGTCTCGAGGCCGCCCTCGACATCACGATCACGGCGGTGACGCTCAGTCGCGAGGCGGCCTGAGCGCGCGCTGCAGCGTGATGATCGCCAGCGTGCAACGACCGGAGACCTCCCCCGGGCCGACGACGAGGTCGTACGCCGCAGCGTCAGCCGTCCCTGCCTGAGCCCGGCCCTGGATGACGAGGGCTGCCTGGTCGTCTGCCAACGGCAGCGCCGACCCGCGCCCCAGCTCGAGCACGGTCACGAAGGCGGAGACCTCGGCGGGGTCGACGATCAGATTGAGGGCACGTACGGGCCCCTTCGGCACGCTCGCACCGACCTCGGCGGCGCCGTCGAAGCCGAAGGGCCGCCGCGGCTCCACCACCTGCTCCACACCGTCGACGACCAGCACCAGCACCGTCCCGTCCACCACGGTGAGCAGACGCTGCCGCTCGGGGAACGCGGAGAACCGCCCGTCACGATCGATGTCGGCGAGGCTCACCCGCCACGCACCGTCCTCGGCGCCCAGCAGCTCGCGGGTGGTCCCGCCACCGTTGGCCCAGGACTGCGCCGTGACGTCCGCGGTTCGTACGACCTTCGGGTGCGCGCTCATGGTTCCGAGACCGTACGCCCAGCCTCCCCGGCGGCTCGGACCTCGGTGGCGACCATCGCCATCGTCACGCGGGCACGCACGGGGTCCTCGGTCAGGAAGTAGTGGTCGACCCCGGGGTCACGTCGTGCACGACTCGCACCCCGCAGGCGCGCAGGCGCGCAGGCGCTCGGCGTACGCATCACCCTCGGCGCGCAACGCGTCGCGCTCCGCAGTCAGCACGATCGCCGGTGGCAGCCCGCTCAGGTCGTCGGCCAGCAACGGGGAGGCCTTGGGCTCGGGCCGAGACGCCGGGTCAGGCAGGTAGACCCGGCGCACCAGGCGTCGCAGGTCCGGCAAGATCATGCCGGGATCGTCGTCCCGCGGCTCGCCGGACAGGTCGAGAGCCGGGATGCCGAGGACCTGCAGGGTCGGCGAGAAGCTGCCGGCGTCGCGCGCCTGGAGGCACACCGACGCGGCCAGCCCCCCGCCCGAGCTGAATCCACCGACCGAGACCCGGCTGCCGTCGAGCCCGACCTCGTGGCCGTGGTGTGCCCACCACGCTGCGGCGTCATGCGCCTGGTGCTGCGCGACCGGGTAGGCCACGCGCGGGGCGACCTCGAAGTCGACGTTGGCGACGGCCACCCCAGCGGTCGCGGCAAGGTAGCGGCACCACCAGTCGTCCATCGCGGGGAAGCGCATGAGGAACGCTCCGCCGTGCAGATGCACGTGCACCGCAGGAGCGTGGCCGCCGGGACGCGGACGATGGAGGAAGACGTGCACCGTGCCGTGGCGCGTCGGGACCTTGATCCGCGTCGGTGCCGGCAACTCCGAGCCGGCGAAGGCCAGGTCGCGGCCGTAGTCGACGGTGAAGCGCGCAGTCGCCCGATCACCTCCACCCGCAGGCGGTCACCGATCCTCACGGGCGGCGGGGGCTGGTCGCGGCGCTGGTCTTGTCGTCCATCGGCTGACCGTAGGACGTCGGGCGACCCCACCGGCGCCAGGGCGCGCTACTTCTTGCCGGTCTTCTCCGTCGGCTGCGTCGTCGACAGCGCGGCGATGAAGGCCTCCGGTGGGACCTCGACGGTGCCGATGTTCTTCATCCGCTTCTTGCCGGCCTTCTGCTTCTCGAGCAGCTTGCGCTTGCGGCTGATGTCACCGCCGTAGCACTTGGCGAGGACGTCCTTGCGGATCGCGCGGATGTTCTCGCGGGCGATGACCCGCGCGCCGATGGCCGCCTGGATCGGCACCTCGAACTGCTGGCGCGGGATGAGGTCCTTGAGCTTTCCGGCCATCATCACGCCGTAGCCGTAGGCGGCCTCACGGTGGATGATCGCGGAGAACGCGTCGACCGGCTCGCCCTGAAGCAGGATGTCGACCTTCACCAGGTCGGCGGCCTGCTCGCCGGAGCGTTCGTAGTCGAGCGAGGCGTAGCCCTTGGTGCGCGACTTGAGCTGGTCGAAGAAGTCGAAGACGATCTCGCCCATCGGCAGCGTGTAGCGCATCTCGACGCGGTCCTCGGACAGGTAGTCCATCCCCTGCAGGTTGCCGCGCTTGGTCTGGCACAGCTCCATGATCGTGCCGATGTAGTCGCTGGGGCTGAGGATCGTGGCCTTGACGACGGGCTCGCGGACCTCGGCGATCTTGCCCTCGGGATATTCGCTGGGGTTGGTCACCACGATCTCGGTGCCGTCCTCCATGAGGACCTCGTAGACCACGTTGGGCGCCGTCGAGATGAGGTCGAGGTCGAACTCGCGCTCGAGCCGCTCACGGGTGATCTCCATGTGCAGGAGACCGAGGAAGCCGATCCGGAAGCCGAAGCCGAGGGCGCCGGAGGTCTCGGGCTCGAAGGCCAGCGCCGCGTCGTTGAGCTGCAGCCGCTCGAGGGCCTCGCGCAGCGTGGGGTAGTCGTCGCCGTCGATCGGGTAGAGCCCCGAGTAGACCATCGGGTTGGGGTGCTTGTAGCCACCGAGGGCCTCGGTGGCGCCGTGGTGCTGGCTGGTGACGGTGTCACCGACGCGGGACTGGCGGACGTCCTTCACCCCGGTGATGAGGTAGCCCACCTCCCCGACGCCGAGGTCGCCGGCCTTGACCGGCTCGGGGCTGATCACGCCGACCTCGAGCATCTCGTGCACGGCACCGGTCGACATCATCTTGATCCGGTCGCGGTGGGTGAGCTTGCCGTCGATGACGCGGACGTAGGTGACCACGCCGCGATAGGTGTCGTAGACGGAGTCGAAGATCAGCGCGCGCGGCGGGGCGTCCGCGTCGCCGACCGGGGCCGGCGTCTGCAGGACGATCTCGTTCATGAGGTCGGCGACCCCCACGCCGGTCTTGGCGCTGACCCGGAGCACGTCCTCGGGCTCGCACCCGACGAGGCCGGCCAGCTCGGCGGCGTACTTCTCCACCATCGCGCCCGGCAGGTCGATCTTGTTGAGCACCGGGATGATGTGGAGGTCGGCACCCATGGCGAGGTAGAGGTTGGCCAGGGTCTGGGCCTCGATCCCCTGCGCGGCGTCGACCAGCAGCACGGCGGCCTCGCACGCCTCGAGCGAGCGCGACACCTCGTAGGTGAAGTCGACGTGGCCCGGGGTGTCGATCATGTTCAGCGCGAACGTCTCGTCGCCGACCTGCCACGGCATGCGGACCGCCTGGCT
>NZ_JAOPXV010000150.1 GCF_025964975.1 Nocardioides sp.
GCCACCGGCCAGCCCGTCCGACCTCGCTCCCGCCCACGAGGCACCCGACCGCAACCTCGCGCTCGACCTCGTGCGGGTCACCGAGGCCGCTGCGATGGCCGCCGGTCGGTGGGTCGGCCGCGGCGACAAGAACGGCGCCGACGGCGTGGCGGTCAACGCGATGCGGGTGATGATCTCGACGATCGGCATGCGCGGCACCGTCGTCATCGGGGAGGGCGAGAAGGACAACGCCCCGATGCTCTACAACGGCGAAGAGGTCGGCGACGGCACCGGTCCCGAGTGCGACGTGGCGGTCGACCCGATTGACGGCACGACGCTGACGGCCAAGGGCATGAACAACGCAGTCTCGGTGCTCGCGGTCTCGCCGCGCGGCTCGATGTACGACCCCTCCGCGGTCTTCTACATGGAGAAGCTCGTCACCGGCCCGGAGGCCGCCGACGTCGTGGACCTCCGCTACCCGGTCGCCGAGAACATCCACCAGGTCGCCAAGGCCAAGGGCAGCTCGCCCTCGGACGTCACCGTCGTCGTGCTCGACCGGCCGCGGCACAGCCAGCTCGTCGAGGACATCCGCGCGACCGGCGCCCGCATCAAGTTCATCATCGACGGCGACGTGGCGGGCGCGATCATGGCTGCGCGCCCCGACACCGGCATCGACCTGCTGCTCGGGATCGGCGGCACGCCGGAGGGCATCATCACCGCCTGTGCCATGAAGTGCACCGGCGGCGTCATCCAGGGACGCCTCTGGCCACAGGACGACGACGAGCGCCAGCGCGCCCTCGACGCGGGGCACAACCTCGACGAGGACTTCGTGCTCGGCACCGACGACCTCGTCACGGGTGACGACTGCTTCTTCGTCGCCACCGGCATCACCGACGGTGAGCTGATGCGCGGTGTCCGCTACCGCGCCAACGGCGCGACGACGGACTCGCTGGTCATGCGCTCGCGCAGCGGCACCATCCGCCGGATCACCAGCGAGCACCAACTCTCGAAGCTACGCGATTTCTCCGCGATCGACTTCGACAAGTGACGGGACCGGTCGCAGCGCCTCGGTGACGACGGCGATGACCCGCGGGTCGACGGCCATCCCGATGTGTGAGGCCCGCACCTCGACCGCCTTGGCGCCGGGATCGATGCAGGCGCGCCAGTCGACGATGCCGTCGCGCTTGGAGTAGAGCGCGGTGAAGTCGACGGACGGGGCCAACGACAGGCGTCCGTCGTCGAAGCTCTGCCGCGCACACGCGCCGGCGACGCAGTCCTCGGACATCAGCCCGCCAAAGCCTGCTCGGCTCAGTCGCACCAGCATGGCCACGCTGGCGCAGAGGCTGACGTGGTGCGCACCCGGGGCCAGCATCGGGCTCCCCAGGGTCACGAGTCCGGAGACGAGGTCGGGCCGCCGAGCGGCGACGCCGCGCGCGAGCATCCCGCCCAGGCTGTGCCCCACGATCCGGACCTTGCTCCCGCGGCGCTGCGCGACGGACTCCAGCCGCATCTCCATCTGGGCGGCGACGTCGATGGTGCAGCCGACGTTGGACCGGATGTGCGACCGGTAGGTGCGCACGCCCTGCTGCTGCAGCGTGCGCCGCATGAGGGCGAGCGAGCCGTCACCCGCCATGAACCCCGGCACCAGCAGCACCGGCTCGTCCCATCGCGCCGGAGCACGATGGGCGTACGGCGTGTGCCTGCGGTCCCTCCGCTGGCTCATGACGTCCCAGGCATACCGACCAGCCTCGGCGACGACCCATCCCTCGCCGAGGACGGCGTGCATGCGCGGGCGGCCGAAGCCGTCCGGCAGCAGGAAGTCCGCGAGCGTGGTCGGGGTCACACCCGCGAATGTAGCGTTCACCATGAGATTCCCGTCTCATTTGCCCCCGTAGGGAGGAACGCGGTGTCGCCCCCGGGAGCGCGTTTCGTGTTTGACTGTCGAGATGCCTCGCACGCCTTCCCCTGCGTCACCGAAGCCGCCCGCCGTCGCGGTCTCGGAGGAGATGCACGCGCCGGTGAGTCCCTCGGTGGAGATCTGCTACCAGACCTTCGGATCCCCCGACGACGACCCGCTGCTGCTCGTCATGGGCCTCGGTGGACCGATGATCTGGTGGGACGACGACCTCTGCACCCGGCTCGCCCGGGCCGGGTTCTACGTCATCCGCTATGACAACCGCGACACCGGACGCTCGTCGCGCATCCGTCATCGCGTGACGCGGGCGCAGCTCGTGAAGGCGTTCTCGACCGGCCGGGCCAACGCCGCCTACTCACTGAGCGACATGGCCGGGGACGGTCTCGCGCTGCTCGACCACCTCGGCTTCGACGCGGCACACGTGGTGGGCATCTCGATGGGCGGGATGATCGCTCAGACGATGGCGATCGAGGCCCCGGCGCGCGTGCTGTCCCTGGTGAGCATCATGTCGACCACCGGTCGGCGCACGGTCGGCTGGCAGAGCCCGGAGCTCCTGCCCACGCTGCTCACGTCGCGTCGAGGAGGCAAGGAGGCCTATCTCGCCGCCAACGCCGTCGTCTGGAACCTCATCGGGTCGCCCGACTTCCCGGTCGACCCCGAGGTGCTGCGCAAGCGGGGCGAGGACACCTTCGCGCGCGGTGTGTCACAGAGCGGGGTGCTGCGGCAGATGCTCGCCATCCTCACGCAGCCCAACCGCACCCTCTCCCTGCGCAACCTCCGCGTCCCGACGCTGGTCATCCACGGACTGGCGGACAAGATGGTGCACGTGAGCGGGGGCCGGGCCACGGCGTCTGCCGTGCCCGGTGCTGAGCTCCTGGTGGTCGAGGGCATGGGACACGACCTTCCCGTCGACCTCTACGACACCTTCGTGGAGAGCATCCGCCGCACCGCAGACCGCGCGTCCACCGGCGACTGACCTCAAGCAGGCACGACGTGGGCCCCTGGACCCGGGGTTACCAGGAAGCCCGTCGGCTCTTGCCAGCCACCGTCGCGGAATCGCCGGGTGACGATGTCGACGGCGGGCTCCACCCCAGCGGTCGGAAGCAGGCCGATGACGCAACCGCCGAATCCCCCTCCGGTCATCCGGGCGCCGAGGGCGCCTGCTTCCAGCAACGCCTCCACTGCGGCGTCGACCTCCGGGACCGAGATCGCGAAGTCGTCGCGCGTCGGGGCGTGCGACGCGGTGAGCAGCGGCCCGATCCCGGCGACGTCACCCTCGCTCAGCAGGTCCACCGTCGCCAGGACCCGGTCGTTCTCGGTGACCACGTGTCGGACATAGCGCTGGAGCCGGTCGTCGTCCAGCCCCTCGACCGCGGCCTCGACGTCGTCGGCGGTCACGTCGCGCAGGGCTGGGACACCCAGGACGCGTGCCGCCTCCTCGCAGCCGGCACGGCGTTCGGCGTACTCCCCGTCGACGTGTCGGTGCGGCGCACGGGTGTCAATCACGAGCAAGGCGAGGCCAGCGGCCTCGAGGTCGAACGGGACCGGGCTCGTCTCGAGCGAGCGCATGTCGCAGAACAGGGCATGTCCCTCGACGGCCCGGAGGGAGACGAGCTGGTCCATGCCGCCCGTGGGGGCGCCGACCACGTCGTTCTCGACCGCACGGGACAGCGCCAGCGACTCGTCTGCGCTCAGCCCCAGGGACAGTGCCTCGTCGAGGGCCGTGATCACACTGCAGACCAGCGCGGCCGACGACGACAGCCCGGCGCCGAGGGGGACGTTGCTGTCCACGTGGATCCGCAGTGGCGGGACGTCGACCCCGCGGTCCGCGAGCAGCCACAGCGGGCCGAGGACGTAGGTGGCCCAGCCGGGCACGTCGGACGGCGCGCACGTGGTGGTCGCCACCTCGTCGTCCTGCTGGGCGGAGGTCGCCGACCAGCCCTCGCCGGCGAGCACCACGGTCGCCGTACACCCGAGACCCAGGGCGAAGGGCAGGACGAAACCGTCGTTGTAGTCGGTGTGTTCCCCGATGAGATTGACCCGACCGGGGGCGAAGGCCCGCGTCGGCTCGGAGACAGGCTGACGAGAATTCTGAGCAGTCACCCGAGAAGACTAGGGACACCCACCACGTGTGTGCTTGCAGGTCACCCCTTCGGGACGACGCCGGTTGCCAACGCACCCCCAAGGGGACTAGACCTGTGACCTGAACCACAACTGGATGGAGGCGCGGATGACGGCACGATCTTCGCAACAGCCACGTAGGAGACGCGTGCGGCGGTGGGCAGCTCCGGCTGGAGCCCTGTGCCTCGCCAGCGGAATCCTCGCAGGCTGTTCGGGCGGTGACTCCGGGAAGCCGGAGCTTGTCTGGTACACCAACCCGGACGCGGGCGGGCAGAAAGCCGTGGCAGAGGCGTGCTCGACCGACGACTACACCATCTCCGTCCAGGTCCTTCCGCAGGACGCCAGCCAGCAGCGGATCCAGCTGGCCCGCCGACTCGCAGCAGGCGACCCGGCGATCGACCTGATGAGCCTCGACCCCCCGTTCACGGCTGAGTTCGCCAACGCCGGCTACCTCGCCGAGATTCCGCAGGACATGCAGGACAAGTTCCGGGAGCAGGCCTTCGAGAGCGCCTCAGCCGCGGCGACCTGGGAGGACCAGCTGGTCGTGGCGCCGTTCTGGTCCAACACCCAGGTGCTGTGGTACCGCAAGTCCTTCGTCGAGAAGGCCGGCCTGGACATGGAGCAGCCCGTCACGTGGGAGCAGATCATCACCGCGGCCAGCGAGAACGACGGGAAGATCGGCGTCCAGGCCAACAAGTACGAGGGCTACTCCGTATGGATCAACGCGCTGATCTCCGGTGCCGGCGGTGACATCGCCTCCGAGACCGACGAGGGCGCCGAGGCGAAGATCGACATCGCCTCGGACGCTGGCAAGGAAGCGGCCCGGGTGATCCAGACCCTGGCGGAGTCGGAGGCTGCGCCCTCCGACCTGTCAGTGTCCAACGAGGGCACCGCCGGCACCACCTTCGGCGGTGACGAAGGCTCGTTCCTCGTCAACTGGACCTACATCTGGGGCAACTACGGCGATGACCGGCTCGGGGACGACATTGGCTTCGCCCGCTATCCCCAGACCGTCGAGGGCGAGGAGTCGCGGCCGCCGTACGGCGGGATCGGCATCGGCGTCAGCTCCGCCTCGGACAACGAGGAGGAGGCCCTCGCCGCACTGGAGTGCCTGACGAGTCCGGAGAGCCAAGGGGTCAACGCCGAGCTGACGGGCAACATGCCCTCCAGCGAGGCCGGCTATGAGGAGCAGGCCGTCAAGGACCTCTTCCCGCCGGAGCTGATCGCGCTGTTCAAGGAGTCCCTCGACGCGGCAGCGCCCCGCACGGTGTCGCCGTACTGGAGCGACATCTCCAGCGCCATCCAGAGCACCTGGCACCCGCCGTCGGGAGTCGATAAGGACACTCCCGAGAAGTCCAAGGACTTCATCGAGGACATCTT
>NZ_JAOPXV010000161.1 GCF_025964975.1 Nocardioides sp.
CCGTGGCGACCGCCCTGCGGGCACGCGACGTGCCCTGCGAGGTCGCCCCGAGCCCGCAGAAGTTCGGCAAGCAGATCCGCTTCGCCGAGCGGCGGGGCATCCCCTTCGTCTGGTTCGTCCAGACCGGCCCGGACGGCGAGGTCACCCACCAGGTCAAGGACATCCGCTCCGGCGAGCAGGTCGAGGCCGACCCCGCCACGTGGACGCCACCCGCCGCCGACCTGCGGCCCACCATCGTCACCAGCCCCACCACCGAGGAGAACCAGTGATCCGCACCCATGACGCCGGCGCCCTGCGCGCCGAGCACGTCGGCCAGACCATCACGCTCGCCGGGTGGGTGGCGCGGCGTCGAGACCACGGGGGAGTGGCGTTCCTGGACCTCCGCGAGGCCAGCGGCGTGGTGCAGGTGGTGGTCCGCGACCCCGACGTGGCCGGCGAGCTCCGGTCGGAGTACTGCCTCCGGGTCACGGGCGAGGTCGTGGCCCGCAAGGCCGGCAACGAGAACCCCAACCTCGCCACCGGCGAGATCGAGGTCGTCGCCACCTCGGTCGAGGTGCTCTCCGCAAGCGCCCCGCTGCCCTTCCCGATCGACGACGCCGGCACCGCCAAGGGCGGCGACGTGGGGGAGGAGGCCCGTCTCAAGCACCGCTACCTCGACCTGCGGCGCAGCGGCCCCAACAACGCACTCCGCCTGCGCAGCAAGGTCAACAAGGCCGCCCGCGACGTCCTCGACCGCCATGACTTCGTGGAGATCGAGACGCCCACGCTGACCCGCAGCACGCCGGAGGGTGCGCGCGACTTCCTGGTGCCGGCGCGGCTGCAGCCCGGCAGCTGGTACGCCCTGCCGCAGAGCCCGCAGCTGTTCAAGCAGCTGCTGATGGTCGGCGGGATGGAGCGCTACTTCCAGATCGCCCGGTGCTATCGCGACGAGGACTTCCGCGCGGACCGCCAGCCGGAGTTCACCCAGCTCGACATCGAGATGAGCTTCGTCGAGCAGGACGACGTGCTGAGCCTGGCCGAGGAGATCCTGGTCGCGCTGTGGAAGCTGATCGGACACGAGGTGCCGACCCCGCTGCCGCGGATGACGTACGCCGAAGCGATGGCCCGCTTCGGCAGCGACAAGCCAGACCTCCGGATGGGCCAGGAGCTCGTCGAGTGCACCGACTACTTCAAGGACACCACCTTCCGGGTCTTCCAAGCCGACTACGTCGGCGCCGTGGTGATGCCGGGCGGCGCGGGCCAGCCCCGCAAGCAGCTCGACGCGTGGCAGGAGTGGGCTAAGCAGCGCGGCGCGAAGGGTCTGGCCTACGTCCTGGTGACCGAGGACGGCGAGCTGGGTGGGCCGGTCGCGAAGAACCTCACCGACACCGAGAAGGCGGGCCTCGCCGCCCACGTGGGCGCCGAGCCCGGAGACTGCATCTTCTTCGCCGCCGGTGCGGTCAAGAGCAGCCGTGCACTGCTGGGGGCCGCGCGCCTCGAGATCGGTCGACGAGGCGGTCTGATCGACGAGAGTGCCTGGAGCTTCCTGTGGGTCGTGGACGCGCCCCTCTTCGAGCCCGCTGGTGACGCCACCGCGGCGGGGGACGTGGCCGTCGGCAGCGGCGCCTGGACGGCCGTGCACCACGCCTTCACCTCGCCCAAGGACCTCGACTCGTTCGACGCCGATCCCGGCGGCTCGCTGGCCTGGGCCTACGACATCGTCTGCAACGGCAACGAGATCGGCGGTGGGTCCATCCGGATCCACCGTGAGGACATCCAGAAGCGCGTGTTCGCCGTGATGGGCCTGGCCGAGGCAGAGGCCCAGGAGAAGTTCGGCTTCCTGCTCGACGCGTTCAAGTACGGCGCACCGCCGCACGGCGGCATCGCCTTCGGCTGGGACCGCATCGTCGCGCTGCTGGCCGGCACCGACTCCATCCGCGACGTGATCGCCTTCCCGAAGTCCGGCGGCGGTCTCGACCCGCTCACCGCTGCACCCGCGCCGATCTCGCCCGAACAGCGCAAGGAAGCCGGTGTCGACGCCAAGCCGTCGGAGGACTTGTCGCCGGAGGGCTGAGACGTCAGCAGATCTTCGGTGGTGGACGGAGCGGTTGTCGTGTCCGGATCGTTACGCGCCGGTGATCGTTCGCGCGGTCCGCGTCACATAGAGTCCCGAATCGGCGCTGAGGATCCACGGGCCCAGACGCACCACGCACCACTGACCAGCACCCGGCCAGATAGGGAGAGCATGTCGCAGCCGACTGCACCGGAGGCATTGGGATCGTTGACCGACGAGACCCCGATCGACCCGAACAGCAAGAAGGCCAAGGCCATCACCGGCCGCTCACCGATGCAGATCGCTCTGGGTCGGTTGCTGCGCGACAAGATCGCTGTCATCTGCGCGATCGTCATCTTGTTCTTCATCATCGTCGCGGTGTTCGCGCCGCTGATCAACAAGATGCTCGGCGTCAACACCGACACCGTGTTCCCGAGCCAGTACCTCGACATGCTCGGTGGCGGCATGCCCCTCGAGGGGCCGCCGAACAACGGCTTCGACCCGGACCACCCGTTCGGCATCGCGCCGCAGACCGCGGACGACAACCTCGCCTACTGGGTTGAAGGATGTCGCACCTCGCTGACGATCGCAGCCCTGGCCACGCTCTTCGCCTCGGTGCTGGGCATCGTGATCGGGCTGCTCGCAGGCTTTCTCGGCGGCATGGTCGACAAGGTGCTCTCCTTCTTCATCGACCTGTTCCTGACGGTGCCGTTCCTGCTGGCGGCGCTGACCCTCGCCCCGATCCTCAACGAGCGGTTCAACACCGCCGACAGCTACGTCACGATCCAGAAGTTCTCGTTGATCGGCGTGCTGGCGGTCTTCGGCTGGATGGGGATGGCGCGCCTCATCCGCGGCGAGGTCCTGTCGCTGCGCGAGCGGGAGTTCGTCCAGGCGGCCCGGGTCCTCGGCATGCCGACCTCACGGGTCCTCATCAAGGAGCTCATGCCCAACCTCGCCGCCCCGATCATCATCAGCGTCTCGCTGATGCTGCCGGCGTTCGTCGCGGCCGAGGCCGGCCTCGCGTTCCTCGGCATCGGTGTCACCAGTGGCGCCTCCTGGGGCCAGACGATCGCCAAGGCAGTCAAGTACTTCGAGCAGTACTCCCTCTACCTGTGGGAGCCGCTCATCGGCGTCGTCCTGCTCGTCCTCTCCCTCAACCTCCTCGGCGACGCCATTCGCGACGCCCTGGACCCCAAGACTCGTCGCTGATCGACCGAGAAGCGACCGAGACGTTGCCGCAGCACCTGCCGACGGCACGTACACAGAATAAGAAAGGCTGGGACACATGAAGCGGAACAAGCCGCTCGCGCTCGTCGCCGGTGCCGCTCTCATCACTCTCGCCGCCTGTGGTGGCGGCAACGGTGATGACACAGAAGGCACAGGCACAGGCACAGACAAGAAGTTCGGGGCACAGGAGGGTGGCACCAAGGACGAGACCCTCCAGGGTCCCGCCGAGGAGCTCGAAGGCGCCACCGAGGGCGGCACCGTCACGGTGTACGTCGCTGGTGACCCCGGCCCCAACTCGCTTGACCCGACCGATGGCTGGTCAGTCCTCGGCAACTCGATCCAGCAGGCGCTGACCCACCGCTCGCTGACGCAGTACAAGCGCGGCGAGGACGGTCAGCCCGTCCTGGTTCCCGACCTCGCGGTCGACCTGGGCCAGCCCAACGAGGACTACACCGAGTGGACGTTCACGATTCGTGACGACGCGACGTGGGAGGACGGCAAGCCCGTCACGGCCGAAGAGGTGGCCTGGGGCATCCAGCGCTCGCTCGACGCCGAGACGTTCCCCGCCGGCCCCGGTGCTGAGTACTCCAAGGGTTACTTCGCCGGCGGCGCGGACTACGCCGGTCCCTACACGGACAAGGGCAAGGCCTACGACGCGATCAGCTTCGACGGCCAGGACGTGACCATCAAGATGGAGAAGCCCTTCCCGGACATGGACTACTGGGGCGCCTTCATGGCGATGGGCCCGGCGCCGCTCGGCAAGGCTTCGCAGCCGCCGAACTACGGCACCGACCCGCTGTCCAACGGTCCCTACAAGATCGAGAAGTGGACGCCGTCCGAGGAGCTCATCCTCACCAAGAACGACCAGTGGATCGCCGAGAGCGACCCGGCTCGTCACCAGTACGTCGACGAGTGGATCTTCAAGTTCGACCAGGACCAGGCGAAGGTCGACCAGATCATGCTGTCGGGCAACTCCGACTCGCAGACCGCGATCGCCACGTCCATCGGTTCGGACAAGTACGAGCAGGCCAACTCCGAACTCGGTGAGCGTCTCGTTCAGCAGACCTCGCAGTGTGTCTCGACGCTGACGCCGGACTACAGCAAGATCACCGACATCAACGTCCGCAAGGCACTGGCGTACGCCTACCCCTACCAGGACGTGTGGCTGGCCGGCGGCGAGGTTCCGGGCGTGACCCGCGTTCCCGCCAACTCCATCATGCCTCCCGGCATGGCGGGCAAGGTCGAGGACTTCCAGCCGGACGGTGAGCAGATCACCTACAACCCGGAGAAGGCCAAGGAGCTCCTCGCCGAGGCTGGCGAAGAGGGCTACCAGATCACGATGATCTTCTACGAGGTCGACCCGCTGGCCGTTGCCGTCCAGAAGCAGATCACCAAGGGCTTCGAGTCGGCCGGCTTCAAGGTCAAGGCGATCCCGGTCCAGGTCTCGCCGTACGACATCTGGCTGAACCCGGACGACAAGGTCAACAAGACCCTCAACCTGCGTGGCGTCAACTGGTGCTCGGACTGGCCGGCTGGCTCCACCATGCTCCCGCCGCTCCTGAGCAGCGACGGTGTCTACAACACCGCCGGGTTCAACGAGGAGGCGATCGACCAGGAGATGGAAGACATCGCCGCCATGCCTCTCGAGGACCAGGCTGACGCCTGGGGCGCGCTGGACGCAAAGATCATGGAAGAGTACTTCCCGATCATCCCCACCGCGTTCCGCAACGACCTGTTCGTCTTCGGTGAGAAGATCGGCAACCCGAGCGGCGACGCCGCACTGGGTGCGCCGAACTACAAGGACTTCTACGTGATGCAGTGACCCTCTACCGTGAGTAGTCACGGTAAGCGTCACTTCTAGTAGCAAGCTCTGAGCACCACAGCTTCACCTGTCGGGTGGGGGCTCCCGGATCGGGAGCCCCCACTCGCCAGCCCGGGGGTCCATCACCCTCCATAACCCTCCACCCATCTCTGGGAGAGACTGCGATGTTCGCGTATATCGTCAAGCGGCTGATCTCGGGCTTCCTCGTCGTGACCCTCGTGTCCATGGCGGTCTTCGCCCTGTTCTGGTACGGCCCGTCCAGCCCCGCGAAGCCCATCTGCGATCGCGAGCAGGGAGTCCGCTGCATCCCGGAGCGACTCGTGGCCTACGAGAAGAGTCTGGGCTACGACAACCCGATCTACACCGAGTACGGCAAGTTCGTGAAAGGCATCTTCGTCGGCCGCGAGATCGCGTTCCGTACCGACGTCTACCAGTGCGACGCGCCCTGCCTGGGTCTTTCCTACAACACGAAGCAGCCCGTCACCCACGAGCTCGTGAGTCGTCTGCCCGCGACGATCTCGGTCGCTGTCGGTGGCGCCTTCCTCTATCTCCTGCTGGGCGTGCCCATCGGCGTCGCCGCCGCTCGACGGCGGGGCTCGGTGGCCGACAAGGCGCTCGTCTCCAGCTTCCTGTTCCTCAGCTCCATTCCCTATTACCTGTTCGCGCTGCTGACCTGGCTCTACCTCACCGTCCTGTGGGAGGCCCCGGTCGTCTCCGACGTCGGTTACTTCTCGCCGTTCTCCGACGGCCCGCTGAAGTGGTTCGGGGGACTGTTCCTGGCCTGGGTCGCGCTCGGCATCTTCGGCTGCACCCAGTACACGCGTTACACGCGAGGTGCCATGGTCGAGGCGCTGAGCGAGGACTACATCCGCACCGCGAAGGCCAAGGGACTGCCAGCACGCACCGTCGTCTACCGTCACGGCCTTCGCGCCGCGCTGGTGCCCGTCGTGACCATCTTCGGCATCGACTTCGGCTCCCTGCTCGCCGGCACCATCTTCACCGAGCGCATCTTCGAGATCCAGGGCATCGGATACTGGAGCCTCCAGGCGGTGGGCAACAAGGACCTGCCCGTCGTGGCAGCCACCACACTGTTCTCCGCGGTGATGCTCATCTTCAGCAACTTGATCGTCGACGTCGTCTACAGCTTTCTCGACCCCAGGGTGAGGCTTTCGTGACCAGCACCGTTCCCAGCTCAACTCCCGGCTCCGACTCCACCATCGGTCGTACCGAGGGTCCGATCCTCGTGGTGGAGGACCTCACGGTCACCTTCCCCACCGAGGACGGGCCCGTCTCGGCGGTGCAAGGGCTGAGCTATTCCGTCGAGATGGGCAAGACCCTCGGCATCGTCGGCGAGTCGGGCTCGGGCAAGTCGGTGTCCAGCATGGCCGTCCTCGGCCTGCACGACGCCAAGTCGAGCCAGATCACCGGCTCGATCCGCATCGACGGCACCGAGGTGGTGGGGCTCTCGGAGAACCGCTTCCGCAAGCTTCGCGGCAACACGGTCTCGATGATCTTCCAGGACGCACTCGCGGCCCTGCACCCGTTCTACAAGATCGGTGCACAGCTGGCGGAGGCCTACCAGGTCCACCACCCCAACGCGAGTGATCGCGATGCCCGGCGCAAGGCCATCGAGATGCTGGACCGCGTCGGCATCCCTCAGCCCGACAGCCGGGTCGACGACTTCCCGCACCAGTTCTCCGGCGGGATGCGGCAGCGTGCGATGATCGCGATGGGCCTGATCAACGACCCGTCCCTGCTCATCGCCGACGAGCCCACCACCGCCCTGGACGTGACGGTGCAGGCGCAGATCCTCGATCTCCTGCAGGACCTCCAGCGCGAGTTCAACTCCGCGGTCATCATCATCACCCACGACCTCGGGGTCATCGCCGAGATGGCCGACGACGTGCTGGTCATGTACGCCGGCCGCTGCGTGGAGTACGGCACCACCAAGGAGATCCTCACGCACCCGGAGATGCCCTACACCTGGGGCCTCCTGTCGAGCATCCCCGACATCTCCGCCAGCACCGACGCGCGGCTGATCCCGATCCCGGGCAACCCGCCCAGCCTGTTCAGCCCGCCGACGGGCTGCGCCTTCCACCCGCGCTGCGGGTTCAAGGACAAGGTGCCCGGACGCCTCTGCTACGACAAGATGCCCGAGCTGGCAACTGGTTCGGGCCGCGTGGAGCACCTCAAGCGCTGTCACCTGGCCAACCCCGACGCGATCTACCGGGCCGAAGTCCTGCCCGAGATCGCTCCCGACCTGGTCGAGGAGATCCGATGACCCAGGACCCCAACGCTGAAGCACAGATCGCCCCCAGCGAGGTGGGCGCCAACGCCGCCGACACCGGCGAACGCCAGACCACTGGACCGGTCGACGGCGCTGTCGGTGTCCAGGAGGACGGCTACAGCGACCACGAGGTTGCCGTCGCCAGCAACTTCGAGGGTCACACCGCGTCGAGGCTGGACCCCGACGCCGAGCCGGTGCTCGAGGTCGAGAACCTCAAGATGTACTTCCCGGTGAAGTCGTCGGGCCTGCTGCGCCGCACCATCGGCCACGTGCAGGCCGTCGACGGCATCTCGTTCCAGGTTCCTCGCGGCGGCTCGCTTGGCCTCGTGGGCGAGTCCGGCTGCGGTAAGTCCACCACCGGTCGCCTGATCACCCGGCTCTACGACCCCACCGGCGGCTCGATGATGTTCGAGGGCAAGGACCTCGCACAGATCTCCCAGCGGGAGATGAAGCCCTACCGTCGCGACGTCCAGATGATCTTCCAGGACCCCTACACCTCGCTGAACCCTCGCCACACCGTGGGCGCCATCGTCGGCGCGCCGCTGTCGGTGCACAAGATCGTCCCGAAGAACAAGATCCTGGGTCGGGTCCAGGAGCTCCTCGAGGTCGTGGGCCTCAACCCGGAGCACTACAACCGTTATCCCAACGAGTTCTCCGGCGGCCAGCGTCAGCGCATCGGTATCGCCCGCGCCCTGACGCTCAACCCGAAGCTGCTCGTGGCCGACGAACCCGTCTCGGCGCTCGACGTCTCCATCCAGGCCCAGGTCGTCAACCTCCTGCAGGACCTGCAGAAGGAGTTCGACATCGCCTTCCTCTTCATCGCGCACGACCTGGCGATCGTGAGGCACTTCTGCCCCGAGGTGGCGGTGATGTATCTCGGCAAGATCGTCGAGATCGCCGATCGGGAGACGCTCTACTCCCACTCGCACCACCCCTACACCCAGGCACTGATCTCGGCCGTCCCGGACGTGAAGCAGGCGGCGATCGGCGGTCGTCGCGAGCGCATCCGTCTCGAGGGCGATGTCCCGAGCCCGATCAACCCGCCGTCGGGCTGCCGGTTCCGCACCCGGTGCTCCTATGCGCAGGAGATCTGTGCACGGGTCGAGCCGCCGCTGCTGCAGATCGGCTGGCGGCACAAGGTCGCCTGTCACTTCGCCGGTGAGCTGGGTGCGCACCCGGCGACCCCGGTGACGACCGAGCTGCTCGGCGTCGATGACCAGGGCACCCCGACAGGCACGGCCGCCACCCCGCTGATGACGGGACCGGGCTACGAGCCGGAGTGGTACGACCTCAAGACCAAGCAGCTGACCTCGGCCTGAGTGGACTCCCTCTTCGACATACCCGAACATGCGGGGACGGGCGTGCCCGTCTCCGCTGTCGGCAAGGGATCACTGGGCGCCAACACGCACGCCTCGGCACCGCTCGCGGTTCGAATGCGGCCTCGTACCCTCGACGAGCTCGTCGGACAGGGGCAGCTGCGGGCGGCGGGATCGCCGCTTCGGCAGCTGATCGAGGGCGACCAATCGATGTCGTTGCTGTTGTGGGGGCCTCCCGGCACCGGCAAGACGACGATCGCCTCGATCGTCAGCCAGCAGACCAAGAGGCGGTTCGTCGAGGTCTCGGCAGTGGCCGCCGGGGTCAAGGAGGTACGCGCGGCCATCGATGCCGCCCGCTCCGAGCTCGCGCGCGGAGGGAGCGAGACGGTGCTGTTCGTCGACGAGGTGCATCGGTTCACCAAGGCCCAGCAGGACGCGCTCCTGCCGGGGGTGGAGAACCGGTGGGTCACCCTCGTCGCGGCTACCACGGAGAACCCGTTCTTCTCGGTCATCTCCCCGCTCCTCTCCCGCAGCCTGCTGCTCCGGCTCGAGTCGCTCACCGACGACGACATCGTCGCCGTCGTGGAGCAGGCCCTCGTCGACGAGCGTGGACTCGCAGGTGGCTTCGAGATCGACGAGGACGCGCAGGCCCACCTCGTCCGGTTGGCAGGCGGTGACGCCCGGCGCGTGCTGACGTATCTCGAGGCGGCTGCCGGAGCGGCCCGCTCCCAGGACAGCACGCTGATCGACCTCGCGACGGCCGAGACGGCCGTCGACCAGGCGGCCGTGCGCTACGACCGCCAGGGCGACCAGCACTACGACGTGATCAGCGCCTTCATCAAGTCGGTGCGCGGCTCGGACGTCGATGCCGCGTTGCACTACCTCGCGCGGATGATGGAGGCGGGCGAGGACCCCCGCTTCATCGCCCGCCGCCTGGTGATCCTCGCCAGCGAGGACGTCGGGCTCGCCGACCCCACCGCCCTCACGACCGCGGTGGCCGCTGCGCAGGCCGTCCAGCTGATCGGCATGCCGGAGGCGCGGCTCAACCTCGCGCAGGCCACCATCGCGCTGGCCATCGCGCCGAAGTCGAACGCCGTCATCCTGGCGATCGATGCCGCCAGCGCCGATGTCCGGGCGGGGAAGATCGGCAACGTCCCGCCCCACCTGCGTGACGGGCACTACGCCGGGGCGGAGAAGCTGGGGCACAACAAGGGCGCTCCGAAGCCCTATGTCTACAGCCACGACGAGCCCTTCGCTATCGCCGAGCAGCAGTACGCACCCGACGTGGTCGAGGATGCTGCCTACTACCGGCCGACATCGCTGGGTGCCGAGGCGGCGATCAAAGACCGTTGGGAACGGGTCCGCCAAATCATCCGCGGACGAACGAGGTAGCCGTGTGGGTGAGGTCCTGTCATTCGCCACCTGGACCCACTTCGGGGATGGCGGTCACTACCAGTGGGCGCGGGTCCGCCGGTCAGCTGCGTGACGTGACCGCTACGGCCTCATTCTGCGACTGCGTCATCGGTCGAGGCGGGCTCGGAGGGGGAGGAGAGGCGCGGGCCGGAGTGGATGTGGACGCGTAGGTGCTGCGAGTCCTGGTAGTTCCCCAGGTTGCTCATGACAGGTTGGGCTCCGCGCTCCTCCTCCACGCCTCGAGCCAGCGTCTGGGCGACCCGGAGCACCGCCGCGACGTCGTCCTCGTCGAGCGCGGAGGCGCGAGTCAGCGACGCGATGTGCCGCTTCGGGATGACCACGAGGTGCAGCTCCCACTTCGGCTTGGTGTGGTGGAAGGCGAGGACCCGATCGTCCTCGTGCACGATGTCGAGCTCGTCCGGATGCGCGAGCGCGACATCGCAGTAGAAGTCGTCCCCGACGTACTCAGCGCCGTTGTGCACGACTGGCCTCCTGGGTAGGTGCTTCGCCTCCCAAGCACCATAGGGCCTGCAGGGCGTCTGTAGCCCGTGTCCTCGACGATTCTCCCTCGCCAAACGTCCGAGGGGCCCGGCATCCGTGGATGCCGGGCCCTCCTTCGTGCCTCGTGAGTCAGCGCTGGTCGCGGTCGGCGGGGGTCCCGCCGGCGGCCAGATCGGGGTCCACGTCGACGACGACGACCTCCTCGGTGACGGGCGCCGGCGGAGTCGTCACCTCGACCGACTCCACGTCGGTGTCCTCGGAGGAGCTGCTCCGTGCGTGCGCCACGGCAGCAGCGCCGGCAACGGCAGCCACGCCCGCCGCGACGGCCTTGCCGGAGATCCCGGCCTTGCCGCTGTCGCCCTGCGAGGACGCTGCCGCCTCCACGCCGGGGGTGCTCGCCTGGCCCTCGACCTCGCCACGCCAGCCACCGGTCTCCATGCTGCGGGACTCGATGAACGTCTTGAACTTCTCCACGTCCGACTGTGCCTGACGCTCGATGATGTGGAGCGCGTCGCCGGCCTTCTCGACCAGGCCCTCCGGCTCGTACTCGAGCTCGAGGGTCACCAGGGTCCT
>NZ_JAOPXV010000190.1 GCF_025964975.1 Nocardioides sp.
GCCCTCGCGACGACCAGACCGGCACGAATCTCGGCCCAAAATCGGCGCTCCACCTCATAAGGCAACGGTGGTTTGACCATCACAACTCCTCACATCAGAGGTGTTGCATCACTACCTAGAACCGAAGGACCCGAGAAGGTGGCTCACTCACTGCCGAGGAGGACCGGCCTCCGCAACGGACCTCTCAGCCGAAGAGCTGCGGCAACGCGAAGAGCATCGCGGTCGACCACGTCACGTGCGTCAGGATCGGGGCGAGGACCCCGCCGCTCGCACGCCGCTGGAGTCCGCACACGGTGCCCAGCAGGATTGCCGCGAAGGACAGCATCACGTTCCCGGTGGCCATCGTCGCCACGACGTACGCCACGGTCGTCCAGAGGACGGGGTGCTTCGGGATCGCCGCGTAGGCGGCGCCACGGAAGAACAGCTCCTCGGCGATGCCGTTGACCATGCTGACCAGCAGCAGCAGCGCCATCGAGCCCTGGTCGGCATATTCCAGGACTGATCGGACATAGACGGCCAGCGGCTCGATCTCGCGGACGACCAGGGCACCGAGGATGAAGACTGCCGAAAGTGCCAAGCCCAGCAGGATCGGTTGCAGGACAGGTCGACTCCCGCTGATCAGCCGGCCGAGGTGGAGCCGACCACTGGCGAACGCGCCGACCACCCAGACGGCGGGCAGAGCCAGCGTCGCGACGTAGAAGTCGGGATTGCCGGGGTCGATCCGCAACGAGTAACCCAGAACGGCAGCTCCGACGAGCACCACTGCCACAGTGACGACCTGGCGACGCCGCAGTCCGGCGCGGGTGTCACGTTGGTCCCTCGGGACGACGTTCCACAACGCGTCGTGCACTGTCTCCCGCACCCACCCGCGCATGTTGATCAGCCTAGGTGGGGGTGTGAGACGCGCGGACATCGGTCGGGTGACCTCGGGGCTCGCTCGGAGTGACCCGTGGTCGGACCAGATGTCCGCGCGCCAGTCGCGGGAGGTGGATCAGCGGGAGGAGAAGTTGGCCGCCGAGTGAGACCGGCCGCCGCTCTGCCCGCCCTGGGGGGCAGCTCCACGGCTACCGCCGCCACTGCGACGCGAGCGGGTGCCGGCAGAAGGCTGGCCGCCCTGGCCGCCCTGGCCGCCGCCGGAGCGGCGACGCTGGCCGCCCTGACCTCCGGTGGACGAGCCACCGGACGCCTGACCGGACGACTGGCCGCCGGTGGGGTTGCCCCGACGGGACTGACCGTTGGTCTGGCCGGTGCTGCGGGCGCGCTTGCGCTGGGCGTTGGCGCCGGAGGAGGAGCCACCGCCGGAGGCCGGGGCCTCGACGACGAGCCCGCCGGGCGTGCTGCGCGCACCGGGGGCGAGCTGGACGAGCATCGGGTGGTCGGTGCCGTGGACCTTGGTGGTCGTGGGCTTGATGCCGGCCAGTCGCGTCAGGTCGCGCACGTCGCGGACCTGCTCGTCGGTCATCAGCGTGATGACCGTGCCGGCGGCACCCGCTCGCGCCGTACGACCAGAGCGGTGCAGGTAGGCCTTGTGCTCGGTCGGTGGGTCGGCGTGGACCACGAGAGCCACGTCGTCGACATGGATGCCGCGGGCGGCGATGTCGGTCGCGACGAGGGTGGTGGCCTCGCCGGAGTGGAACATCGCCATGTTGCGGGTGCGGGCGTTCTGCGACAGGTTGCCGTGGAGGTCGACCGCCGGGATGCCCATCTTGTTGAGCTGGCGGGCCAGCGCCTTGGCGCCGTGCTTGGTGCGCGTGAAGACGACCGTGCGGCCCGGCGCGCTGGTGAGGTCCGCGAGGATCGGCACCCGCTGGTCGCGGCTCACGTGCAGGACGTGGTGGGCCATCGTGGAGATGGGCGACTGCGCGGAGTCGGCCTGGTGGGTGACCGGGTTGGTCAGGAAGCGCTTGACCAGGACGTCGATCGCCTTGTCCAGCGTCGCGGAGAACAGCAGGCGCTGACCCGTCTGCGGGGTCTTGTCCATGATCCGGCGCACACCGGGCAGGAAGCCGAGGTCGGCCATGTGGTCTGCCTCGTCGAGGATGGTGATCTCGACGGCCGACAGGTCGGCGTACTTCTGCTGCATGAGGTCCTCGAGGCGACCGGGGCAGGCGATGACGATGTCGACGCCCTTCTTGAGCGCGGTGGTCTGCGCGCCCTGGCCCACGCCGCCGTAGATGACGACGGTCGACAGACCGGCGGCCTTGGCGAGCGGGAGCAACTCGGCGTGGATCTGGCCAACGAGCTCGCGGGTCGGGGCGAGGATGACGGCGCGGGGCTTGCGCGGCATCGCCGGCAGCTTCGAGGCGTCGAGGCGCGCGACCAACGGCAGCAGGAAGGCGAAGGTCTTGCCGGAGCCGGTGCGGCCGCGTCCGAGGACGTCGCGGCCCGCGAGGCTGTCCGGAAGCGTGGCTGCCTGGATGGGAGTGGGGGAGGTGATGCCCTGCTTCTCGAGGATGTCGATGAGCATGGTGGGCACGCCGAAGTCGGCGAAAGTCATGGTGGATCTCTCTGTTGGCGTCTCGCCAACACATCGCGCAGAGCGCGGCGTGCCCTCGATGAGTTCGAGGTAAGCGGGCCCGCTTTCGAGTTCCCGCTGCGTCCCGGGGCAAGACCGGCCGGGGCGACTTCTCGCCAACCCTAGCGGGACGGGTGGTGAAGCTGTGAATCGTCGGTCGACGCGGCTCAGGCGCTGTCGCGACGGATCAGCGTCGGCGGGATGATCACGCGCATGGGGCGCCCGGCGCTGCGGCCGTCGATCTGCTCGAGCAGCAGCCGGGTGGCGCGCTCGGTCATCTCCTCGACGGGCTGCCGCACGGTCGTCAGTGCCGGGGTCGTGCGCTCGGCGACGCCCAGGTCGTCATAGCCCACCACCGCCACGTCGTCGGGCACTCGTCGACCCGACGCGGCGAGCACCTTGAGGGCACCGGAGGCCATCAGGTCCGAGGCGACGACCAGCCCGTCGAGGTCGGGGTGGGCTGCCATCAGCGCCTCGGCTGCGCGCTGGCCACCGTCCTCGGTGAAGTCGCCGTGCTCGAGTGCGTCGTCGCGCAGCCCGGCCGCGGACATGGCCTGCCGCCAGCCGGCCAGGCGGTCCTCGGCGGCGGTCATGTCGCTCGGACCGGCGATGGTGCCGATGCGCTGGCAGCCGCGGTCGATGAGCACCTGGGTGGCCTCGCGCTCACCGGCGGTGTTGTCGATGTCGACGTACGTCACCCGGTCACCCCCGGACCAGGGGCGGCCGCCGAAGACGCAGGGCAGGTCGAGCCGCATCAGCTGCTCCGCCAGCCCGTCGTCGCGGTGGTGCGAGACGACGATCGCGCCGTCGACGTGCCGGTTGGTGAGGTAGCGCAGGGTGCGTTCGCTCGAGGCGCCGGGTCGGGCGAGCAGGAGCACGAGCTGGATGTCGACCTCGCCGAGCACCCGGTTGACCCCGCGCAGCGTGCGCGCGAAGAAGGGGTCGGAGAACACCCGGTCGTCGGGCTCGGGGACGACCACCGCGATGGAGTCGGTCCGCCTGGTGACCAGGCTGCGGGCGGCCGGGTTGGGGACGTAGCCGAGCGAGCGGACCGCCGCGTCCACCGAGGACTGTGCGTGCGCACTGACGCGCTGGCCGCCGTTGATCGCGCGCGACGCGGTGGCGCGGGAGACACCTGCGACCCGGGCAACCTCGTCGAGGGTCGGCGACCCGCCCGGGCGCATCCCGTTGCTCGTCACTGCGGCGCCGTCACGAGGCCGGACCGCCCGGCCCGAGGCGACCGGTCCGGGCCACCTCGGCATAGAACAGGGCGCTGCTCTTGGGCGTGCGGACCTGGGTGTCGTAGTCGACGTGGACGATGCCGAAGCGCTTGCCGTAGCCGTAGGCCCACTCGTAGTTGTCGAGCAGCGACCACTGGAAGAAACCGCGCACGTCGACGCCTTGGGCGATGGCGGCGTGTACGGCGCGGAGGTGGTCCTCGACGTACGCGAGGCGCTCCGGGTCGTCGACCGTCCCGTCGGCCGCCACGGTGTCGGCATACGCGGCGCCGTTCTCCGTGACGTACATGACCGGGCCAGCATAGTCGTCGTGGAGGCGCTTGAGCAGGCGCGTCAGCCCCTCCGGCTGCACCTCCCAGTCCATGTCGGTCACGGGCAGCCCGCGCGAGGGGAAGGTGATGTCCTCGCAACCGACGTACGGCGTGCTGGTGGCGCGCTCCGCGTGGTTGCCGACGACGCCCGTCACTACGGCGCGCGGGTGTCCCGAGACGGCGTCGCCCTTGTAGTAGTTGACGCCCAGCACGTCGATCGGCGTGCTGATGGTTGCCAGGTCGCCGTGACGCACGACGTCACGCCACGGGCGTCCCTGCCACGACAGGTCGGCCGTGTCCTGGAGCAGGTCGGCCGGATAGGTCCCGCGCAGGATCGGGTCGAGGAAGACCCGGTTGTGGAGGGCATCGATGCGGCGCGCGGCGTCGACGTCCAGCTCGTCAGACGGGTCGTGCGGGTCGGCGACGGTGAGGTTCAAGGTGATGCCCAGGTCGGCGGTCACGCTGCGTCGGCGCAGCTCCTCGACGACGAGCCCGTGGCCCAGCATCAGGTGGTGCGCCGCGACCAGGCCGGCCGCGCCCTCCTGGCGACCGGGGGCGTGCTGGCCGCCGGTGTAGCCGAGGAAGGCGCTGCACCACGGCTCGTTGAGGGTGGTCCAGGTCGGGGCGCGGTCCCCGATCGCGTCGTGGACCGCCAAGGCGTACTCCGCGAAGCGGAAGGCCGTGTCGCGGTTGGTCCAGCCACCGGCGTCCTCGAGGGCCTGCGGGAGGTCCCAATGGTAGAGCGTCACCCAAGGGCGGATCCCCGCGCCGAGCAGCTCGTCGACCAGGCGGAGGTAGAAGTCGAGACCCGCCTGGTTGACCGGCCCGACGTCGGGCTTCACCCGCGGCCAGGCGACCGAGAACCGGTAGGCGTTGAGGTTGAGGTCGCGCATCAGCGCGACGTCCTGCGGCATCCGGTGGTAGTGGTCGCACGCGACGTCGCCGGTGTCGCCGTTGACGACGGCACCGGGCAGCCGGGCGAAGGTGTCCCAGATGGACGGCGTACGCCCGTCCTCGGCCGTGGCGCCCTCGATCTGGAAGGCCGCCGTGGCGGCACCCCACAGGAACTCGGGCGGAAAGCTCAGGTCGTGGACGGATCGGGTCTGGACGTCGGTCATCCCTTGACAGCTCCTTGCATGATGCCCGCCACGAGTTGGCGACCGGTGAGGACGAACAGGATCAGGAGCGGGACCGTGGAGACGGCCGCACCGGCGAGCACGAGGCTGTAGTCGACGTAGTAGCCGCTCTGCAGCTGTTGGAGCGCGATCTGGACGGTGGGGTTGCTGGCAGGCAGCACGATCAGCGGCCAGAAGAAGTCGGTCCACGTCGCCATGAAGGTGAACAGCCACAGGATCGCGGCGGCGGGACGAGCGGCCGGGACCGCGACGTTGCAGAACGTACGGATCATCGAGCACCCGTCCACCCGCGCCGCCTCGATCAGCTCGTCGGGCACCGCGTCGAGGAGATACTGGCGCATGAAGAAGACGCCGAAGGCGGTCACCATCCCGGGCACGATCAGGGCCCACATCGAGCCGACCCAACCCAGCTTGGCCATCACGATGAAGAGCGGGATCACGCCGAGCTGGGTCGGCACTGCCAGGGTGGCGACGACGAAGACCAGCAAGGGCGTACGCCCGCGGAAGGCGAGCTTGGCGAAGGCGAAGCCGGCGAGGGTGGAGAAAAAGACGACGGACGTGGCCACCGTGGTCGAGACCAGGAGGCTGTTGCCCAGGGCCTTCCAGAACGGCACGGCATCGAAGGCCCGCTGGGCGTTGTCGAAGAAGTGCCCGCCCGGCAGCAAGGGCGGCACCCGCTTGGTCAGCACGTTGCGACTGTGCGACCCGACGAGGAACGACCAGTAGAGCGGCGCGCACGAGCCGAGCACGAAGGCGACGAGCAGGCCGTAGACGAGGAATCCGGGTCGGCGGTTCATCGACGCGCCCCCAACGCTCCGACGCGGCGGCTCACCGCGAGGTTGACCAGGGCGAAGACGATGATGATCAGGAAGAGCAGCCAGGCGACGGCCGAGGCCATGCCCAGGTCCCGCACGCGCCAGCCGAGCTCCCACAGATACATGGTCAGCGTCTGGTACTGCCGGTCCGATCCGCCGAGCCCCTGGGTGTCGAAGAGCCGGGGCTCGGCGAAGATCTGGAGCCCGCCGATCGTGGAGGTGATCACGACGAACAGCAGGGTGGGCCGGATCAGCGGCAGCGTCACGGACAAGAACTGCCGGACCTTCCCGGCGCCGTCGATGGCCGCCGACTCGTAGAGCTCGCGCGGCACGGCCTGCATCGCGGCCAGGAAGATGAGGGCGTTGTAGCCCGTCCAGCGCCAGTTCACCATCGAGGCGATCGCCACGTGGCTGGCCAGGGTGTTGACGTGCCACCTGATCGGCTCGAGCCCGATGCCCTGCAGCATCTCGTTCACCAGGCCGTAGCGGTCACCGAAGACGTTGCCGAAGATCAGCGCGACCGCGGCGGGGGCGACGACGAAGGGGATCAGCACGCTCATCCGCCACAGGGTGCGAGCCCGCAGCTGCGTGTCCAGCAGCGCCGCCAGCACCAGGGCGATGAGGATCTGCGGCACCGAGGACAGCACGAAGATACTGATGGTGTTGCGCAGGGCGTTCCAGAAGTAGCGGTCCTCGACTACTCGCGCGTAGTTGTCCAGGCCGACGAAGTCGCCCTTCCCGCCGAGCAGTCCCCACTCGTGGACCGACACGTAGCCGGTGTAGAGGAGGGGAAACATGCCCACCAGGGCGAAGACCACGAAGAACGGCGAGACATAGAGGTACGGCGAGAGCCGGGTGTCCCACCGGGAGACCCGCCGTCTCCAGGCCGGCGAGCGCGGAGGGGACCCTTCGGCGTCCCGCTCCCCCGCCGGGGTGGCGGTGGCCCCTGAGGGCTCACCGCCATCCCCGAGGGGTGTCACTGCTGAGGTGTCGAGCGTCATCGCGACTGGTCAGCCCAGCCGCTCCACGTCGGCGAGGAAGGACTGCCAAGCCTCGTCCGCCGACTCCTTGCCCTCGTCGACCCGCTGGATCGCCTGCTGGAACGCGGTGTTGATGTCGGCGTACTTGGGACCCTTGTGCGGGATGAACGCGATCGCCTCGGCCCGCTCGGCGAGGATCTCGCCGGTGGGGGCGTCGTTGAAGAACGCATTGGTGCTCTCCAGCAGCACCGGGTCCTCGAGCGCGTCGTTCTGGCTCGGGAAGGTGCCCTTCGCCTCGAACGCCTTGATCTGCTGCTCCGGCGCGGTCAGCCACTTCGCGAGCTCCATGGCCTCCTCCTGGTGCTCTCCCTGCTTGGGCACCGTGAGGTAGGAGCCGCCCCACAGGCCGGCGCCTCCGGGGAAGGCGTTGGCGATGTCCCAGCCCTCGACCCCTTCGGCGTTGCCCTCGATGACGCCCAGCATCCAGCCGGGGCAGGCCATGGTGGCGAACCCGTCGTTCTGGAACGAGGCGGTCCAGTCCTCGCTCCACTGGACGAGGTTGGTGGAGAGGCCCTCCTCGGCCAGCGAGGTGACCGTGTCGAAGACCGCCTTGACCTCCGGGTTGTCGGCGGCGATGACGTTGTTGTCCTCGTCCTCGAACGAGTACTCCGTCTGGTTGATCATCGCCTGCGCCGTGGCGCCCGAGGCGTCGTACCACGCAGCGTCGGACTTCTTGACGAAGTCGCGACCGGCGTCGAAGTAGGTGTCCCAGGTGGTGAACATCTTGGCCACCTCCTCGCGATCGGTGGGCAGACCGGCCCGCTTGAAGAGGTCGGACCGGTAGCAGATGCCCTCGGGACCGATGTCCGTGCCGTAGCCGATGAGCGCGCCGTCCTCGGTGGTGGCGGCCTCGGCCTTCCAGTCCAGCCAGCGTCCCTCGACCTCGGAGTCGCTGAGGTCGACGAAGGCGTCCGACTCCTCCATCAGCGCAGCGAGCCAGTCGACCTCGATCGCTTCGATGTCGGAGAGCCCGGACCCTGCGGCCAGCTTCGTGTAGAGATTGTCCTGGTGCTCGTTGGCAGTACCCGCCTTCTTCTGCTCGACGACCACCTCATCCTGCATCGCGTTGTACTCCTCGATGAGGCCCTCGTAGCCGAACTCGTTGAAGGTCGCGACGGTCAGCTTGATCTTGCCGTCCGCGCTCTCGTCGCCCGAGTCGTCGCCACCGCACGCGGCGAACAAACCCGGGAGAAGGACGCCGACGGCGCCGATGGCCGCTCCTCGGCGCAGACGCCCGGCCTGGGGTCGGGACTGGCCGAGTAGTCCGATGGTGGTGTTCTGCACGTCGCTTGCTCCTGATCTGAGTCAGGCCCCTGGCTCGAGCCTGGAGGGAGAGCCGTGGGAAGTTGTGAGAGCGCTTCCACGGAGATGCCGCCTAGAAGGTGACACAGGTCACAGCGAAGTGTCAAGGCTTTCGTCGTCACGGCTTGTCGCCCGAGGGGCGTTCTGTGGAAGCGCTTTCATAAATGGTGGACGCACACCGTCTCTCCACCGTAGGGTGCGGGCTTCCCACTCACTACGGATCGTCCGGCACGTTCCTGCCGGTTGGAGGGATTGACCCGTCATGGCTTCAGTTCGATTTGTCAACGCGCAACGCATCTACCCGGGGGCCACGACCCCCGCTGTGTCCGACCTGAACCTCGAGATCGAGGACGGCGAGTTCATGGTCCTCGTCGGCCCGTCGGGGTGCGGCAAGTCCACGTCCCTGCGCATGCTGGCAGGCCTCGAGGAGTGCACCGGGGGCTCGATCATGATCGGCGACCGTGACGTCACCGACGACGTGCCCAAGGATCGCGACATCGCGATGGTCTTCCAGAACTACGCGCTCTACCCGCACATGACCGTCGCGGAGAACATGGGTTTCGCGCTCAAGGTCGCCAAGGTAGGCAAGGACGAGCGGGACCGTCGGGTCCGCGAGGCCGCCAAGCTGCTCGACCTGGAGGAATACCTCGACCGCAAGCCCAAGGCTCTCTCGGGCGGCCAGCGCCAGCGCGTCGCGATGGGCCGCGCCATCGTGCGTCAGCCGGCGGTGTTCCTGATGGACGAGCCGCTGTCCAACCTCGACGCCAAGCTCCGCGTCTCGACCCGCACCCAGATCGCGGCCCTTCAGCAGCGGCTGGGGACCACCACCGTCTACGTCACCCACGACCAGGTCGAGGCCATGACGATGGGCGACCGGGTCGCGGTCATGAAGGACGGCCACCTCCAGCAGGTCGACACGCCGCTGGCGCTCTACGACCGCCCCGCCAATCTCTTCGTCGCCGGCTTCATCGGCTCACCGGCGATGAACCTGCTGCCAGCGAATGTCCGCGACGGCAAGGCCTGGATCGGCGACCACGCGGTGCCGCTCGAGCGCGACGTCGCCTCGCGCGCCGGCAGCGAGGTCACCCTCGGCGTGCGCCCCCACGCGTGGCACATCGGCTCCGCCGACTCCGCCGGCTTCGCCGTCACCGTGACCGTCGTCGAGGAGCTCGGCGCCGACGCCTTCCTCTACGCCACGCCGGACGACCCGTCACTCGCCGAGGTCGCCACCCAGGCCGTGGTGCGCCTGGAGGGCCGGCGCCAGCTGCAGAAGGGCGAGAAGGTCCGCCTGGAGATCGACCCCGCTGCCCTGCACGTCTTCGACACCGCTTCCGGTGAGCGGCTGACGGCCGGCACCCCGCAGGTGTCCAACGTCGGCTGACGCTCAGGTCGGGGCCGCACGTGTCGCGTGCGGCCCCGGTCTGCGTCGTCAGGTGCGCGCGTAGAGCTCGACGAAGCGCGCCAGCAGGCGGACGGGCTCGATGACCATCGCCTCCCGCGCCGTGGCCTTCAACGGCTCCAGCTCGTGCGGCTCGTAGTAGCCGTGGGCGCTGTACGCGTCGAGCCGGTCGCACAGGGCCGCTGCGTCGAGCTCCGGGTGGAACTGCGTGGCATAGACGTTGCGGCCGAGCCGGAACGCATGGACCGGGCAGGTGTCGGTCGAGGCCAGCAGCACGCCACCTTCCGGCAGGCGGGACACCGCCTCCTTGTGACCGAGGAACGCGCTGAACACCTCCGGCAGTCGGCCGAAGAGCGGGTCCTCGAGTCCCTCGGGGGTCAGCCGGACCGGGAGGGCACCGACCGGTTCGCCGTACGTCCGGTCGACGACACCACCGGCACGGCTGCCGAGCACCCCGATGCCGTAGCAGGCGCCGAGGAAGGGGTGGTCGGTCGCCACCACTCTCTCGGCGAGGTCGTGGAGCTCGGCCTCGACCCGGTGCTGGACCAGTGACTTCTCCTCGTCGGGGTCGGACCTGTTGAAGGGACCACCGCCCAGGATGATCCCTGACCAGTCGTCGAGGTCGATCGCGCCGAGAGGGCCGGCCTCGAGCCGGACGCGGACCAGCTCGTCGGGCCGTAGCCCGGTGCCGGCAAGCACGGCGTCGTACTCCTGCTGGGCGACCTCGTCCTCCGCGCGGGTGCCGAGGAAGAGGAAGGGACGCATCGTCACGCTTGGACCGCCGCGCCGGAGTCGATCAGGGCGTCGACGTCGTCGATGCCCCAGACGGTGAGCGCTTCGCGGGTCTGTGCGCCCGGGCCGCCCGGCGCCACTCCGAGGGTGCTCGGGGTGCGGCTGAAGCGGGGCGCAGGGGCGGGCTGGACGATGCCTTCCTGCTCGACGAACGTGCCGCGGGCTGCGAGGTGCGGATGCGTCGGGGCCTGCGTCAGCGAGACGACAGCGGTCACGCACGCGTCGGTCCCGTCGAAGACTGCCGACCACTCCGCCTGCGTCTTCTCCTTGAAGCGTGCGCTGAGGGCAGCCCGGATGGCGGGGAAGCTGGCGGGGTCGTCGCGGTCGGGGAGGTCGAGTCCCAGTCGGCGTACGAGCTCGGCATAGAACTGTGGCTCCAGGGCCGCGACGCTCATGTGCCCACCGTCGGCCGTCTCGTAGAGCGCGTAGAAGGGGGCGCCGCCGTCGAGGAGTCCCGCCGCGCGCCGGTCCGACGCCAGACCGAGCGCCGCGAAGGTGGACGAGATCGCGTTGAGGTGGGCGGTGCCGTCGACGATCGCAGCATCGACCACCTGTCCCTGCCCGCTCAGCCGGGCCTCGAGCAGCGCGGCGAGCACGCCGATGACGAGATAGGTCGACCCGCCGCCGAAGTCACCGAGGAGGTTGCCCGGGAAGTGCGGTCGGGCCGGATCCTGCCCGAGCCCGTGCAGGGCGCCGGTGATGGCGATGTAGTTCATGTCGTGCCCGGCAGCCTGGCTCCACGGGCCGTCCTGGCCCCAGCCGGTCATCCGGCCGTAGACCAGGCCTGCGTTGCGGTCGTGGCACTCGGCCGGTCCCAGCCCCAGGCGTTCGGCCGCGCCGGGCCGCATGCCCTCGATCAGGACGTCGGCCCGGCCGACGAGGTCGAGCACCGCCGCGACGGCCGCTGGCTGCTTGAGGTCCATCGCCACGCTCGGTCGTCCGCGGGTCAGCACGTCGTGGGTGCCGCTGTCGAAGGGCTGACCCCCCGGTCGGTCGATGCGGATCACGTCGGCCCCGAGGTCGGCCAGGATCATGCAGGCGTGGGGCCCCGGACCGATGCCGGCGATCTCGACGACCTTCACGCCCCGCAGCGGCCCTGTCCCCCGCCCGAGTTCGTAGCTCATGCGCCGATCATCACACCCCGGTGGCTCGGCTCAGGCCTCGTGCCGGCGCCCGGGCACGATGTGCTGGAAGATCAGGTTGGTCTCGGTGCCGGCGACCTCGGGCCGCTCGCTCAGGTTGCCCACGACGAAGTCCCTCAGGTCGTTGCTGTCCCGCACCGCGACATGCACCCCGAAGTCGTTGGCCCCCGCCAGGACGAAGACGTTGAGGACACCCGGCAAGTCCGCCAGGTGGTTCGCGAACGTCCGGATCTTCGAGCGGGCGCTCCGGTGGAGTCGCACGAAGACGACGGCCTGGAGCGGACGGCCCACGGCCCCGGGATCGATGTCGGCCCGGAAGCCGCGGATCACTCCCTGCTCGCGGAGGTGCCGGATGCGGTTCAGGCACGTGGAGGGCGCGATCCCCACCTCCTCGGCGAGCGCGCTGTTGGACATCCGACCGTCTCGCGCGAGCAGGCGCAGGATCGCCAGATCGGTCTCGTCGAGGGGGCGCGCCCCGGACCCGGCCTCCGGGGTGCGGCGAACTTCCTTCATCCGGGGTCCTCATTTGCGCGGGTCATCTGAATTTTCACGAGCATCTCGGGCAGGCGCCCGAATATCCGACTGTTGGGGTGGTGCGATGTCTATCACATATGCATCCTTGGGGCTCACAGCAACCGTTCGAGGAGAGCAATGAAGGTCGGCGTCCCCCAGGAAGTCAAGAACCACGAGTACCGCGTGGCCATCACTCCGTCGGGAGTGCACGAGCTCGTCGCGCACGGTCACGAGGTGCTGATCCAGACCGGCGCCGGCGTCGGGTCGTCGATCAGCGACGAGGCCTACCAGGCGGCCGGCGCGACCGTGGTCGACAGCGCCGACGACGTCTGGGGTACGGCGGACCTGTTGCTCAAGGTGAAGGAACCGATCGCCGAGGAGTACCACCAGCTGCGCGAGGGGTTGACGCTCTTCACCTACCTCCACCTCGCCGCCGACAAGGCGCTGACGCAAGAGCTGCTCGCGCGCAAGGTCACCGCGATCGCCTACGAGACCGTCCAGCTCCCCTCGGGTGGACTGCCCCTTCTCTACCCGATGTCCGAGGTCGCCGGCTGCCTGGCGCCCCAGGTCGGTGCCCACTTGCTGATGAAGGCCAACGGCGGCCGCGGCGTGCTCATGGGCGGGGTCGGCGGCGTGGACAGCGCCAAGGTCGTCATCATCGGGGCCGGCGTCTCCGGTCAGAACGCCGCCAACATCGCGCTGGGCATGGGCGCCGACGTCACCTTGCTCGACACCGACCTGGACAAGCTCCGCATGACCTTCTGGCGCTACGACAACCGCGTGCACGGACTGGCGTCCTCCAAGCTCGCGATCGAGCAGCAGGTGATGGGGGCCGACATGGTCATCGGCGCCGTGCTGGTTCCCGGTGCCGCAGCACCCAAGCTCGTGACCAACGACCTCGTCTCGCGGATGAAGCCCGGCTCCGTGCTAGTCGACATCGCGGTGGACCAGGGCGGCTGTTTCGAGGACACCCACGCCACGACCCACGCAGACCCGACGTACATCGTGCACGACTCGACCTTCTACTGCGTCGCCAACATGCCCGGCGCGGTCCCGAACACCTCGACGTACGCCCTGACCAACGCGACCATGCCGTACGCCGTCGCGCTGGCCAACAAGGGCTGGGCCCCGGCCTGCCGCGACGACCGCAGCCTCGCGCTCGGGCTGAACACCCACGCCGGCCTGCTGACCAACGGGCCCGTCGGCGAGGCCGTCGGCATCGAGACCGTGGACCTGGTCGACGTCCTCGACGGGGTCCTGGACGGGGTCCCCGCCGCATGAGCGCCCAGGGCCGCTGCGCTGTCGACAACAGCGCTGCGGCTGCTGCCGCGTACGCGGCTGCCAGCATCGCCGATGCGGTGCCCTGTGGCGGCGACCTGCACCACTGGGCGCGGATGGAGCAGGAGTTCGAGGCCGCCGACCCGGTCCCGCAGTGGCAGGCACTCGACACCATCCGGGTGATCTGCGGCCCGCGCCCCGCACTCCAGGCGTGCGGAGCGTGGGCGGAGGAGGACAAGTACACCGGGTTCGCCGCCGGCAGCTGGTTCTACTCCGGGTCCCGGCATTGGGCCCGTCGGCCAAGCGTCAGGTCGCGCAACGACGTCCGCGAGCCGGCAGTCACGACGTAGACCACAATGAACGCCATGATGGACGAGGTGCTCAGGGACGTCCACGCTGTCGCGACGGAGTCGCTGGGCCAAGGATCGGTGGCGGACTACATCCCGAGCCTCGCTGAAGTCGATCCAGGTCAGTTCGGCATGGCGGTCGCGATCAACGACGGCAGCGTGCACGTGGTCGGAGACGCTGACGTCTCGTTCTCCGTCCAGAGCATCTCCAAGGTGTTCAGCCTGGCCCTGGTGATGGCCGAGGACAACGAGCACATCTGGACGCGGGTCTCCCGCGAACCCTCGGGCAACCCCTTCAACTCGCTGCTCCAACTGGACCAAGAGGCGGGCAAGCCCCGCAACCCGTTCATCAACGCCGGCGCCCTGGTGGTCACCGACCAGCTCCATGCGCAGACGGGCAGCGCGACCTCGGCAATGCGCGAGCTCATCCGGAACGGCAGCGGCAACCCCGACATCGACGGTGACCCGGCCGTGGCCCGGTCGGAGCGGACCCACGGCAACCGCATCGCTGCGATGGCGCACCTGCTGGCGAGCTACGACAACCTCGAGTGCCCCGTCGAGACGGTGCTCGACGAGTACTTCTGGCAGTGCTCCCTGTCGATGACGTGTCGCGAGATCGCGCTGAGTGCGAGCTTTCTGTCGCGCAACGGCGTCCACGCGGACGGGACCCGGTTGCTCACTGCCAGCGAGACGAAGCGGGTCAACGCGATCATGCTGACCTGCGGCACGTACGACGCCGCCGGCGAGTTCGCCTACCGCGTCGGCCTCCCCGGGAAGAGTGGAGTGGGCGGCGGCATCCTGGCCGTGATCCCGGGTCGGTGCACGATCTGCGTCTGGAGTCCGGCGCTCGGCACCTCGGGTAACTCGGTCGCGGGCGTCGCCGCCCTCGACCGGTTCACCACCCTCACGGGTTGGTCGGTGTTCTAGTTCGGTCCCTGCACCGCGCGAGGCGCATACTGTTCGTCCCGTGAGTGATGGTCCAACCACCGACTGGTCGGCAGCAGGGTCGCTGCAGGCCGCGTTCGACGCGGTGGACTGGGCTGCGGGTCCGCTCGGCGCCGTCGACACGTGGAGCCCGTCCTTGCGGGCCGCCGTCGACACGTTGCTGCACACCCGCTTCCCCATCACCCTCTTCTGGGGACCGGACCTCGTGCTCGTCTACAACGAGGCCTACACCGACCTCATCGGGGACAAGCACCCCGCCGCCCTCGGGCGCCGCGCCCCAGATGTCTTCCCGGAGGCCTGGCACGTCATCGGGCCCATGGCGGACCAGGTCATGAGCGGCGGAGGACCCACCTGGGTGGCAGGTACGCTCGTGCCGCTCGAGCGCAGGGGATTCCTCGAGGACTGCTACTTCACCTTCTCCTACTCGCCGGTGCACGGCGGCCACGGTCAGATCGAGGGGGTGCTGGACATCGCCGTGGAGATCACCGGACAGGTGATCGCCACCCGCCGGCACGAGCTCCTCGCCCAGCTCGGCGACCGGCTCGCGACGGTGCAGGACGTCGCCGAGCTCGCCGACCAAGTGTGCACCGTCCTCGCCGCCGACCGGGACGACCTGCCGGTCGTGAACCTCTATCTTCCGGGCGTTGCTCGGGCCACCACGAGTCCCGGCGACTGGCTGTCCGCGGCTCCGCCGTACCCGCTCCAGGGTCTGCCCCTGGTCACCGAGGAAGGGGACGACGGCATCACCGCGTGGCTTCCCCTGCCGCTGCCCTTCCGGAGACCGGACGCGGACAACGCGGACGAGTCGATGCTGGTGGTGCGGTGCAGCAGAAGGTTGGAGTTCAACGACGGATACCGGTCGTTCCTGCGCCTGGTCGCCGGGGCCGTCGGACAGGCGGTCGACCGGCTGACCACTCTCGCTGCAGAACGCTTGCTGCACGAGCAGGAGCATGACTTCTCCGAGGCGCTGCAGCGCAGCCTGCTGACGACTCCGATCCAGCAGGAACGCCTCCAGGTGGCGGTCCGCTACGAGCCGGCCACCGACGCTGCTCAGATCGGCGGGGACTGGCACGACTCGTTCGTGCTCCCCGACGGGGCCCTCGCCCTCACGATCGGTGACGTGGCCGGCCACGACCGGGACGCGGCCGCGGCCATGGCCCAGGTGCGCAACATGCTGAGAGGTGTCGCCTACACGATGGCCGAGCCTCCGGCTGCCGTCATGAGTGCGCTCGATCGGGCGGTGATCGGGCTCGATGTGGCGGGTCTCGCCACCGCGATCCTGGGGCGGGTCGAGCACGCGAGCGGGCCGGGACGCGCCGACCTCTACCACCTTCGATGGACCAACGCGGGCCATCCACCCCCGGTGCTCCTCGAACCGGACGGCCGCGTGGTCCTGCTGTCCGGGTACGACCTCCTCCTCGGAGTGCACGCCGAGACCGACCGCCACAACCACGCCGCGCTGCTGCAGCCCGGCGCGACGGTGGTCCTGTACACCGACGGACTCATCGAGCGACGGGGCTCCGACCTCGACCAGGGACTCGACTGGCTCACGTCCACCTTGGCCGGGTTGGCGGGTGAGGACCCCGAGCGCATCGCGGACGCACTGCTCCAGCACCAGCTTCCCGACCCGACGGACGACATCGCGATCCTGGTCCTGCGGGTGCACCCGCAGACCTGACCGCGTACGCCGCAAAGCACCGCGGACGGCCCCTCCCCGCTGCTACGTTGCCAGTGCCGTTGACTCGAGGGAGTCTGCTCTGGACGGCCGAGGCGAACGGGTCCCCATGTCGATGGTTCTTCCATACCTGCGTACGCACGCACCACTCGTCGGCGCACTCATGTTGCTGACGGCTGGAGGTGCCTACGGGGTCGCCGGTCACGGTGAGCAGGATCCAGCCGGTCGTGCACAGGTCCGCGCGTGCGTCGATGAGAAGACCAAGGTCCTCACGAAGACAACGGCGACGCGTGGCTGCCCCGAAGGTTCGAGGGAGATCTCGTGGAACCTCGTCGGGCGACGAGGAGCCGCCGGACCTGCGGGTGCGACCGGCCAGCCGGGCGCAGTGGGGCTTACCGGAGCCCAGGGCGCCAAGGGTGCGCCGGGAGCACCGGGTGCGGACGGGGCCGCGGGTCCGACCGGAGCGCCCGGGCCCGTCGGAGCCCCGGGTCCGACCGGCCCGGCTGGTCCGACCGGGCCGAGCGGCTTGGTCGGGCCGCCCGGCGCGGACGCGGTCTCGGAGTACGCCCAGTTCTATGCCCTCTCGCCACCTGACAACGCCGCGACCGTCGCTCCCGGCACCGCGGTCTCCTTCCCGCAGAACGGACCGGACAGCGGGGTCATCGTGAGGACGACGGACAGCTCGTTCACCCTGCCTGGCATCGGGGTCTACCGGGTCGCCTTCTCGGTCTCGGTCAATGAACCCGGTCAGCTCGTCGTGACGCTCAACGGCGCGGACCTCGACTACACCGTGGCGGGCCGCGCGACGGGGACTTCGTTGATCGCCGGTGAGGCGCTCGTCCAGACCTCCAGCGTCAACTCCGTGCTCTCCATCCTCAACCCGGCCGGCAACTCCACTGCCCTCACGATCACCCCACTGGCCGGCGGCACGCGTCCCGTCGCGTCGACGCTCATCATCGAGCAGCTCGACTAGCGGTTTCAGCGAGCAGCAGCGAACGCCCGGGCGAGGTCGGCGCAGAGGTCCTCGGGGTCCTCGAGGCCGATCGAGAGCCGCAGCACGGCCTCGTGTGGCCTCGCCTCGTTCGCCACCGGCCGGTGGGTGAGCGCGGCCGGGTGCTGCACGAGGGAGTCGACGCCGCCGAGCGACACGGCGTGCGTGAAGAGCGTGACGGACCCGGTGAAGCGAGCTGCTGCGGCGTACCCGCCCTCCATCGCGAAGGCGACCATCGCGCCAGGACCGCGCATCTGGCGTCCGATGATCTGCTGGGGGTCGCACTCGGGAAGACCGGGGAAGTAGACCTCGCCGACCCTCGGCTGGGCGGTGAGCCAGGCCGCGGTGGAGGAGGTAGGCACCCATCGGGTGCAGCAGTCCACCGGTGACGGCGCGCACCCGGCGCAGCGCCTGCGCCCAGCGCTCGTCGCACGCGACGATGCCGCCCATGGCGTCGCCGTGACCGCCGAGATACTTCGTCGCACTGTGCAGGACCAGCGCCGCACCCAACGCGGCTGGGTTCTGCAGCACCGGTGTCGCACAGGTGTTGTCGACCAGCACGGGCACATCGCCGGCGGCCGTCGTGACGGCGCGGATGTCGACCAGCTCGAAGGTGGGGTTGGCCGGGGTCTCCAGGACGACGAGGCACGTGTCGGGTCGTACGGCGCCTGCCACCTCATCGGCGGCACAGAAGGTGGTCTCGACCCCGAGGGTCTCCGAGGCGAGCAGGTGGTCGGTGCCGCCGTACACCGGACGAACCGCACGGCCGGCTCACCAACGCCGCTCTCGCCGCCCGGGTCGGCGTGGCCGAGTCGACCTCCCTGGCGAGGGTGCGTTCCCCGCGCGAACGAGACGTCGTGCGCGGCATCCACGCCGACCTCGACCTGGCCGCGCTCGGCTACCCGATCCAGGCCGTCGTCAACGTGCGGCTCGGCAGCCACAACCGCGACCACGTGGCGAGCTTCCACAAGATCCTCGCCACGGTGCCCGGGGCGCTCAGGATCCTGCACGTCGGTGGCGAGGACGACTACCTCATCCATGTCGCCGTCTCCTCGACCCAGCAGCTGCGCGACCTCGTGCTCGAGCACATCAACGTGCACCCGGTCGTCCGGCACACCGAGACCCAGCTGGTGTTCGAGGAGATCCCCGGCGCAAGCGTGCTGTGAGGCGCGACTCATTGCAACTCGTTGCATAGGGTGACACCATCCCGGCATGGCCCTCGAGCACGCGCTTCTCGTCGCACTGCGAGAGCAGCCCGCGTCAGGGCTCGAGCTGGCACGGCGCTTCGAGAAGTCCATCGGCTTCTTCTGGCACGCCACGCACCAGCAGATCTACCGCGTCCTCGGTCGGATGGAGGCCGACGGCTGGGTCGACGTCGAGACCGTCCCGCAGACCGGCAAGCCCGACCGCCGTGTCCACACCGTGTCGGCCGCGGGCGCGAAGGCCCTCAGCGACTGGTTGGCCGAGCCGCTCCCGATGGAGTCCTTCCGCAGTGACCTCGCGGTCAAGCTGCGCGGTGCGTCGTACGGCGACCGCGCGACCCTGCTCCGACGCGTGCGCGAGACCCATGCGGACCACCAGACCCGCCTCGCGCACTACCTCGACCTCGAGCAGCGCGACTACCCGGAGCCGGCCGACCTGACCGGCGCCGTGCTCGACCAGTGGCTCGTCCTGCGCGGTGGCATCCGCCTGGAGGAGTACTGGATCGGCTGGCTCGACGAATACCTGACCGCCCACGGCTCCACCGAGAAGGACTGACATGACGACCTACCCGCACCTCCTCTCCCCGCTGACCATCGGCGACCTCACCCTGCGCAACCGCGTGGTGATGGGCTCGATGCACACCGGGCTCGAGGACAAGCCGTGGGACATGGACAAGCTGGCGGCCTACTTCGCCGAGCGTGCCCGCGGCGAGGTCGGCCTGATCATCACCGGCGGCTACGCGCCCAACAAGCGAGGCTGGCTCAAGCCCCTCGCCGCGGAGATGACCACCCGGCTCCAGGCGATGCGCCACGAGCGGGTCACCGCTGCCGTGCACGACGAGGGCGGCGCGATCGCGATGCAGATCCTGCACGCGGGTAGGTACGGCTACCACCCGCTCAGCGTCAGCGCCTCGGCGAAGAAGTCGCCGATCACTCCCTTCAAGCCCAGCGCCCTGTCCACGCGCGGCGTCGACCGGACTGCGACCGACTTCGCGAAGTCGGTGGAGCTGGCGAAGAAGGCGGGCTACGACGCGGTCGAGATCATGGGCTCCGAGGGCTACCTCATCAACCAGTTCCTCGCCGCCCGCACCAACGACCGCAGCGACGCATGGGGCGGGACCGCCGCGAAGCGGATGCGGCTCCCCGTCGAGATCGTGCGCAGGTCGCGCGAGCTGGTCGGGGACGGCTTCCCGATCATCTACCGCATCTCCCTGCTCGACCTCGTGGAGGGCGGCCAGACCTGGGACGAGGTCGTCGAGCTCGCCGGCGAGCTGGAGCAGGCCGGGGTGACGGTGTTCAACACCGGCGTCGGGTGGCACGAGGCCCGGGTCCCCACGATCATCACCCAGGTCCCGCGCGGCGCCTGGCGCTCGGCGACGGCGCGCCTCAAGGGCGTCACCTCCGTGCCCGTGTGCGCGTCCAACCGGATCAGCTCCCCGGAGATGGGCGAGGACATCCTGGCCTCCGGTGGGGCCGACCTGATCTCGATGGCACGGCCGCTCCTGGCCGACGCCGCGTTCGTCGCCAAGGCCCGCGCTGGGCGCGCCGACGAGATCAACACCTGCATCGCCTGCAACCAGGCGTGCCTCGACCATGTGTTCGTCAACAAGAAGGCGTCCTGCCTGGTCAACCCGCGTGCCGGGCGCGAGACCGAGCTCATCCTGCTGCCGACCCGCACGCGGAAGGCCGTCGCCGTGGTCGGCGCCGGACCGGCCGGTCTGGCGGCTGCAGTCAACGCCGCCGAGCGCGGCTTCGCCGTCACCTTGTTCGAGCAGACGCCGACGCTGGGCGGACAGTTCCGCCTGGCGATGCAGATCCCCGGCAAGGAGGACTTCGCCGAGACCCTGCGCTACTACACGCGCCGCCTGGAGGTGCTCGACGTCGACGTCCAGCTGTCCACCCACGCGACGCCCGAGCACCTCGCCGCCTTCGACCACACGATCATCGCCACCGGGGTCGTCCCCCGGATGCCGGCGATCGAGGGCATCGACCACGCCAAGTCCGTGTCGTACGCCGACGTGCTGAGCGGCAAGGTCACGGTCGGTCGCCGCGTCGCGGTCGTCGGAGCAGGTGGCATCGGCGTCGACGTGAGCCACTTCCTCACCCATGACCCGAACGACACCGACGAGGACTGGTACGCCCACTGGGGCGTCGGCGACCCGGCGCTGCACCCGGGCGGCCTGACCGAGCGGAAGCCGCGCTCGACTGTCCGCGAGGTGACCCTGGTGCAGCGCAAGACCACGCCGATCGGCATCGGTCTCGGCAAGACGTCCGGGTGGGCGCACCGGGCCGTACTGAAGCAGTCGGGAGTGACGCAGATCAGTGGTGCGGCGTACGACCGGATCGATGACGCCGGCCTCCACCTCACCGTGGACGGCGAGCAGCGCCTGATCGAGTGCGACCACGTGGTGATCTGCGCCGGACAGGAGTCGGTGCGCGACCTCTACGACGCCGTCGGCGGGCACCTCATCGGTGGGGCCGACGTCGCCGCGGAGCTGGACGCGAAGCGCGCGATCCTGCAGGCCACGGAGCTCGTCGCGGCGCTGTAGGGCTGGGCCAGACGCCCTACTGCCGTCATGCACCCGGCAGTAGCGTCGTGCGGGTGGGTGGCGACTCTGACCGTCGTTGTCCTGGCGCTCACGGGTGGTTGCGCCGGCGACGGGGTCCGGCTGGGTCCCACAGGATTCGCGGACGCGCCGGCATCGACGCCTTCAACGCCGCGGAGTACGGCGAGACTGTCGAGCACTTCCAGGCGGCGCTCCCACCCGCCGAGGAACAGGACGACGGACCGGTGCCGGTGAGCGAGCTCATCGAGGCAGTCCGCTACTACGCCGAGCTCGACGCGAAGCTCTACCCCGAGGCGGCCAGGAGCTCTCCGGAGTTCGCGAAGTACCAGGCGATCACCCTCGGCCAGTGCGTGGCTGGCGACGCCGGGACGCAGGAACCGCCCAGCGCAGACGCCTAGTCGTGTTGAGCGACGAGCGTTGAACGAGCTAGTTCGCCCTAGACGGACGCACTCATCCGCCGCCCACGCCGGTCGTGTGGCTCTCATGTGGCCTGTGTGACCAGGGGGTCGCAAGGGCCAGGAGAGGCTCAAGAGCGCCTCTGTGTGTCAAGCCGCTTGGAGTTGGTGCCGTTCGTGGTCGGCCAGTACGCGGCGGTAGATGGCGTTGGTGATGCGTCGTTTCAGGCTACGGCGGGCTTCTTTGACGGTCTTGTGCTCGGTGATCTTGCGACGGTAGTGATCACGCCCGGGGCCGGGGTCGCGTGCCTGGGTGAGGGCAGCGACGTGGAGGGCGGCGTTGAGTTGGCGGTTGCCTCGCCTTGATAGGCGGTGGGTCTCTTGGTCGCCGCTGGACACGTCGATGGGCGCGGTGCCGGCGTAACTGGCGTAGTGCTCCTGGTTCGGAAAGCGCCGGATGTCTCCAGTCAGCGCGAGGATCTTCGCGACGGTCAAGAACCCGATGCCCTGAATCTCGGTGAGGGTCGTTCCGCTTGCGGTGACCGCTGCTCGCAGCTGCTTCTCGAGTTCTTTGATCGAGCCCTCATGACGTTTGAGGTCGCGCACGACGTCGCGGGCGATCTGCTTGCGCTGGTAGTCAACCGCGGTCACGGGACGGATCTTGTTCAGCAGTGCCGACGCCTCAGTAGAGCTGAGGCGCACGTCGGCGCCACCGGGGTGGAGGTCGCGGAGCAGGACGTGCAGGCGGTTGATCCACCGGGTGTGCTCGGCAACCAGGTCGTCGCGGCGCTCGGTAAGCAGTCGCATGATCGTGTGGTGGTCCTCGAGCTGTACGCGGTTGAGGCGCCGATTGTGCAACGCAACCGTCGCGACTGAAATGGCGTCGGCGACGTCGGTCTTGCGGGCACTGCTCGAGCCCAGCAGCCGTGCTCGCGCCGCGAGCTTCGCCGGCACATCGAGCACGAGCTCGCCGGCGGTGACGAGCTGCTGGGCGATGCTGCGGCCCAGTCCGGTGGCTCCTTCGACTGCCCACTGGCGCTCGGGCCACTGTGCAGCCCAAGCAAGGATCGCAGCCGGGGTGCTCTTGTCCACGACGAGTCGAATCGATGGATGGGTTTGGCCGTCGGGGCGGACCGCTACCGCGGTCAGCGAGCTCTTGTGTGGGTCGATGCCGATGGTGATCACAGTGGATGCCTTTCCTCGCTGGGTGGTGGAGGGACCGCGGTGGGCAACCTGACTTCTGGATCGATCACGCCTCTGCTGAGCCACGCCGCGGCGGGTGTCGGCCGGGTACGCACGCTCTTGATGAGCCGGCCCAAAGGCGGCAAGGGGACTTGCGAGCCAGCCCGGACCGACACCCTCGACACCGTAGGGCTGCAGGCCCGTGATGTCTGGTGCCAGTAGACAAGTCAGGGGTCTGCCCAGCTCGAAGCAGCGTTGCCCTCCCGGCTCGACCGCGGCGCTGCGGGCGGCAACGGGGGCTTCACCCTCGGAGGTCGCGGGGGGCAGGCCGTCGGCACGGTGGCCGTCTCCGCGGGACGCGGCCTGGTGGTGATGGTCGGCGGCGCTGGCGGGAACGGCGAGGTCCGGAACACGTCCTTCAGCACGAGCAACGGCGGCGGATCCGGGTGTGCGGACCTCGACTGCGTCTTCGGGGCCACCTTCAGCATCGAGGGCGGCGGCGGCGCCTCGGACCTCCGCCTGAGCAACGACCTCGGAAGCCGGGTCCTTGTCGCAGCCGGCGGCGGCGGTTCCGGCCGCTTCTCCAACGGCAGGGACGGCGGATCCGGACCGTGCAACCCCACACCCGGTCAGGGTGACGGTTCGACCTACAACGACGCACGTCCGGGTGGCGGTGGCGGCTACCTCGGTGGCGCGTCCAGTCGCTTCTCCGGCGGTGGTGGCGGATCCAACTTCGTCCTCACGGGTGGTCCGCTCGCTGCGAGCGGGACCTCCACCCAGAACGGCGCCAGCACCGGAGCCGGCAAGATCGCGATCTCCTTCCTGCAGCCCGCCACCCTCTCCGCGACGTCGCCCGCCGGGCGGCTCCGTGCTGACGGCACCAGCACCGTCGCCGTCACGGCAGCGTTGCTCGACGTCGAGGGCAACCCGTTGAAGAGCGGCCAGGTGTCGGCAGCCGTCGACAACGGCGCGACAGCCTCACCCGTCGTCGGCAACGGGGACGGCACCTACACCACCACGATCACTGCTGGCACGACACGATCGGACCTCACCGTGACGTTCAGCACCGGCACCCTGTCGGCGACAGCAACCGTGGTGCAGGGTCCCTCGAAGGTCGCGCTCGCACTGTCCTCCCCGACGGTGGTGGGTGACGGCACCAGCACCGTGACTGCGACAGCGACCTTCGCCGACGGCGCCGACGGTGGCGTGGACCACGAGACCGTGACCATCGGCGCGACCGGAGGGCACACGGACGTGGGTCCGGTCACGGACCACCGCGACGGCACCTACACCGCCACCATCACCTCGACGACAGCGCTGGGCACGGACACGATCAGGGCGAGCAACGGTGACCTGTCTGCCACGGCGTCGCTGGAGGTCGTGCACGGTACGGCGACGTCCTTCACCTTCTCCGGCCCGGGCAACGTGGTCGCCGGGACGCCGGCAACCGTCACGGTGACGGCCCACGACTCGTTCAGTCACGTCGCCACGTCGTACGCAGGCACGCCCGGAATCGTGGAGGACCTCGAAGGCGCCCCGACCGGCTGCGGCACCAAGGCCTCCGACGGCTGCGCACACACCGTGACACTCGGCTCGTCCGTCAACGGCTCGGCCACCCTTGCCTTCACGGCCTACGGCAGCACCGACGCCGGGCACATCACCTTGTCCGACCGCTCCCTCCAGGGTGCGTTGCCGCCGTTCGTCGTGGCGCCCCAGACCGCCGACCACCTCGCCGTCGCTGGTCCGGCCTCACCGCTCATGATCGGCAAACCAGGCCCGGTGACGATCACGGCGCGGGACCGGTAGGACCACCGAATAGGTGCCGACCCTCTTCGGCGTTCCGTGCAGCTTGAGCCGACCCCTGGAGAGGCGCGTCACCTTCAGCCATTCCGGCACGCTGCCCGCGAAGAGACGTGGACCAGGCCGGCCCGCGGCGGAGGCCCGGAACACGAACACCTCGCCCCTCGTCGCGTGCGCGGCGCTCGCCGTGAGGAACTCGGGCAGGGTGGTGGCCGGGGTCACCGGGGTGACCGCAGTCACCGAGACCACCAGGTGCTGGACCGCCATACCGGCGTCGTTCGACGCAGTGACGGTGAGCGCCCAGGACCCGGCGTCGCTGGCGTCCGGCACACCGCTGATCGAGATCGTGCCCGGCCGCCTGGTCGATGACTCATCGCAAGCAGCCCGGCCGGAGCGGTGAAGCAGACCTTGCAGATCGTCGTACGGAAGAACAAGGCTCGCAACTGAGGGATCATCCCCGGTCCGGTCGTCTCGTGCGCCGGGGACAGTGCGTCAGCCGGTCACCGGGGCAGAGACCTGCGCCGGGGTCGGCACGGGCGCCGGCTTGGACTTCGGCTTCTTCTTGACTGATTCGCTCTTCACCTCGACCGCGTGCTGCACCGCCGCACCGCAGGTCGCCGATGCGAGCACGGCCACCTCCTTGCCCCCCACCTCGATCCTCAAGCCCTGGACAGTGAAGTTCTCGCCGTCCCGGATCTGGTGGTTCAGGGTGATCTTGGCGACGGCCGCGAGCTGCTCCGGCAGGAGCTGGGTCTCCGGGGCGACCTGGCCGACGAGCGCCGGCTGTGGAGCCCCGAGCACCTCGACGTCGGTCAAGGTGACAGTGCCCGACTGGTCGTTGCACTCGGTCAGCAGGGTCCCGACCTTGGCAAGTGACACGATGTCCGCGTCCAGCAGGCCGTTGCAGAACACGGTGGCGGCTTCGATCGTCGGGACGTCGAGGACCGTACCGACGCCCGGCACCTGGTTGAGGGCGTCGTTGAGCGGAGCGAGCGCCTGGTCGGCGGGGGCGCCCTGCTCCACGACGGTGCACGCCTGACTCAGCTTCGCGATCCCGTCCTTGAGCTCTTGCGGCAGTTGGGCCGCGGCCTGGCCGAGCGTGAGGTTGGTGATCTTCGCCGAGGCATGGTCGTTGCCGGCGCTCAGGTCCAGCACGCCCCCGGCAGCCAACGGTCCGAGCTGGGCGGGCACCTGACCGCCGCCCTTCTGCTCCTGGGAGCCGTCGGACTCGACCGCCGGCTGGCCCGGAGACCCACCCACGGAGGCGCCGTACGCCGAGGAGCCCGACTGGTGCTCACCACTGGCGGTCGGGGCCGTCACGATCATGAGCGAGGCTGTTGCCAGCGCGATGCCGGCGATGCCGGCCTTGTTGGGGATTCTCATGTCTTCCTCCGAGGTTATTGCTGATCGACGATGACGAGGGTGCCGAGCGGCACCTGGCGGAGCTGTTCGAGGGCGTCAGCCGGCACGCGCACGCACCCGTGGCTGACCGCGCTGCCGAACACCGAGGCGTCCGGCCAGCCGTGCAGGGCGACGGTCCCTGGTCCGCCGCCGTAGGAGTCCAACGTGTCGCTGTGCGAGCCCAACGGCAGGATCAGCGGGGAGTAGCTCTGACCCGCGTCGACGATCGAGGCGAGCAGGAACGTACGTCCCACCGGGGTCGGGGTCTCCGGGGCTCCCACCGCCACGCTCCACGAACCGACTTCCGCCCCGTCGCGGAGGAGCTCGAGCTGGCGGGAGCCCACGTGCACCTTGATGAGGTACGGCGACCGCCGCCGATCGAGCTGCGCGGTCCTCAGCCACCCGGTCGACCCGTTCGGACGCGACGGAAGCAGCACCTGGGTCCAGGCTCCGCGCTGGTCGAGGACCGGGAGCCACGTGTCGTTCATCATCTGCTTCGGCGCGACCTTGGCGAAGGGACGTCGGTCGGGTGCGGCGTACACCGGCAGCGTGCGGCGCGGGTGGACGACCTCACCGTCAGTGGCCGCCAGCGGGTCGGTGTCCTTGGGAGCCCGAGGCAGCTTCGTCTCGGTCGTGGACGCGACCAGCGAGGTCAGGTCGACCGGGGCGGCGCCGCGGGAGGCGTTGTCCTTGTCCGAGGCGCACGACGTGAGGGCCGCGGCGAGGAGGGCAGCGACGGCGATGAAGGCCGCGCGGGACCGCAGCCTGCTCGCTGCGTTGCGCAGGCTGTCGGTCTTGCTGGTCAGATGCGTGTCCGGCACGAGGTCCCCTCCCGTCTTGCAAGTCCAACGAAGGACCCCACGGATGGTGACGGCTGACCTCACCCATGTGGGCCAAGCCACACCGATCAGTCAGCGAGCGGGGTCCACCATGGTCATCCCTGCCGGGGTGGCCCGGTCGAACCCGGGCAGGAGCGCCGCCGCCTCCTGGAGACCGATCGTGCGCTCGACGAGTCGCTGCGGCTGGAGCAGGCCCTGCTCGATGAGTGCCAGCATGTCGGGGTAGTCGGCCGCTGCCATCCCGTGGCTGCCGAGCACGTCGAGCTCCCAGCCGATGACCCGCTCCATCGGCACTCGTGGATGACCCGCGATCGCTGGCAGGAGGCCCACCTGCACGTGCCGACCGCGCCGACGAAGGCTGCGGATCGCGTCGGCGCACGTCTCCTCGCTGCCCACGGCGTCCACCGCGACGTGGCTGCCGCCACCGGTGAGGCCGGCCACCCTGGCCGGGATGTCCGAGCCGTCGGCGAGCAGCAGGTGCTCCGCGCCGAGGTCGGCGGCGACGGCCAGCGCCTCGGGGTTCCGGTCCACCGCGACCACCCGACCTCCCAGAGCTCGGGCGATCATCACCGTGCTGAGTCCCACACCGCCGGCGCCCACCACGATCACCCACTCGCCCTGGAGGAGTCGGGCGCGTCCGACGAGCGCGCGGTACGCCGTCGCGAACCGGCACCCCAGGCTGGCGGCCGTTGCGAAGTCGACCGACTCGGGGATGGCCACCAGGTTGGTGTCGGCAGCGTGCAGGGCGACGTACTCCGCAAAGGATCCCCAGTGCGTGAAGCCCGGCTGCTGCTGGTCGGGGCACACCTGCGCGTTCCCGGCCTGGCACCACTCGCACCGACCGCACCCGCAGACGAACGGGACCGTGACCCGGTCACCGACCGTCCACCGGCCGACACCGTCGCCTGCCTCGACCACCACGCCGGCCAGCTCATGACCCGGCACGTGCGGGAACGTGATCTCGTCGTGCCCGGCCCACGCGTGCCAGTCGCTGCGGCACACCCCGGTGGCCATCACGCGGACCACCACGCCGCCGGAGGGCGCCGTCGGGTCGGGGACCTCACGCACCTCAGCACGCCCACGGACCGCCTCGACCACCACTGCGCGCACCCCAGCATCCTGTCACCCAGGGAACAGGACTCGCTCCACCTCGGTTGGGACCTCCGTGAGCGCGCCCGAGATCACCCGAGCCAGCGTGGGTCTGCGCAGTGAGCGTGGTCCGCTCCTGCTGGCAATCATGCTCAGCATCGGGCTGGTGGCGATCGACGCCACGATCCTTGCCACGGCAGTGCCGGCGGTGGTCGACGACCTCGGCGGATTCACCTCCTTCCCGTGGCTGTTCTCGATCTACCTGCTGGCCCAGGCCGTTTCCGTCCCGATCTACGGCAAGGTCGCCGACCTCTACGGCCGCAAGCCCGTGATGCTCCTGGGCATCGGGCTGTTCGTCGTCGGCTCCCTGTTGTGCGGCATCGCCTGGAGCATGCCGGCGCTGATCTTCTTCCGGCTCGTGCAAGGGCTCGGGGCAGGCGCCGTACAACCGATGGCCATGACGATCGTCGGCGACATCTACTCCCTCGCGGAGCGCGCCAAGGTGCAGGGCTACATCGCCAGCGTGTGGGCGGTCTCCTCCGTCGTCGGGCCGACACTCGGCGGCGTCTTCGCCGACTACCTCTCGTGGCGCTGGATCTTCTTCATCAACCTGCCGCTGGGGATCGCCGCTGCCTACGTAATGCGGCGCAGGTTCGACGAGAACGTCGAGCCGCGCGAGCACGCAATCGACTACGCCGGCGCGGTGCTGCTCGCCGTCGGTGGGTCCCTGCTGCTGCTCGGCCTGCTCGAGGGCGGCGTGCGGTGGGCGTGGGGTTCGCCGATGGGCGTCGGGATCTTCGTCGCTGCAGCCGTCCTGCTCGCGGCCTTCGTCGCCGTGGAGGCGCGCACGCCCGAGCCCGTGCTCCCGCTGTGGATCTTCCGTCGTCGCGTGCTGAACGCGGCGAACTCGAGTGCCGTCGTCGTCGGGGTGCTGATGCTCGGTCTGACGTCCTACGTCCCCCTCTACGCCCAATCCGTGCTGGGCCACGGAGCGCTCGTCGCGGGCCTGGCGTTGGCGGCGATGACGATCGGCTGGCCGATCGCGGCGACGACGAGCGGCCGCTTCTACCTCAGCATCGGCTTCCGCAGGACGGTGTTGATGGGTGCGCTGTTCGTCACCGCGGGAGCGGCACTGCTGCTCCCGGTGAACGCCGACAGCGCGCTGTGGCAGCTGGCCCTGCCGTGCTTCGTCATGGGCATCGGCTTCGGCTACGTCG
>NZ_JAOPXV010000195.1 GCF_025964975.1 Nocardioides sp.
GCCGACGTCGTCGACGCGTTGGCCGAGCGAGGCCACCTTGACCTTCGCGACTCGCTCTCCTCCTCCCTGGTCGACACGCTGGTCGACACGCCGGTCGACACGCCGGTCGACACGCCGGTCGAGACCGCACCCGAGCAGGCACCCGTCACCACCGACACCCGCCTCAACGTGCTCTTCGTCTGCACCGCCAACATCTGCCGCTCGCCCTTCATGGAGCAGACGGCCCGTGCGCTGGCGGGCGAGGCGAGGATCGCCTTCGCCAGCACCGGCACCCACGGCCTGGTCGGCCAGCCGATGAACCCGGCGATGGCCGCCACCATGGACGCGAGCGACCCCGAGTTCCGCAGCCAGGCGATGAGCCGCGACCTCGTCGGCTGGGCCGACCTGGTCCTCACGGCCGAGAGCTCCCACCGGTCCTTCGTGATGGAGGAGCACCCGCACGCGTTGCGCAAGGTGTTCACCCTGGGTCAGTTCGCCCGGGTCGCTCAGGCTGAGCCCGCCCTGCGGGGACGCGCGTTGATCGAGGCGGCCGGCAAGGGGCGTACCCCACCACTGCCCGAGGACGACATCGACGACCCCTACCGGCGCGGGGATGCGGCTGCCAGGGCCGCAGCGGGCAAGATGTCAACAATGTTGAGTGTCATTGTCGCAGCGCTGGGCGAGGAGGACTGATGGCCGACCTGATCACCATGACGGCCCTGTCGATCCTCGCGGCCGGGTTCTTCGTCGGCATCATCGTGGGCTTGACCGGGATGGGCGGCGGGGCCCTGATGACGCCGGCGCTGATCTTCCTCGGCGTCGGCGCACCAGCGGCGGTGATCACCGCAGACCTGACAGCCGCTGCGATCTACAAGACCGGCGGTGCGCTCGTGCACAGGCGCGAGGGTTCCCCCAACATGCAGCTCGCCAAGTGGCTGATGATCGGGTCCATCCCGATGGCGCTGCTCGGTCCCTACCTCGTGTCCTGGGTGGTCGACCCCGAAGACATCGACGACACCCTCAAGCTCTGCCTCGGCTTCGCCCTGCTCATCGCCGCTGCGACGTACGCCCTTCGCCTCTACATCAACCTGGTGCGCGTGCGGAGCGGCGGCCCGCAGGCCGACGACAACCCGCCCATCCGGCCCGTCGCGACCCTGCTCGTAGGCGCGCTCGGGGGGCTGCTCGTCGGCATCACCAGCGTCGGCTCCGGCTCCGTCATCATGATCGCGCTGCTCATGCTCTACCCCGGCCTCTCGGCGGTGAAGCTGGTCGGCACCGACCTTGTCCAGGCCGTCCCCCTCGTCATGGCGGCTGCCATCTCCAACATCTTCTTGCACGGCCTCGACTGGGGCATCCTGATCCCCCTGGTCATCGGCTCGGTGCCCGGGACCCTCCTCGGCGCCGCCATCGCCCCGCGCGTGCCGCAGTCCTTCATCCGGCGCGGCATCGTGGTGGTGCTCACCATGAGCGGCGTCGCGCTGCTCGACAAGGCGGGCTGGGCGCCGCTGGGCGCGGGCGAGGACGAGACGCACCCGATGCTGATCGGTGCCGTGGGCCTCGTCGTCCTGGCCCTGCTGCCCGTCGTGTGGGGCTTCATCCGCAAGTCGCAGGGACTCCCGATGTTCGGCTCCCCCACCATCGCGCAGCTCGAGGACCCCGACTACGCGCCCGGGTTCGTCGGGATGAAGCGCACCGACGGCACCGACAGCACCGACACCGGGCGGGCGCCCCCAGCGGGCTGACAGACTGCAGACCTCCGGCGGATTGACTTTTCGCTAGATCACTTCCTGCGGGTACGGCGCAGCGCGCCCGACCGACCTCGGGCAGCGGCCCTCAGTCCAACCCGAGCAGGGTGCGGCACTCGGCAGGAGTCATCGGCGTCCGCTGCGCGAGGCGACCCAGCTCCACGGCCCTCGACACGAGCTGGGCGTTGGACTCCACCGGCACGCCGCGACTGATGGTCAACACGTCCTCCATGCCGACGCGCAGGTGACCACCCATCGACAGCGACGCCATGGCCACCGACAGGGTGGAGCGACCGATCCCGGTGGCCGACCACGAGGTCACACCGGGAGGCAGGGCGGCGACGCCGGCGACCAGCGCAGGCGCCGTACCAGGCATCCCGCCGGGCACCCCCATGACGAAGTCGACGTGCACCTTGCCGCCCGCGGGGGGGCCGTACTTCGCGAGCAGCCGACCCAGGGAGTGGACGTGGCCGAGGTCGAAGAGCTCGAACTCCGGGGCGATGCCCCTCGACTGGGCGAGCTGGTAGAGCTCGGCCACGAACGGCCACGGGTTGAGGAAGACGTCGTCGCCGAAGTTGGTCGTCCCCATCGTCAGGCTGCAGGAGTCCGGCGCTGCGTCCAGCACCTTGAGCCGCTCCTCCAACGGGTCGTGCACCGACCCGCCGGTGGACAGCTGGACCACCAGGGAGGACGACGACCGCACGGCCGCCACCCACTCCCGCAGCAAGCCCTGGTCGAGCGTCGGCCGATGCTCCGCGTCGCGGACGTGGATGTGGATCATCGCCGCGCCGGCGGCCTCGCAGTCGGCGGCCGTGGCGGCCAGCTCCTCGGGCGTGGTCGGGAGCTGCGGACAGTCGGCCTTGGCCGTCTCGGCGCCGGTCGGTGCGACGGTGATCAGCAGGGGCTCAGCCATGGATCAGGCGCCCTGCTCCAGCGCGTCGGCCAACGCCGAGACGAGCACGTCGATGTCGTCGTGGCTCGCCACCAGGGGCGGAGCGAAGCGCACGGTGGAGCCGTGGGTGTCCTTGGCGAGCACTCCTCGCGCCATCAGCGCCTCGCTGACCTGGCGTCCGCTCATCAGCGCCGGGTCGACGTCGACGCCGGCCCACGCGCCCCGCACGCGCACGCCGACGAGGCCCTTGCCGATGAGGGCCCGCAGACCCACCTCGAGCCGCTCGCCGATCTCGCGCGAACGCTGCTGGAAGGTGCCTTCCTCGAGCATCGCCACGACCTCGGTGCCGATCGCGGCGGCGAGGGGGTTGCCGCCGAAGGTCGAGCCGTGGCTGCCGGGGGTGATCACGCCGAGGACGTCGCGGTTGGCGGCGATGGCCGAGACCGGGTAGAGCCCGCCCCCGAGGGCCTTGCCGAGGATGTAGATGTCGGGCACGACCGACTCGTGGTCGCACGCGAAGGTCTCGCCGGTACGAGCCAGGCCGGACTGGATCTCGTCGGCGATCATCAGGATGCCGCGCTCGGTGCACAGGGCGCGGAGGTCTCGCAAGAAGCCCTCGGGCGGAAGCACGACGCCGCCCTCACCCTGCACGGGCTCGAACAGGACGCCGACCACGGAGTCGTCGATCTGGGCCGCGATGGCGTCGATGTCGCCGTACGCCGCAGAGCGGAACCCACCCGTGAAGGGGGCGTAGCCCGTCGTGGCCACCGCGTCGTCGGAGAAGCTCACGATGGTGGTCGTGCGACCGTGAAAGTTGCCCCGCATGGTGATGATCGTGGCCGAGTCGGCGGGGACTCCCTTGACCTCGTAGCCCCAGCGGCGGGAGACCTTGATGGCCGTCTCGACCGCCTCGGCTCCGGAGTTCATCGGGAGGATCATGTCCTTGCCCGTCAGCCGGGTCAGGGCTCGGGCGAAGTCTCCGAGCTGGTCGTTGTAGAAGGCGCGACTGGTCAGCGTCAGCCGGGACAGCTGCTCGGTGGCGCGCGCCACCAGGCGAGGGTTGCTGTGGCCGAAGTTCAGCGCGGAGTAGCCGGCCAGGCAGTCGAGGTAGCGCTTGCCGTCGACGTCGGTGACCCAGGCTCCCTCACCGGAGGTGAGCACCACCGGCAGCGGGTGATAGTTGTGCGCCGCGTAGGCCTCGGTCGCCTCGATGTGGCGTGCGGTGGAGCTCACCTGATCGCTGGTAGTCGTCGTCATAGGCCCATCGAAGACCCCGCGCTCTGTGATGTCCAACTCACGGCCACGCGGCTCGCGGGCTCCGCGCTAGGACTGGCCCCAGACCCGGACCCAGTCGACCTGCGTGGTCTGCGGCAGCAGCGACATGTCCTTGATGTGCGCCAGCTCGTAGTCCGAGCTGAGCAGGCTCAGGATGACGTACTGCGAGATCCGGGAGATGCCCTCGCTCGTGCGGAAGGTCTCCTTGCCGTCGATGCGGAAGACGTAGGACGTGGGAGTCCACTCCACCGAGAAGACGTGGAACTGGTCGACCCAGCCGTCGCCGTACGTCTCCTGAGCGGGGATCACGCCGCCGTGCTTCACCTGCGCTCCGCTGCGGTAGTAGTAGATGGTGTCGGCCAGTCCCGGCGAGCCCGTGCCGAACCACTCGATGATGTCGATCTCGGCACCGCTGACCGACGGGTCAGCGCCCAGAGCGGTGGGGGCGTTGGGCTGCTCCCAGACGGGGGTCAGGGTCTCGCCGGCGAACTCGTCGCTGAAGATCGGCGCACCGGCCGAGGCGTACGGCGCAGTGAAGCTCACCCCACCGTCGGCCGCCTGCACCTGCTGCTGCACCGTGGCCCAGGACTTGCCGCTCTGCCGCTGCAGCAGGACCTGGCGACCTGGAACGGCCGGGCTGAAGTCGGCATCAAGGACGCTGAGCGCGGCCGACGCGGGCTCAGGGGTCACGCCGGTGGCCGCCATGGGGGCAGGACGCGCAACACCGCCGTCTGCGTGACCCTACCGGGACCTGCCTGGGACGCCCCCGTCACGCCCATCGTGGCAGCCAGCAAGGCGGCGGCGAGTGCTGAGGTCTCCGTGTGGCGCGATCGCCCCATGGGAGCTCGTCCTGTCGTGGAACGGTTGAAGTATCAAAAGGATAGGTTTGCACCGCCCCCCGGTCTATACATCATGTGCGTCGGTCTCGTGGACAGGCGAATTCGTCGCAGGCTGGCGCCTCGCTACGATGTGGGCTGCTGTCCCCCAGAGAGGCTCCTCCTGCGCATGACCAACACCCACGTCGACTACCAGCTGAGTCAGCTCGACCAGCTCGAGGCCGAGTCGATCCACATCTTCCGTGAGGTCGCCGCCGAGTTCGAGAAGCCGGTCCTGATGTTCTCAGGCGGCAAGGACTCCATCGTCATGCTTCGGCTGGCGGAGAAGGCGTTCTACCCAGCGAAGCTGCCCTTCCCGCTGCTCCAGGTCGACACCGGCCTCGACTTCGACGAGGTCCTCGCGACCCGAGACAGCTGGGTCAGCCGTCTCGGCGCGCGCATCCACATCGCCAGCGTCGAGGACGCGATCGCCAGTGGCATCGTCATCGACGACGGCAAGACCTCGCGCAACCGTCACCAGATCGGCACCCTGCTCCACGCCATCGAGGAGAACGGCTTCACCGCTGCCTTCGGTGGTGGTCGCCGCGACGAGGAGAAGGCCCGCGCCAAGGAGCGCGTCTACTCCCACCGCGACGAGTTCGGCCAGTGGGACCCGAAGATGCAGCGTCCCGAGCTGTGGAGCCTCTACAACGGCCGCATCCACGCCGGCGAGCACATGCGGGTCTTCCCG
>NZ_JAOPXV010000213.1 GCF_025964975.1 Nocardioides sp.
CGAGGCCGGGATGGCCGAGCGCATCGTCGAGGCCTGCCAGAACCTCCGCTCGGCAGGCACCACCCTCAGCTCCTGACTCGGCACCGACATAGCCCAAATGCGGGATTCGCCGCGCAGCCGACGCCGCTAGCGTCATAGCCGGCTGGGAGGGGCTCGGCCTGCTCGAGGGAGGAACGGCAATGCGATCTTCGATCCTTGGCAGGCAGCGAGGCCGTGCCGCGGCGGTGGCGGCGGGCGGGATCGCCGTGAGCCTGGTGTGGACGTCGGCGGGTGCTGCGGTGACGCCGGGCGACGATCCGGCCGCCCTGGCGTCGGCGCTCGTCGGCACCGCGACCACCACAGGTGCGTCGATGGCCGTGGACTACGCGTGCGTGCTCGACGACGGTGCGACGCCAGAGGACGAGACGACATGCCCGACCGGCGTCGGCACGAGCCCGCTCGCGGGCTTCCCGACGGACGGCTCCACCTTTGCGATCATGACTTCGGGCAACGCCTCCCTGGCAGATGACCCGAACACCGAGGGGGGCTCGGGCTACGACTGGGGGCTGGACGCAGCGGCCATCGGTGCGGGGGTGTACGACCACCAAGTGTTCCGCATCGACCTCGGCGCCGCTGCTGGCAACTGCCTCGCCTTCGACTTCAGGTTCCTCTCCGAAGAGTTTCCTGAGTTCGTCAACTCCGGCTACAACGACGCATTCATCGCCCAGCTCAACGCGTGGTCGGTGACCGCTGATCCCGTGACTCAGTCGCTCACAGCCCCCGGCAACTTCGCTGCCGGTGCCGGTGACGTCATCTCAATCGACGGCTCGGGGCCGAGCGCCATGACGGCCGAGCTGGCAGCCGGCACCAGCTACGACGGCGCGACGCTCCGGCTCATCGCGCGGACACCGGTCGTCCCTGGTTCGACCAACTCCCTGTACCTCACGATCTTCGACCAGGGCGACGGGATCCTGGACAGTGCCACGTTCGTCGACAACCTTCGCTACGAGACCCTCGCCGCAGGCCAGTGCAAGTCGCTGGCGGTCGACCCGTTCGAAGGAACGACGGGCGTGGTCCTGACGCCGGGCACCGGGGGTGCCTTCTCGCCGACGCTCTCCACGTTCACGATCCCCTTGACGAGCATCCTGCCGTCGGGACCGATCGACACCCACGTCACCGCCACGGCCTCGTTCCTCAACTGGGGTGATGTCGTTCCGCGTCAGCAGGCGCGCGTAGCACGCCAGGTGACGACCGCCCTCGGCTCGGGCTCGGCCACGATCCCAGCGGGCGGTTCGGGCAACCTGGTGCTGTCCACGACCCCAGCGGGCATCGCCGCCGTCCAGGCCGCGAAGGTCCGACCGGCCCTCCTGCTGGCCCAGGCAAAGCAAGCCCTCATCAAGGCCAAGAAGCTGCTCAAGAAGGCCAAGAAGGTCACGAAGCAGGCGAGGACCGCCCCGCCGGCTCAAGCCGCGAAGCTGTCGAAGAAGGCCAAGAAGCTGGTCAAGAAGGCCAAGAGGCTCAAGAGGCGGGCGGCAGCGCTCACCGCTCAGAGCAAGGCCCTCTCCGCCCAGCCCCTGGGCACCGTGGTGGTCACCGTCACCAACCCCAGCAACGGAAAGTCAGAGCTGCTCCGGCTCCAGATCCCGCGCTGAACCCCGGGGGCCCTTCCTCCTTCGTGTGAACGCGACGACGCCCGCCTCCCCGGAGGAGGCGGGCGTCGTCTTCTCGGGGGGTCAGTGGTTCCAGCCGCGCGCGCACTCCTTCAGGTCGATGCTGAGCTGCTGGCCACGGTCGATCACGATCGACGCGGTCTCGAGGACCTGGCCGTTCTTCTCGCACGTGAGGGCCCAGGACTCGACCTGCGGCGCGGTCATCTGCTCGGTGGCGTTGTTTGGGTTCCTCCAAGGGCCGTGGTCCGCCGCGGATCGTCGCGGCGACGCTCCCTCGGGGGCTCAGTCGTGCAGAAGGGCGTCGTACGCCGACTGGCTGGAGTCGCGCAGGAACTCCGAGCAGCGCTCCCACTCGTGCGTCTCGCCGATCGCGCGAGCGGCCAGCGCGAGCATTGCGAGGCACTCGAGGAAACCGCGGTTGGGCTCGTGCTCCCACGGCACGGGGCCGTGGCCCTTCCAGCCGTTGCGGCGCAGCATGTCGAGGGAGCGGTGGTCGCCCACCCGCGAGTAGGCGTAGACCGTCACGTCGTCGGCGCCGGCGGTCTTCGCCTGCTCGGCCAACCCGGCCCACGCGGCGGGGGAGGCCGGATGGCGGCGTACGACGGCAGCGGGGTCCTCGCCGTTCGCGAGCTCGGCGGCCGCCGGGTCGACGGGCAGGTGCGTGGGCGGGGGGCCAGCCATCAGGTCGACATGATTCATGCCGTCAGCCTGTCACGGACCAGCTGGAGCCGCAGGGGCAGGATGGCGCAGGGCTCGCGAGTCAGTCGGACGGAGGTCTGCCGAGCAGGGCCCGGACCTTGTCATGACCGAGGGCCACGATCAGCGTGGGCAGGCGCGGGCCCCGGTCGGCATCCACGAGCAGGTTGTAGAGGAGCGTGAAGAAACCCTTCTGGTCGGCCTTGACCTGGTCGGTCGGGGCGTCCTCGAAACCGAGCCCCCGCGCGACCTTCGGTACGCCGTAGACGACCGTCGTCACCGACTCGACCTCGAGCTGCTCGGGGAGCCGGTCCAGGAAGATCCGCAGCCAGAGCTCCTCGTCCTCGCTCAGTGCCGCGAGGCGGTCCGTGTCGGGGGTCTCGCGCACCGTCGTGCGCTCATCGGCAGGCAGGGAGGCCGTCCAGGCCATCGCCCGGCCGAGTCGCGGCTCGAGTTCGTCGACGTCGGCGTGCGGGAAGCCGACGTGCTCGACCACCGCGCTGATGAGCTGCGCAGAGCCGGCGGTGACGTCGGCGATCGACGACAGGGTCCGGAACGGGACGGCGACCTCGGGCACGGGCAACGGGCCACCGTCGTGCGTGGACGAGGCACGCTCGAAGGCGAGCACCTGTGCATCGCGCTTCGCGGGGTCGGCCGCCTTGCGTCGCAGCGCGTCCCACTCGTCGTACAACCGGACCACCTCGGGTCCGAAGTCGATCGTGAACGCCTGCTTGGGCGCTCGGCGGGTGTAGAGCCAGCGGACCATCGGTGCTTCGAGGATCGCGAGCGCGTCGGCGGGGGTGGGCACGCCCCCGCTCGACGACGACATCTTCTGCATGCCGGCGATGCCGACGAACGCGTAGGTGACCCGCGACGGTGCCTGCCAGCCGAAGACGGACGAGACCAGCTCCTGGCCGACGGTGTAGCTCGATCCGGGGGTCATGTGGTCGAGCCCGGCCGGCTCGAAGTCAACCTTCTCCCACGCCCAGCGCATGGGCCAGTCGACCTTCCAGACCAGCTTGCCGGCGTCCTGGGTGGCGACGTTGGTGGAGCCGGTGAACCCGCAGACCCGGCAGGTGTAGGCCAGGTCGGTTGTGTCGTCGTCGTAGGAGGTGATGTCGGTCGTGTCGCGTCCGCACTGACCGCACCAGGGCTTGTAGGGGAAGCGGGCCCAGGAACTCACAGAGCCGGCGGTCCCATCGTCGTCCTGGTCGTCGTTGGCCACCGACTCGGCCAGCTCGGCGGCCTCCTCCTCGGTCTCCGCGGCGGGCGCGGCCTTGGTGCGGTAGCGCCCGAGGACCTCCTCGATCCGGTCGCGGTGCCTGATGGCATGCAGGATCTGTTCGCGATAGGTGCCGGCCTGGTACATGTGCGTCTGGCTGATCTCCTCCATCTGCACGCCCATCTCGGCGAGCGAGGCGACCAGCGGCTCTTTGAAGTGCTCGGCCCACGAGACGTGGCACTCCCAGGGGTCGGGTACGGCGCTCAGCGGACGACCGATGTGGTCGCTCCACTCCGGCGGGACCCCGGCAGGGACCTTGCGGAAGCGGTCGTAGTCGTCCCACGAGTGGAGGTGGCGGACGGCCAGGCCTCGCCTGCGCAGCTCCTCGGCCACGAAGTGGGGAGTGAGGAACTCGCGCAGGTTGCCGAGGTGGATCGGGCCCGACGGGCTGGCCCCGGAGGCGACGGTGACGAGGTTGCCCTCACCTGCGTGACGGACCGCGTCGTCTGCCGCCCGGCTCACCCAGTCGGTTGGGCCGTCGTGGGGCCCGCCGTGCTGTCCGCCCTGCTTGCCGCCGCGTGCCATGGGTGTGCCGTCTCTCCCTGATCGGTCTCGCTCGGGCGCCAAGGCTATCGGCCGATCGGGAGGTCTCGCGAAACGCAGAAGCGTCGGAGTCGTCCCCCGTGGCGACTCCGACGCTTAGCTCCTGATGTGGAGCGTCGTGCCGCTCCCCCAGAGCAGCACGAGGGCACCAGTATGCGCTGGCATCTGCCTGCCAACTGGCTCGCGCATGCCGGTGGCACTAATCTGCCAAACTATGCAGCCGCCCGTCAGTTCGTCCGTCCTGGCCGCCCTGGGCCTGGACCGCGCGGCCGAGGAGCTCTACTTCAAGGTCGTCCCCGCCTCGGGCCACACGTCGCTGGGGGTGGCCCGCCTGGTGCAGCTGAGGCTCGACCACCTGCTGCACGACCTCGCGCCGCTGCTGGAGCTGGGACTGGTGCGTCTGGAGGGCAAGCGGGTGGTCGTGCCGCCGCTGCCAAGCGTCGTGGCAGCCCTGGTCCAGCGTGAAGCACGCGTGGCGGAGACGACGGGGGCGCGGTTGACGGCACTGGCCGAAGTCGTGCCGCACCTGGTGGCGGCTTCCACCCGCCCCGACGAGAGCGACCTCGCAGACGTCCGACCGATCGACGGCGAGCTGAGCTCGGGCGGCAATGCGCTCGACCTGCTCGGCCTGATGCTGCGCAGCAGCCGCGGCGACATGCTGTGGCTGCGTCCAGACGCGTGGGCCATGCCGCGGGAGGCCGCACTGAGCCAGGCGCTGGGCGAGGTCATCGCCACGGGCCGGAAGTCACGCGCGATCTATCCGGTGCGGGCGCTGACCGAGGCGCCCGAGGCGCTGCAGGCCCGGGCCCGGATCGGCGAGCAGATCCGGGTGATCTCCGAGCTCCCCACCCGCATGTTCATCCTGGGCCACGACCATGCCGTCCTGCCGGAGCCGCTCGGCTTCAGCGACGAGCCGCGGGTGCACGTCCGGCAGCGATCGATCGTCATGGCGCTGACCTACTGGTTCGACTCGCTCTGGGCACGCGCGGCACCGGTCCCCGAGCTGGACATCGGCGAGGCGCGACCGGACCTCAGGCGCTTCCTGCTCGAGCAGATGGTCGCCGGCGCCACCGACGAGATCATCGCGCGCAAGCTCGGCATCAGCCTGCGGACCGTCCGGCGACGCGTGGCCGCGATGATGGACGACCTGGGCGTGGACACGAGGTTCCAAGCGGGCGCCGAGGCCTGCCGTCGCGGCTGGATCTAGTGCGGGAGCACCATGTTGTACGCCGCAGGCTCGATGCGCCACGTGCGGCTGCGCTCGGGCCCGTAGACCTCGCCGTCAGCTGAGACGTAGAAGTCCTCGCCCCGGATGGACACCTCGCTCCCGCGCAGGTACACGACGTCGTCGCGCTCGTGGTGCTCGCCCTTGCGGAGCTTGGCCACGTAGCCGATCTTGGCGCCGATGGTGACCGCTCGGGAGATCATCACGTCCATGCGTCCGCTCTCGGGGTCGGCGTCCGGAGTGAGCTCGGTGCCACCACCGACGTTGGCGCCGTTGCCGATGGCCACCATCATCACCGGACGGTCGAGGTCGTTGACGACCTTGCCGTCGACCTCCACGCGCAACCGCTGGCTGGGGGGTTCGAAGGCAGCGAGCAGCGCACCGATGGGGTAGCCCAGCTTGCCGAAGTTGACCTTGCCGACGCCGACGCTGCCCAGCCGCTTCTTCCACTTGTGACCGCGCCGGCTTGCCTGCGCGCCGGCTCCCACGTGCACGTTGTTGACCACGATCTCCCCGGTCTCGTCCACGATGAGGTCCACCGGGCGAGCCTGCCCCTCGAGCACCAGGCGCGCCGCGTCCTCGATGCCGAGCGGGATGTCGGTGCCACGCGCGAAGTCGTTGCCCGTGCCCAGCGGCAGCAGGGCCAGCGTCTTGCCGGTCAGCTCGTTGCGCCGGTGCAGCGCCGACACCACTGCGTGCAGGCTGCCGTCCCCACCGGCGACCACGATCCGGCGAGACCCCGCACGGTGGAGCACTCCGTCGAGCTCGCCGGGGTTCGACGTCGCCGCGACCTCGATCGACACCGTCCTGCGCAGGATCGACAACGCCGACTTGAGGGTTTCCTCGTCGGCGGTGCCTGCATCTGAGTTGGTGATCACGAGCATGGGGTCCACGCGCCGGACAGTAGCCGACGTCCGGCGTTGCTGCCTGACGTACGAGATCGTGGCCGGCACAACTGGGAGGCTGTCGTCCCGGTGCGCTAACGTGTGGCCGCAAGAGCCCCGGTGCACTTGCGCCGGGGCTCCTTTGTTTTTCCGTGCCGTCTCACCTCAGGAGGGCTGCAATGCCCGCAATCGTCGTACTCGGTGCCCAGTGGGGCGATGAGGGCAAGGGCAAGGCCACCGACCTCCTCGCCACGACCGAAACCATCGACTACGTCGTGCGGACCAGCGGCGGACACAACGCCGGTCACACGATCGTCGTCAACGGCGAGAAGTTCGCGACCCACCTCCTGCCGAGCGGGATCCTCACGCCGGGCGCGACGAGTGTCATCGCCAACGGGGTCGTCGTCTCCCCCGAGGCGCTGTTCCGCGAGCTCGACGGACTGCTGGAGCGTGGCGTCGAGCTCGGTGGGCTGGTCGTCAGTGCCAACGCGCATGTCATCGCGTCCTACCACTCGACGATCGACAAGGTCACCGAGCGATTCCTCGGCAAGAACCAGATCGGCACCACCGGTCGGGGCATCGGCCCGGCCTACGCCGACAAGATCAACCGCGTCGGGATCCGGGTGGCCGACCTCTTCGACGAGGGCATCCTGCACCAGAAGGTCGAGTCGGCGCTCGACGTGCGCAACCACCTGCTCACCAAGGTCTACAACCGTCGAGCCGTCGAGGTCGAGTCCGTGGTCGAGGAGCTCCTGTCGTATGCCGACAGGTTGCGCCCGATGGTGGCCGACACCTCGCTCCTGCTCAACCAGGCGCTGGACCGCGGGGAGACGGTGCTCTTCGAGGGCGCCCAGGCCACGATGCTCGACGTCGACCACGGCACCTACCCCTTCGTCACCTCCTCCAACCCGGTCGCCGGCGGCGTCTGCGTGGGCGCGGGCGTCGGGCCCACCCGCATCGACCGGGTGATCGGCGTCATCAAGGCCTACACGACCCGCGTCGGCTCGGGGCCGTTCCCC
>NZ_JAOPXV010000214.1 GCF_025964975.1 Nocardioides sp.
GTCTCGGCGATGCAGGTGATGTCGCTCGTCGCCTTGGCGGTGTAGGAGATGTCCATGCCCTTGGGGATCCAGCGCCTGTCCCCGGGGATGGTCACCTCGGCCAGCGCGCCCATCGCCGCCTCCAGTCCGTTGCACAGGGCGATCGCGTGGACGGTGCCGATGTGGTTGTGCACCCGACGCCGCTTCGAGATGACGAGCTCCACATGGTTGGGCTGCACCACGGTGAACCACGGGCGGATCGTCGCGAAGTACGGCGCCTTGTGCGAGAACGCCAGGGAGAAGACGCGCTGGCCGATGACGGGGATCCCTGCGGTGGTGTTCCACCACGTCTGGACTTGGCTCATGCGGCTATGTTACCAGTCAGTAACTAAGCAGCGCCAGCAGCTCCACCCGGTTGCCGTGTCCGTCGACGGTGTGACACCTGACGTACCCGGGGAAGCTGTCGCGCTGGCTCCAGTCCAGCTCGAAGCCGAGCCCCACCAGCCGGGAGGCGACGGCCTCCAGGGCGGCCGCGCCGCCGAGCAGCAGCGCCGGGTGAGCCTTGCGCGCGGGAGTGAATGGATCCTCGACCCCGCCGTGGACCTCCGCGCCGTCCGCCGAGCGGAACCGGCGCCGCCGCGCCCCGCGAGCTCCCCCGGCTTGTCGACCTCCGTCAGGCCCAGCCCGTCGGCACAGAACCGGCGGGCGACGTCCTCGCCGGCGGAGGGGAAGGCGACCTGTACATGGTGGAGCTTCATGACCCGAGGCTATATCTCAATGTCAAGATTCTCGACGCATCTGACAGACTGCGCGGATGCGCGACGAAGTGGACAGCCTGGTCGAGGCGTGGGCCCGCGAGCGCAGCGACCTGGACCTCGGACCTGTCGAGGTCTTCAGCCGCATCAGCCGCCTGGCACGCCACCTCGATCTCGCCCGACGCGACGCCTTCAACGCGCACCACATCGAGTCGTGGGAGTTCGACGTGCTGGCAGCGCTGAGGCGAGCGGGTGCGCCGTACGAGCTGTCCCCCGGTCGTCTCCTCCGCGAGACGCTCGTGACCAGCGGCACCATGACCAACCGCGTCGACCGCCTCGCCGCCCGCAACCTCGTCGAGCGGCTCCCTGACCCGAAGGACCGACGCGGGGTTCTCGTCCGGCTCACCCCCGAGGGCAAGCACGCGGTCGACGGGGCCTTCGGGGCACTGCTCGCCGCCGAGGCCGAGCTCCTTGCTGCCCTTCCAGCCGCCGACCGGACCACCCTGGCCTCGTTGCTGCGGACCCTCCTGGAGCCGTTCAGCCCGCCGGAGAGCTGACTACTGCAGCACCTCGGAGGCTTCGAGCCACTCGAGCTCGAGTCCGTCCCGCTCGGCCTGCAGTGCGCTGAGCTGCTTCCCCAGGTCGGCCAGCTTGTCGTAGTCGGTCAGGTGGGCGGCCATCTCGTCGTTGATCGCCTTCTCGCGAGCCAACACGCGCGTGAGCTGCTTCTCGAGGCGCGCGATGGCCTTGCGTGCCTCGCGCTCACCTGCCGAGCCGGCCTTGGCCTTCTTCGATGACGCGGCGCCGGCAGCGCCGGTGGGCGCCGAGGCGGGAACGGCGTCAAGGCCGGCGGCCCTGCGCTCAAGGTACTCGTCCACCCCGCGCGGCAGCATCGAGATCTGGCCGTCCCCGAGCAGCGCCCACACCGAGTCGGTCACGCGCTCGAGGAAGTAACGGTCGTGGGAGACCACGATCAGGGTCCCCGGCCAGCCGTCGAGGAAGTCCTCGAGGACGTTGAGGGTGTCGATGTCGAGGTCGTTGGTGGGCTCGTCGAGCAGCAGCACGTTGGGCTCGTTGAGCAGGAGCTTGAGCAGCTGGAAGCGTCGACGCTCCCCGCCCGACAGGTCGCCGAGACGAGCGGTGAGCTTGTCGCCGGTGAAGCCGAAGCGCTCGAGCATCGAGGTCGCGGTGATCTCCGACCCGGTGGCGGTGCGGGTGACGCGAGCGATGGCCTCGATCGTCGGGAGCACGCGGCCGTCCGGATCCACCTCGTCGATCGCCTGGGTGAGGTATTCCATCTTGATCGTGCGGCCGTGCTTGACGCGACCGGCCGTCGGCGACAGGTGGCCCGCGATCAGCGAGAGCACCGACGTCTTGCCCGCACCGTTGACGCCCACGATGCCCACCCGGTCGCCTGGTCCGAGGCGCCACGTGGCATTCGTCAGCAGCTTCCTCTCGCCGCGCGACAGGTCGGCGTGCTCGACGTCGATGACGTCCTTGCCGAGGCGCTGGGCGGCGAAGCGCTGCAGCTCCAGCCGGTCGCGCGGCGGCGGCACGTCCTCGATCAGCTGGTTGGCGGCGTCGATGCGGAACTTCGGCTTCGCCGTCCGCGCGGGGGCACCCCGACGCAGCCACGCGAGCTCCTTCTTGACGAGCTGCTGGCGGCGCTGCTCGGAGGCGCCGGCCTGGCGCTGCCGCTCGGCCTTGGCCAGCACGAAGGAGGCATATCCGCCCTCGTAGGAGTCGACCACACCGTCGTGCACCTCCCAGGTCGTCTGGCAGACCTCGTCGAGGAACCAGCGGTCGTGGGTCACGACCACCAGTGCCGAGGAGCGCGCCACCAGGTGGTGGGCGAGCCAGGCCACGGCCTCGACATCGAGGTGGTTGGTCGGTTCGTCGAGGACGATGAGCTCATGCTCACCGAGCAGCAGCGCGGCCAGGGAGCACCGGCGACGCTCGCCACCCGACAGGCCCAGGACCGGCCGGTCCAGCGAGATCCCCGCGAGCAGCTCGGTCACGACCCCGCGCATCGTCGCGTCAGCCAGCCACTCGTGATCGGCGCGCCCACCGAGGACGGCCTCGCGCACGGAGTGGGTGTCGACAAGCTCGTCGCCCTGGTGGAGGTAGCCGATCTCGACGCCACGGTTCATCGAGACCCGGCCGGCGTCGGGCTCCTCGAGGCCAGT
>NZ_JAOPXV010000226.1 GCF_025964975.1 Nocardioides sp.
GACGCCGGCGACCTGGAGAAGGTCGTGCTGGCCAGGGACCTCATCGCCAGCTGCACGCAGCCGGTCGACGTGCGGTGGCCCCTTCGTCAGCTCGCTCGTGACTACTCGATGTGCTGGACCTTCCACGTCGACGGGCTCTTCGGCGCGACACCGGAGATGCTCGTCCGCCGCGAGCGGGGCCTCGTGACCTCGCGGGTGCTGGCGGGCACCATCCGCCGTACCGGCGACGAGGTGCGCGACGCGGCCCTCGCCGGCACCCTCGCCCGGTCGTCGAAGGACCTCGAGGAGCACGAATACGCGGTCCGCTCGGTCGCCGACGCCCTCGAGCCGCACTGCTCCTCGATGAACGTGCCCGAGGTGCCCTTCGTCCTGCACCTCCCCAACGTGATGCACCTCGCCACGGACGTGGCCGGGGTGGTCCACGACGCCGCGACGGTCTCCTCGTTGCTGCTGGCCGAGGCGCTGCACCCGTCCGCCGCGGTGGGTGGCACACCGAGCGCGCCCGCACTCCGCCTGATCAGCGAGATCGAGGGAATGGACCGCGGCCGCTATGCCGGACCGGTCGGCTGGATCGACTCCCACGGGGACGGCGAGTGGGGCATCGCGCTGCGCTCGGCGGAGATCAGCGGCAACACCGTCCGGCTCTTCGCGGGCTGCGGCATCGTGGCCGACTCCGTCCCGGAGGCCGAACTGGCCGAGTCGCAGGCGAAGTTCGTGCCCGTCCGGGACGCCCTCACCACCTGATCCCGCCGGTCAGTCACAATTTAGTAGACCTTCGCCCCCCCGTTATGGTGATGAAGCCCTCCGACGGATGCAGGGGGACTTCACACGCACCCGAGCGAAGAGAGATTTCATGTCTAACCGCCGCGCAGTGGCTGGAACGTTCGCCGCGCTGCTCATGCCCACCTCGCTGCTGATGGTCACCGCGACCACCACAGCCGACGCCGCCACCTCGACCGACACGAGCGCCATCCAGGCCAGGGCCAAGGCCAAGAGCAAGGCCAAGCTGGTCGCCATGCCGCAGATCGTGCAGCAGGGCCGCACCCCGGCGAGCGCCAACGCCGCCAAGGCCGCCCTGACCGCCACCGTGAGGCCCGCCAAGGCCGGCCGCCCGGTCGCCCTCCAGGTGAAGAAGGGCTCGAAGTGGAAGACGGTCAGCAAGACCAAGCTGACCTCCAAGGGGCTCGCCGAGTTCGGCGCCCCGATCTCCAAGAGTGGGCAGGCCCTCACCTACCGCGTCACCGCTGCCAGCTTCAAGGGCGCCGCTGCCGTGACCAGCAAGCCGGTCAGCACCTCGCGGTGGCTGACTGCGACCTTCACCGATGACTTCTCCGGTTCCACCCTCAGCCCGACCTGGAACCACCGTGGAGTCGCCTACGAGCCGTCCAGCCTGCGTGAGTGCTCCAAGGGCAGCCCGAGCGCCGTCTCCGTCAGCGGCGGCACCGTCAAGCTCTCGGTGATCAAGGACCCGGCCCGCAGCGCCGAGAAGTGCGTCGCCAAGAAGGACGGCAAGTCGACCGGCAAGTTCGCCTACCGCCTCAACGGCCACATCGGCACCGAGGGTGCCCTGTCGATGCGCTACGGCTTTGCGGCTGCTCGCATCAAGACGCACAAGCTCCGCGGCCAGCACGGCGGCTTCTGGATGCGGCCGACCGTCGCCGGTGGCGGCGACCCGCGCGCCGAGATCGACGTCATCGAGTACTTCGGTGACCAGCACCCCGAGGGTGGACTGACCTCGTTCATCTACTCCACCAAGAACAACCAGGCGGTCAAGACCGGATCGTGGATCAAGAACTCCACGTCCTTCCTCAAGAACCGCAAGGACCGCTGGTCGAAGAACTACCACGTCTTCTCGGTCGAGTGGACCCCGTCGGTCTACATCTTCCGCATCGACGGCAAGGAGACCTGGCGCACGAAGGTCGGCGTCTCCAACCAGCAGCAGTTCCCGATCCTGAGCCTGCTCAGCTCCGACTACGAGCTCTCGCAGATGAAGGGCGGCGACGCCAAGCTGCCCCAGACGATGAACGTCGACTGGGTGCGGCTCTGGCAGGCCTGATCTTCCCTGTTTGAGTACGGCGACGCGCCGTCCCGCTTCGGCGGGGCGGCGCGTTCCGCATCCACCCTCAGCCCGTGAGGTGGTGGACGAAGCACCAGCGCCAGTCCTCGCCCGGCTGGGCGGACTGCATGACGGGGTGCGTGGTGTCGTGGAAGTGCTCGGTGGCGTGCCGGTGCGGGGAGGAGTCGCAGCAGGCGACGTTCCCGCAGTCCAGGCAGCGCCGCAGGGACACCCAGTGCGAGCCCAGCGCCACGCACTGCTCGCAGGAGAGCTGCTCGGAGGCACTCGCCACGGTCGCGGGCCCGGCGGCGGCGAGGTGGTCACAGGAGTCGCCGGCCGCGACCCGGACCGCCCGGACGGTCGTCGCGTCGTCGTCGAGCTCCGCGACGTCGAGCATCGACTCCTCGACGTCGAGGGTCCTCAGGACGTCGCGCACGACCTCGCTGGCGACCACGCCGCTGTCACGGACCTCGAGCACCTTCGCTCGCTCGGCAGCGATCATCACCAGCCGTGCCCGGGCGTAGAGGCTGCTCGGTGACTCCTGCCCGGGGGTGGTGGAGAGCTGCTCCCACGCCGCGAAGTTGCGCTGCTCCACGCGCTGCCGGAGCAGGTCTGAGACCCCGTGCGGGTCGTCGTGCTCCAGCTCGTCGAGGGCGCCGAAGCCAGCCTTGGAGGCCTGCTGCAGCAGCGCCGCCCGCGCCAGGGCGTCCTCGAGCGGGTCCGGAGGCGGTGCTCCCAGCCGGCGGGCGAGCCAGGGCAGGGACAGTCCTTGGAGGAACAACGTCCCGGCCACCACGGTGAAGGCGATCAGGAGCAGGACCTCGCGGTGCTCGGTCTCCTCGGGGATGACGAACGCGGCTGCCAGCGTCACCACGCCGCGCATGCCAGCCCAGCCGATGATGACAGTGTCCCGCCAGGGTGCGACGCCGCTGGTGGCCGGCTCGCTGCCGGGGCGGACCAGCAGCGAGCGCGCGCCGAGGACCCAGAGCAGACGGAGCGCGACCGTGGCGAGCAGGGCGCCGAGGCACACTCCCGTGATCCGCGCCGGGGAGATGTCGCTCTCGGCGGCACCCTCGAGGATCCAGCGGGCCTGGAGGCCGATGAGCAGGAAGACGGTGTTCTCCAGCAGGAAGGCCACGGTCCGCCAGTTGATCCTTTCGGCGATCCGCGACTGCGCCGACTGGATGATCGGGGCCTTGTGGCCGAGCAGCAGACCGGTGACGACGACCGCGATGACTCCGGAGGACTCGAGCTCCTCAGCGAGGAGGTAGGCCACGAAGGGCGTGACGAGCGAGATCGCGGTGTCCATCAAGGGGTCAGTGACGAGCTTGCGGAGCTTGGCCACGACGACGAACACGATGAAGCCGAGAGCAGCGCCGCCGACGGAGGCCCAGAGGAAGTCGAGGCCCACCTCGACGGCGTGCACGCCCACTGACGCGGTCGCGAGCGCCGTACGCAGCGAGACGAGGGCCGTGGCGTCGTTGAGCAGGGACTCGCCCTCCAGGATGGTGACGACCCGGCGAGGCAGGCCGATCCTGCGTGCGATCGCGGTGGCCGCGACGGCGTCTGGAGGCGCCACCACCGCGCCGATGGCGATCGCGATGGGCCACGAGATGCTCGGCACGACGAGGTGGACCACTGCCCCGACGCCGAAGGCGGTGAAGACGACAAGACCGACCGAGAGGAAGAGGATCGGGCGCCGGTTGGCGTTGAAGTCGACCAGCGACGTCTGGATCGCCGCCGCATAGAGCAGGGGTGGAAGCAGCCCCAGCAGCACGATCTCCGGCTCGAGACGGACCTCCGGAACGAACGGCAGGAAGGTGCCGGCGAGGCCGAGGGCGATGAGCAGCAGCGGCGCGGGCACGTCGAGCCGGTCGGCCAGGGCAGCACCGGCCAGCACCACGACGACGAGCGCGACCAGGAAAAGGGCGATCTCCACCCCGGGAGTCTCTCAGGCGTGCGTCGGCGGCGGCGACGCGTGTATCAGGGAGCCTGCTCCGCTGCGGGTGGAGTACGTGAGGAACTCGCGACCCTCGCCGGGAGGGAGGATGAACGATGCCGGGGCCCGGCCGAGGACCTCGCCGTCGAGGTGCGCACTGACGTGCACGTTGCGGTCGGCGGGGATCTCCCACGACACCGGGCCCGGCACGACGACGTACTGGCGTCCGTCGATGCTGACGATCGGATACCACTTCACGAGCGCTTTGGAGTTGAGGCTGAGGTCGATCGTCAGCAGGCGCCTCGGTCCGGTGTGGAACTCGACGTAGGGGATGACGCCGGGGGTTGCCCCGAGGTCGCTCGGGCGGAAGGGTTCGGTGGTCATGGATGACAGCCTGCCCCGGGCCGCCGTGGATAATCCCCCGGGTGCGAGGAGTCGGGGTCGTGGGCAGGCTCGCCCTGGGCGTCCTTGCGCTGCTGGGTCTTCTCGTGATGGCCGCCGGGGCCGCCGTTGCCGGGGTCGTGGGCTCCGACGACACGGTCTTCAACCGCCCCACCGACCTCGGCGAGGACGGGCGCCCGGTCCTCACTGCCCCAGACCTCCTGGCCTATGACGGCATCACGGTCACGCTGCGCGCGTCTGCGCCCGACGGTGTCTTCATCGGTACGGCGCACCCGGTGGACGTGGCGGACTTCGTCGGCGACTCGTCCCGGATCCGGCTGACCCGGGTGACCCGCTCCGGCGTCGTCGCGGAGGACGCAGGCTCCACCGAGCCCGTACGTCCCGCGTCGGCGGACTTCTGGACCAGCTCGATGACAGGCGACGGCGTGGAGGAGCTGACCCTCGACCGCGACTCGGCTGCGACCCAGTGGATGATCGCTCCGGTCACTGGCCAGGGACCCACCACGGTGTCCTTCGGGGTGACGGTCCCCGGGCTGTTCCGCGCAGCACTGGTCGCCTTCGGCCTCGGTGCCCTGGTGCTCCTGGCATGCGTCGAGGTGCTGCTCCGCTGGCGTCGGACCCCGCCATCACCACCTCACCCCATCCTCGAGACGTTTGCGGTGATCGACAGACCCGCCGGAAATCCGGCCGGCAGGCCCGCTGGCAGGCACCGGGCCCAGCGGACGGCGCTCGCCATGGCCGTCGTCCTGTCCGCGACGGGCTGCACGTGGGAGGACCTCGTGCCCGCGAAGCGACAGTCCGAGGAGCTCGCGGCGACGAAGGTCGCGTTGACGAGGGCCGAGCTGCCGGCTCTCCTCGCGTCCTACGACAGCCGGGCGCGCAAGGCCACCGAGGCCGCCCAGCCGCCCCGCTACACCGCGGAGCTGTGGCGGCTCGCCGACCGTGGGCCGGCGCTGGAGAGCGACCTCTTCGGCACCCACGTGGCCCGGCTGACGGGGGTCGGCGGCCCTTCGCCCATCACGCACGCGCCGGTGGGCGTCTACGCGCCGCGGTTCACGTCCTACCCGATGTGGTCGCTCGTCGCGTCGGCGACGGGTGACGACAAGGGCATCGACCTGTTCACCAAGGCGTCCGTCCAGGCACCGTGGCTGCGTCAGGCCGGCACCACGCTCTCGCGCGGCCTCCCCGAAGCGGGCCGCGCGGCCCGACCGGCGAGCAGTGGGCAGGCGGGGGCAGCGACCGCGATCTGGCGCACCTACCTGCGCTCGGGCACCACCGACGACGCCTTGGTGCTCGACCCCGACTCCCAGGAGTGGCGCGACACCGTCGCCGACCTCGGCAGCCGAGCGATGTTCCGCGGCTACACCGTCTCGGCCGAGCCCGCCGGCAAGAGCGGCCTGTCGCGCGTCGTGCAGGTCGACGACGGAGCACTGGCGATCGTGGCGCTGCGGGTGACGACCCGGCTGAAGGGACGGCCCGACCTGCAGGTGCGGTGGGCGCCGCCATACGGGAAGTATCGCCCCAGCGGCGACGGCGTCCTGTCCTTCGCGCACCTTGCCGTCGGCGTGATCCACCTGCCCTCGAAGGGACCTGCGCGGTTGCTGGGCGCGACTTTCAGCGAGGTCGCGGTCACGCCCTGAGGGCGCGGATCCGCGAATCCAGATCCCGGCGGTTGTCCCGACGGACGACGGCCTCGACCACCTCGATGCCGCCGTTGGGCGTGGCCAGTGCCTGCTCGAGCTCCGCCGGGCTGGCCACCCTCAGGTGCGGCGTCCGCGTCGCGGCGCACAGACTGGCGATGTCGACGTCGTGCGGGGTGCCGAAGAGGGCGTCGTAGCGGTCGGCGAACTCGGGTGCGCCCTGCTCGAGCATCGAGAAGATCGACCCGCCGTTGTCGTTGACCACCACGATCGTGAGGTCGGGCCGCGGTTGCGCCGGGCCGAGGATCAGCCCGGTCGCGTCGTGCAGGAACGTCACGTCCCCCATCAGCGCCAGCGCCCGGCTCGTGCGCGGTCGCCCGAGGGTGGCGCCGATCGCGCTGGACACGGTGCCGTCGATACCCGCGAGCCCCCGGTTGGCGATCACCTTGCGCCGGTCGCCGACGTCATAGCGCGCGGCCATCAGGTCCAGGTCGCGGATGGGGCTGGACGCGCCGACCCAGAGCAGTCCGCCGGGCGGCACTGCTCGGCTGACAGCACCGGCCACGTCGTACGGCGTGAGGTCAGCCTCCGCCCTCAGCAGCTCGTCCAGCTGCCGACCCACCGACCTGTCGGCCGCGACCCACGCGTCGAACCAGGCCGTGTCCCTCGACTCGGCGGTCGTCGCACGGGCGACGGCCCGGTCGACCGCGAAGGGCCGCTCGCGCCACAGGCCTCGGTCCTCGACGTCCCACACCTCCACGTCGTCGCGGGAGAGGAGGCGGCTCACCGGGCGCGACAGCGTCGGGTGACCGGCGACGACCACCCGCTCCACCTGCTCGCCGAGTTCGCCGTCGAGGAGCAGGCGGTAGGTGCGAAGGGCATGCGTGCCGGTGCGTGACCCGCTGGTCGGCTCGGCCAGGAGCGGCCACTGGCCGCGCTGGGCGAGCACCCGCGCCGACGGGCCGGCGTCGTCCCCGGCGACCACGACCGTCCGCGGACCGTGCGGGATCTCGACCTCGTCGTGACGCGGAGCGCGCGGCTCCACCAGCGCGACCGGGGGGACCGGCCAGGTGTCCGTGGGCACGAGCGGGTCGTCGAGCTGCACGTTGAGGTGCAGCGGCAGCCCACGACCGCCGAGGAGTCCGTCGACCTCGGTCCGCTGGTCCGGGTCTGCGACGTCGAGGAACTCGAGTCCCGGGATCATCCGCACCTGGTCGGTCGTCTGGTTGGCGCTGGTGCCGCGGAGGCGGGCCGGGCGGTCCGCGGTGACCAGGACGAGAGGCACTCCGGCGTGTGCCGCCTCGAGGGCCGCCGGGTGGAAGTTGGCCACGGCCGTCCCGCTGGTGCAGATCACTGCTGCGGGACGGCGCGACACCTTGGCCAGGCCCAGCGCGAGGAAGGCCGCCGTACGTTCGTCGATGCGCGTGTGCAGCCGCAGAGCGCCGGCCTCGGCCGCGGCGAAGGCAGCGAAGGACAGCGGTGCGTTGCGGGAGCCGGGCGCGATGACCACGTCGGTGACCCCGGCCTGCACGAGGGCGGCCACGACTGTGCGCGCCAGCTCGGTCGACGAGGTCACAGCCCGAGATCCTGCCGTACGGCGCGGAGGCGACTCTCCCAGTGGGCGCGTCTCGCCGGCGACGCGGAGACCCGGGCCACCGCTGCGTCGTCCACCTCGACCGGCCTGACCGCCAGCATCCCGTCGACGGGCAGCAGCGGACTGATCGCGACGTCGTCGCTCAGCAGCTGGACCGTGGCCAGCCCGCAGGCGTGCTCCAGCGACGGCAGCGCCGCAGCCAGGGCGACGCCGGCAGCGATGCCGATACTCGACTCGACCGCGCTCGACACCACGACTGGCATGCCGATGTCCTCGGCGATGCGCAGGCAGGCGCGCACGCCACCGAGCGGCTGGACCTTGAGCACCGCTATGTCCGCTGCGGCGAGGTCCCGCACCCGATAGGGGTCCGCGGCACGCCGGATCGACTCGTCAGCAGCGATCCGAACGTCTACGACCCGACGAACTGCGGCGAGCTCCTCGACGCTCTCGCAGGGCTGCTCGACGTATTCGAGGCCACCGGCCGCCCGGTCCAGCAGCCCGATCGCGCGGGTCGCCTCGTCCAGGTCCCACCCTCCGTTGGCATCGACCCGGATCAGCCCGCCGGCGCCGAGGGCGTCGCGGACGGCTTCGACGCGGGCGATGTCGTCGGCCAGCGTCCGGCCGCCGCGTTCGGCGACCTTCACCTTCGCCGTCGTGCAGCCACCGGCGCGCACGATCTCGTGGGCCTGCTCGGGGCTGCAGGCGGGCACGGTGACGTTGACAGGCACGGTGTCACGCAGCGGCGTGGGCCAGTCGCCGGCGGCGGCCTCCAGGGCGCACTGCAACCACGGGGCGGCGACCTCGGAGTCGTACTCCAGGAACGGGCTCCACTCCCCCCAGCCCACCGCCCCTCTGATCAGCATCCCCTCGCGGACGGTGATGCCCCGGAAGGTCGTGCGCAGCGGGATCGAGAAGACGTGCGTCACGCGCTCCTCCTGAGGCACTCGCGGTCGACCTTGCCCGTGGGCAGGAGCGGAAGCTCAGGGAGTACGACGACCTGTCGCGGCGCCCACGAGCGCGGGTGCACCTCGGCCACCCAGTCGCGCAGGTCCTCGTCGCGGCCCACGACGAAGGCCACCACCCGCGAGCCCCATTCCTCGTCGGGGACACCGAGGACCTCCACCGCCTCCACGCCGGGGTGCTCGCGCAGTCGCGCGGCCACTGCGGGCAGGGGGACGTTGACCCCGCCGCTGATCACCACGTCATCGATGCGTCCGAGCACCTGGAGCCGCCCGTCGTCGTCGAGCCGGCCGGCGTCCGCGGTGACGAACCACCCGTCGACGAGCGTCTCGGCGGTCAGCGCAGGGTCGCCGTCGTAGCCGTCGAACACCGTGGGGCCGCCGACCCGGATCCGCCCGTCCGTCCCCAGCGCGAGGGCCACCCCGTCGAGCGGCACTCCGTCGTAGACGCAACCTCCAGCGGTCTCGGAGGCGCCGTACGTCGCGACCACGCGGAGTCCTTCAGCGGTCGCTCGGGACCTGAGCGCCGGGTCGATGGGGCCGCCCCCGAGCAGGATCGTGTGCACCGCACGGAGCGCCTCGACCTGGGCGGGCCGGTCGAGGAGCCGGTGGAGCTGGGTCGGCACGAGGGAGGTGAACAGGGTGGTCTCCGGCCCCGTTCCCAGCGCCCCGGCGAAGTCGAGGTCGCTGACCAGGAGGGGATCGTGACCGGCTAGTACGGAGCGGGCGATGACCTGCACGCCTGCGACGTACGACGCCGGCAACGCCAGCAGCCACTGCCCCCGGGCCCCGAGGCGACGGGCGCTCGCCTCGACCGAGGCCACGACCGCGGACCTGGACAGGACGACCCGCTTGGGTCGGCCCGTCGACCCCGAGGTCTCGATGAGCAGCCGCTCGGGCTGCGAGTCGACCAGCCAGGCGCTCAGCTGGCCGATGGCCGTCACTGTGTCGTCGGATGGCCTGAGGAACTTCACCCCTGCACGCTATCCGTCGCCTCCTTGGTCAACCATTTGGGCACAAATTCTCACAATTCATCGAAGGCGCCCTTGCCCGTGTCTATGCTGGTGATTCCACTCCTGTACGGGAGGCCCGAACTCAGTCTCGAGGGAGGGGGAGGATGGCGAGTTTGGGTGGCTTCGGCCCGACCCTCACCCCGGCCATGAGCGTGGCATCACCTCGCCGCGCCAGCGGAGGACTATTCGTAGTATTCCGCTGGCGCGGTCCACGTCATTTCGGGCCCACCTCAGCGCAGGAGACGGCCCAGCAGGTCGTCCAGGCTGGTCCGCTGGTCCTGCCCGTCTGTGAGCGGCCGCGTCGTGACCTGGTCGACGAGCCGCTGGGCGAGCTCACCGACCTTCAGGTCGCTCTTGTCGGCATGCTCCCGCAACCTCGCGAAGGCCACCACGTCGTCGCACCCGTGGGCGGCCATGACGATGCCCTTCGCCTGGTCGACCACCGAGCGGGCCTCCGCGACACGGACCAGGGCGTTCTCGCCCTCGGACGGGCCCTGCCTTTCCCGCACCCCCGTCAGGTCGACGAAGTAGCCCGTCACGGACTCCACGCGGCCGTTCGGTCCGAGCGTGCCGCGACCCACGGAGAGCACGTAACGGACCTCTTCGTCCGCACTGATGATGCGGTGGTAGCAGCTGAAGGGGAGTCCGTCACTCGTGACGGCCTCAAGGGCCTCGAAGGCCCGGAGGGCATCGTCGGGGTGCTTGTGCTTGAGCATCAGGTCGGTCGTCGCCGGCATGGCGCGGGGCTCGTAGCCGTGGAGCTCGTACATCCCGTCCGACCACGACCAGACGTCGTCCTCGACGAAGTAGGAGAAGTAACCCACCGGGGTGTTGTTGGGCCGACCGTCAAAACTCAACTCGCCCATGGGTCCTCCCGACGTCATGCGTGCCCTCCCTCAGACGATATCCACGTCGAGGGCCGATGGCTACACGGATCAGCCGGCGCGGGCGTCGCTGGAGAGGTTCATGGCGACCGACCCCGTCGAGTCGTCCGCAGCGACCAGGTCCGACACCGCGTCGAGCAGCGCGAGGTCCCAGTGCTGGATGACCTCTGTCCGAAGCTCCTGGGCGTCCTCTGCGAAGTCGGCTGGGTCGAGCCCGGCCCCCCATGCGGCGTCGGCGTAGGCCGCGACGTCATCGGCATCGGCGACTTCGGCAGCGCTGACGAAGCGCGCCGCGCGATCGAGGCGCGACATGTGCTGGTCGAAGACGTCGTCGTCGATGACCGGGAGCAGCTCGCGCAGCTCGAGCGCGACCTCACTGTGGGTCGCGGGGGGCAGCACGCCGTCACCCACCGTGGCGCGCGCACTCAGCCGGCTGGCCAGTCGAAGGCCCTCGACGAAGCGGTCATCGCGGCGAGTCGCGCGCCCGGCATCGGCGAGCGACGGCAGACCGCGCAGCCCGGCCTCTCCCCTGCTCCGTGTGCCCATCCGCCCACGCTAGCCATCAGTGCCGGCAGCGTCCACCACCCCAAGGGCGCTACCGCGGGCCAGGGAGCTTCGCTAGTTTTCAACCATGGGAATCATGAAGAAGGTAGGCGCCCTCGGAGTCGCCAGGATGGTCTACACCGAGGCTCGCAAGCCGCACAACCAGGCAAAGATCAGGCACGCGATGCAGACGGTCAAGGAGCGACGCAGCCGGGGAGCCCGCCCGCGCTGATGCTGGCCAACGCTGCTCGAGGTGGCCCACGCTGGGCGGCATGACAGGTCAGGACCAAGCTCCGCCGCTCTTGATGCGCGACCTGTTCGGCTGGTACTCCATGACGCTGCTGGGCCTGGATCTCAGGACAGGCCTGCTCGAGGCCTTGCTCGAGGCCCCCGGGGGCTGCGGAAGAGGTGCCCGCGCGAGCGGGGGTCGATCAGCGCAACGCCTTTGAGTGCTGCGAGCAGTGACCGCCGGCGGCCACGCGTCCCACCAGGACGGCGTCTTCACCGTCTCCCCCGAGACGGCGTTCCTACTGAGTCCCGCGTTCCCGGTCGACGTGCGCTCGGTGCACCACCTCGGAGATCCGCTGCCGGTCCTGCAGCAGATCCCGCAAGGTCCTCACCAGCGGCGGCGTCGTGATGATCGCGGAAACAGGTATGTCGGCGACCTCTACCGGGACGCCACCAACCCGTTCTCGGTCGTCACCTACGGAGCCGGGCTCATCTACTGCCTGCAGGAGAACCTGTACTCAGGAGGAGCGGGAATCTCTGGAGGCGACGGCCTCGACTGGATCACCCGGGCCTTGGATGAGGCGGGATTCGGCTCGATCCTGGTCAAGCCCTCGGAGACTGGCTACGCGATCATCACGGCCACGCCCACGGCTTGAGTACGAATACCGTCCCGTCCTCCCCGTTCTGCGCCCATGATGGCGCCATGAGCGATACCTCCACCCTGGTCCAGCGACGCGGCATCCGGGGGTTGGTCACCCACCCCCAGTTCGCCTCCGGGACGGCCTGCCTGCTCGGCATCCTCAGTCTGCTGACGGTGCTGTGCTTCCACTTCCCGCAGGCGCTCACCAGCCAGGAGTTCCGCGCCGTCTACACGGAGGGCTTCGCGCGGGACATGCTCCTCGTCGGTCTCGTGCTGACCTACATCTCCGGCACCGTCGCCATCCTCCAAGGCCACCACCGCCGCTATGCGTTCACCGGCCTCGCGAGCGGCACCCTGGCCCTCCTGCTCGGCGGGACCACGGTCCAGTTCGAGAAGATCAACCAGACGCCGTACTCGCTCGGACTGGACTGGTTCGTGCTGGCGCTGTTCTTCTCGGCGCTCGTCTTCATCCCGCTCGAGCACCACTTCGCCCGGCGCCCGGTGGCGGTGTTCCGCGACGGGTGGCGCACGGACGCCGTCTACTTCTTCATGAGCCACGTGCTGGTCCAGTTCATCCTGCTCATGGTCACCGCCTCCACCTCCATCGTCGTCGGCGCCGCACACATGCCCGACGTGCAGGCCTTCGTAGGTGCCCTGCCCTTCATCGTCCAGTTCCTCCTGGCCGTCTTCTTCGCAGACCTCGCGCAAGCGTTGCTGCACCGCTGCTACCACCGCATCACCACCTTGTGGAAGTTCCATTCGGTGCATCACTCCAGCCGTGACCTCGACTGGCTCGCCGGGTCACGCGTCCACCTGGTCGAGACCGTCCTGACCCGCAGCATCGTGGTCCTGCCGCTGCTGGCGCTGGGGCTCGAGCAGCCCGTGGTGAACGCCTACGCCGTCCTCGTCGGGCTGCAGGCCGTGGTCGCCCACGCGAACATCGACATCCGGTTCGGGTGGCTCGAATATGTGATCACCCTCCCGCGCTACCACCACTGGCACCACGCCCGCCACAAGGAGTACTGGGACTGCAACTACGCGATCCACCTCCCTCTCGTGGACATGCTGATGGGTACGTTCAAGCTGCCGCGCGACCACAGCTGGCCCGAGGAGTACGGCGTCTTCACCCTCGAGTCCGTCCCGCGCGGCTTCGTCGCCCAGCACGCCATGCCGTTCCGCCGCCAAGCGGCCTACGAGGACTACGTGCGCTGAGCCACAGGCCATCTCGGGATAACCTGAACCGTGTTCCATGTGATGTTCCTCGAGCCCCGCATCCCGCAGAACACCGGGAATGCGATCCGGCTGGCCGCCGGCACGGGAGTCACCCTGCACCTGGTCGAACCCCTCGGCTTCGACCTGAGCGAATCGAAGCTGAAGCGCGCGGGGCTGGACTACCACGACCTGGCATCGATGGAGGTGCACCCTGACCTCGACGCAGCCCTGGGGAGCGCGGCGCTGACGTCGTCGAGGGTCTTCGCCTTCACCGCCCACGCCACCCGGTGGTACACCGAGGTCGAGTTCCGACCGGGCGACGTGCTGCTCTTCGGACCTGAGCCGACCGGCCTGTCGGACGACGTGCTGAGCCACCCGCGAGTCACCGATCGGCTCCGGATCCCGATGCTCGAGGGCCGTCGGTCACTGAACCTCGCCAACTCCGCGGCCGTGGTGATGTATGAGGCCTGGCGTCAACAGGGATTCCCGGGCGCGCACTAGGCGTCAGCCGGCGAAGGCGGCCCGCCCCTGCATGGCCGAGGTGACGAGGTTGCTCGAGGGCAGCGCGTGGCCGGCGCGGACAGCGTCTGCCCAGGCCTCGGTGGAGCTGACAGCGGCGACGTTGGAATGGAGCAGCACCAGCAGGACCTCGTGGAGGACCTCAGCGCGTACCTTGCCCATCTCATTGGCCAGGTGGATGGCGCCCGTGGCGTCGGAGAGCACTTCAGCGGCCAGACCGAGAGCCTCTGCCCCCAAGGCGGTGGCGATGTCGCAGTTGATGGTCATGTGGCCGACCACCGTGATGGTGTCGACTCCCTGCCCGCGCAGCCACTCGGCGACATCGGTGCCGGCGAACACACTGCTCTTCTCCTTCGTGACTTCTCTTCCACGAGGGCTGGAGCCTCTTCTCGACCTCAGAGTGCAGCGCCCACCCGGCGGACCCGGCCGCAAAGACCGGAGAGCCAGCGGACTGCTCGTGCTGCACCACCACGACAGGAAGGCCGTGCTCGGTCGCCACCTCGACGGCTCGGACGATGTTGGCCAAGGACTCATCGCGGGGCGGGTACTGCACCTGGAGTGGGCCGTCGAAGTACTCCTGCTGGACATCGATGACGACAAGGGCGCGGCGGGGGCTGCTTATGGGTTCTCCTCAGTGAGATGTGCTGACCAGGACAGCCTCACGCGCTCCCACCGACTAGCGTGAGCGGCTGTTGAGACCACCTTCGATGGACTCGGGCCACACATGCAGATCGGCGTGCACGCGTTCAGCGGTATGACGATGTTCCACCTCGCCGCCCCGCTGCTTGTGTTCGGCGAGGTCGGCCGCCTTGGCCTGGCGGCCGGGTGGGACACCATCGTGTGGACCAAGGACGGGCGGGCGATTCGCACCGCTGAAGGCCTGGTCATCGACGACGTCCAAGGGCCTTCGAGCGTCGCCGCGGCCGACCTCCTGATCTTCGCGCCGTGGCCCAACGACCTCCCGCCCGCCGGCCCGACACTCACGTCCCTCATCAGCGCAGCCCACGCCCGCGGAGCCGGCATCGTGGGCCTCTGCCTCGGAGCCTTCGCCGTGGTCGACGGCCTGCCTCTCGAAGGCAGGAGCGTCGTGACCCACTGGGCAGCGACTTCTCAGCTCGGCGAGCGGCGGCCCGGTGTACAGGTCGATCCGGTGGCTCTCTACCTGGACCACGGCGACGTCCTCACCTGCGCCGGGACCGCGTCGGCACTGGATGCGTGTCTCCACATCGTCCGCTCCCACCTCGGCGCCGCCGCAGCCACGACCGGGGCGCGCCACCTCGTCATCGCTCCGTACCGCGAAGGCAACCAGGCGCAGTACGTCGATCGCCCGGTGCCGGAGCCAGGAGGGGTCGGCCACCTGGGGCCCACCCTCGACTGGGCCCTCGAACACCTCGAGCTGGACCTCGGCGTGGATCAGCTCGCCGATCACGCAGGCATGAGTCGCAGGAACTTCACCCGCCGGTTTTGGGAGGTCACGGCACCACGCCCGCGAGGTGGTTCCTGGCACGCCGGCTCGACGAGGCACGCAGCCTCCTCGAGACCACCACGTGGCCGATGACGCGCATCGCTGCCACGTGCGGGTTCCAGAGCGTCGTCACCTTTTGCCAGAACTTCGTCTCGGCGTATGCCACCACGCCGACCTACTACCGGGACAGGTTTGCCGCGGGCTGACGAGGAGCCCGCAGCCTAGCCTCGACCGCTGTGACCACCTCTCTACGCGAGATCACCGCCGACAACGAGGCAGTCGTGCGCACTCTCCGCACCACCCCCGACCAGGAGCAGTTCGTCTCCACCGTCGACTACACCCTGCGGGAAGCCGCCAACGAGCCTGAGGGCAACCCCTGGCTCCGTGCCATCTACGCAGACGACCTGCCCGTCGGCCTCGAGGGCAGCCCGGCGGGCTTCTACGCCCGACTCGGCTTCGTCGCGACTGGTGAGCACAATTCCGATGGGGAGATCGTCCTGCGCCTACCCCTGCAGGAGTAAGGAACGCAGCCAGGATCAGCCTGCGAGTGCCTGCTCGATCTCGGCGATGGCGGCGCTCTCCTTCGCCGAGGTGTCGTCGGCCGCAGCGGCGACGTCCTTCGCCGACTCGAGCACGACCTGCTTGTATTCCTCGACGAGCTGCGGAGCCTTCTGCTTCAGGATGCCGACGGCCTGCCTCAGCAGCTCGAAAGTGCGTGCGTTGACCTGCTCCATGCCGCCGGACGGCATCTCGGGGAGGCCGCCGGTGACGAGCTTCTGCACCTCGGGCGAGGCGCCCTGGACCGCGTTGCTCGCTGCGAAGGACTCCTTGAACGTGTCGAAGAAGCCCGGCTCCGCCTGGGCAACGAGGGCGCCCGCGCGCAGTGCGGCGGACCGGACGGTCTTCTGCTCGTCCTCGGTGAGGGCGGCCGTGGGCTGTTGCGACGACTCCGTCATGCGCTGCTCCTTCTGGCTGACGGGCACCGGACTGTGCCCGTCGCTCCTGTCTACCCCAGCGAGGTGCGCAACGCCTCTCCGCAGGCGCGGTCCTTCACCCCTAGGGCCGGGTCTCAGCGCAGACGTCCGCATCAACGATCCCGGCCACCGGCCAGGCGCCGTTGATCGTCGTCGAGATGACCGTGATCGTCGACTCGCGATCGGGGTAGTGACTCGACCAGAAGGAGACGCCGGCGTCGGCGCCCGACATGGTGATCTGTGGCGAGTCGGTGTCGAGCCAGAGGCCGAGCCCGTAGCAGCGTCTCTCGCCCCGGTCCGGCTCGCTGCGCGGCGTACGCATGTCTGCGAGGGTCTCCGCGGTGACGACCTGCCCTGCCATCAGTGCTGCCCAGAAGCGCGCCATGTCGGCGGTGGTCGTGTACGCCCCGCCGTCTCCCGTGGCGATCACCGGCAGGTTGAAGACGTTGGTCCGCCACTGACCCTCGACCTCGACGTAGCCCAGTGCGGCTCTGCCCGGGAGAGCATCGGAGCGCGGAAAGCCGGTGCCGACCATGCCTGCCGGCGAACAGACCAACTCGGCCACCAGGTCCTGGTAGGAGCGGCCCGAGACCCGTTCCGCGATCAGGGCAAGCACCACGAAGGCGCCGTTGCAGTAGTTGAACCGGTCGCCCGCCCGGAACTTCGTCGGGTAGCCGTCGAGGATCGGGAGGAAGTCCTGCGTCCTCACCAGGCGGTGCGCGGAGACAGCGAGCTCGTACTCCTCACTGTCGAACTCGTCCTCGTCGAGGTAGTCGCCGATGCCCGACCGGTGGGAGAGCAGGTGCTCGACCGTGACGTCGTCGGCGATGAGTGGGAGGTCCGTGCCCAGGAGGTGACGGGCGGTGGTCGCGAGCGTCAGCAGCCCCTGCTCCACCAGGCGCATCACCACCACGGCGGTGAAGGTCTTGGAGCCGCTGGCCATGCCCAGCTGGCTGTCGGTGGTCATCGCGACGCCATGGCGTCGATCGGCCAGGCCGTACGCCGCATCGAGCTCGACAGCGCCGCCCCGCTCTACTCGCACGACCCCCGCGAAGCCTGTCAGAGCTGCGGTCTCGTCGACGCGGCGCCGCAGTTCGCTCATCGCGCCACGCTAGGCGCCACCGGGGCGGCGCGCCAGCGTGGTTCGACGGTGGTCGCCCGGGTCTGGATTCACGACTCCGGCAGGACGGGTTGATGGCGAAGGTCAGGGAGTGGATGAGCCGCCGCTCGGGAAGTGGAGTGCTTGGCGAGCCGGGCATCACTCAGCGGCCAGGACAGAGCAGCGGCGGGCCCGGCGACGGCCCGATCACCGGCGGGTCGTCCGGACCGGCGGGTGCGGCAGGGCAGCCGGACTGACGACCGCGTCCTCCACCTCGGGGTGAGCCCATGGATCGGCGGCCACATCCGGGTCGGGACTCAGCAGCAGCCACGCGGTGCCGTCCTCCGTCCCGGCCGACGTGCTGGCCGATGCGTCCGCGCACGAGGACCCCGAGGACCCAGACGACCTCGCACCAGTGAGTCCCCCGACCGTCGAGCAACCCGCCGAGCCGGGAGGGGTCAGCCCCCTGTCACAATCCACCGGTGGCAACACCCTCTGACTGGCTCGCCGGAGCACGCCCTCGCACCCTCCCCGCAGCTGTGGCCCCTGTGCTGGCCGGCACCGCCGTTGCGGCGTACGTCGATGAGCCGGTCTGGTGGAAGGCGGCACTGGCCCTCGTGGTCAGCCTGGCGCTCCAGGTCGCGGTCAACTACGCCAACGACTACTCCGACGGCATCCGCGGCACCGACGACCTGCGGGTCGGTCCGATGCGACTGGTCGGCTCGGGCGCAGCAAGCCCGGCGGCTGTGAGGACGGCGGCGATCCTGGCCGTGGTCGTCGCCGCCGTGGCCGGCCTCGTCCTCGCGGCGACGACGGCCTGGTGGCTGGCCGTGGTCGGGTTGGTGTGCGTGCTCGCCGCTTGGTTCTACACCGGTGGCCCCAAGCCCTACGGCTACCTCGGCCTCGGCGAGCTGATGGTGTTCGTCTTCTTCGGACTGGTGGCCGTCATCGGCACGACCTACGTGCAGACCAAGTCCTTCGAGCTCCTCGCGTTGTACGCCGCAATCGGCATCGGCGCCCTCGCGTGCGCGATCCTCGTGGTCAACAACCTGCGCGACATCCCCACCGACACCGACGCCGGTAAGCGCACCCTCGCCGTGGTGCTCGGGGACGAGCGGACGCGCTACTTCTATGCCCTGCTCGTCGGCGCCGCGGCCGTGGCCGTCGTCGCCGTGGCGGCCGCATCCACGTGGTGGTGCCTCCTCGGGCTGCTCTTCCTCGTGCGGATGGTGGCGCCGCTGCGGACGGTGATCGGCGGTGGCGAGCACAGGGTGACGGGGCCGGCGCTGATCCCGGTGCTCCAGCAGACCGGTGTCGGGCAGCTCGTCTGGGCGGTGCTGGTCGGCGTACCCCTGCTCATCGTCGGTTCCAGCTAAATCCGTTGCCGCGCTGACTACCGTGGACGCGTGGACTACGACTTCGCGACGCTCGACTTCTCCGACGACTCCGAGGCGGCACGCGCGCGCATCAGCGGCTGGCTGGGCGCGGTGCAGCGCGGCTTCCACAGCGGGCGGCCGGACGCGGAGTTCGAGAAGAACTGGCTGGCCCACGTAGCGGCCGACGGGGTCGTCTGCCGCGGAGCATGGTTGCCGCCGGACGCCTTCGGCGCCGGGCCGGTGCCGGTCGCCACCTTCGCGAGCTTCGACAAGACCCTCAACGCCGGGCACGAACTGCTCCCGCTGCGCATGGTCACCGACGTCACCGCCAGCCCCGCCCACCGTCGCCGTGGCCTCGTGCGGCGACTGATGGAGGACGACCTCGCCGACGCGGCCGCCGCCGGGATCCCGGTGGTTGCCCTGACCGCCTCCGAGGCGACGATCTACGGCCGTTGGGGCTTCGGCGCCGCCACCTTCGCCCAGAAGGTGGAGGTGGACACCGGTCCCCGCTTCGGACTGCGCGACTTCACCGACCCGGGACGGGTGGAGCTGATCGAGCCGCCGGAATCGTGGGAGATCATCAAGGACGTCTTCGACCGCTTCCACGCCGTCACCCGGGGGTCGGTGGACTGGCCGCAGTTCTACGAGACCCTGCACACCGGCGCCTACAACTTCGATGACGGTGGGCCCGACAAGAAGCTCCGCGGCGCCGTCCACCTCGACGCCGACGGAGCCGTGGACGGGTTCGCCCTCTACAAGTCGGAGGGCAGCGGCGACGACCGCAAGATCGAGGTCGCCGAGATGGCCGCGCTGACCACCGCCGCCGGCCTCGCGCTGTGGGAGTTCCTGGGTGGGATCGACATGGTGAAGAAGGTGACCTTCGGCCTCGCCGACCCCGACGACCCGCTCCGCTGGGCCCTGACCGACATCAATGCCGTCACCTACAAGGCCATCGAGGAGTTCCTCTGGGTGCGCATCCTCGACGTCGAGACCGCGCTTGCGGCGCGTCCCTGGTCGGCCGACGGCCAGGTGGTGCTCGCAGTGGACGACACGCAGGGGTACGCCGCCGGGCACTTCCGCATCGTGAGCGAACAGGGCCGGGCGAAGGTCACCCGCACCGACGACCCCGCCGAGATCACGCTCGACGCCGAGACCCTCGGCTCGCTCTACCTCGGAGGCGCCAACGCGTCGGCTCTCAACCGAGCCGGCCGGCTCCACGGGAACGAGTCCGCGGTCGCCCGGTTCGCGCAGATGGCCGACCTGGCCGTGCCGCCGTACAACATTACCGGGTTCTAGGCCGAGCGACGGCTCAGTCGCGGTCCTCGCGGGCGTTGCGCTGTTCGAAGGCCGCCGTGGCGCGGGCCGCTCTCTCCTCGACGCGGCGGGCGAAGGCGTCCCGCTGGCGGTTGAGCAGGAAGTAGGAGACCACCCCGGAGATGGCGAAGCCGACCACGAAGACAGGGAGGCGCGGGACGTCGCGGCTGCCGATGATGAGCGACCAGATGAGCATCACGGTGATCACGCTGGCCACGAAGACCAGGACGCGCAGGCCCGTGTAGACGGCGAATTCCTTCACTTACGACACCTCCGTGGTCGTGGAGTGGATGGCGGCGGGAGCCGCGTAGGAGTGCTGGCTGGTCGAGCTGAAGAAGTTGATGCCGATGAAGTTGAACCAGAGCGTGGCGAGCCCCACCAGGGCCACGATCGCGGCGTTGCGACCCTTCCAGCCTGCGGTGGCACGGGCGTGGAGATAGGCCGCGTAGACCACCCACGTGATGAACGCCCAGACCTCCTTAGGGTCCCAGTTCCAGTAGGACGACCACGCCTCGTGCGCCCAGATCGGGCCGGTGATCAGCACCGCGAAGGTCCACACCGGGAAGCCGAAGGCGTGCATGCGGTAGGAGATCCGGTCCAGCGACGTCAGCCCCGGCAGGCGGGCGAGATAGCCGCGCTCGGCCCTCGACCGCTCCTTGAGGAGGTAGAGCACCGAGCAGAGGCCGCCGAGGGTGAAGGCAGCGGTCGCGATCACCGCGGAGACGACGTGGATAACGAGCCAGTAGGAGTACAGCGCCTCGGTGAGAGGCGCGACCGGCTCGTAGAGCCAGAGCACCGCCAGCATCATCATCGACAGCACGAAGGCGACGACGAGCGGACCCATCCACTCGAGCTTGAAGCGACGCAGGAAGACCAGGTAGAGCAGGCCGACGAAGAACGTCCCCGACAACGTGAACTCATACATGTTCCCCCACGGCACCCGGTTGGGGTCAGAGGCCATCCCCCGGCCGACGAGCGCGATGAGGTGCACGCCGACGGCGACGACGGTGAGGAGCACGCCGAGGCGTCCCGCCATCGCGATCCGACCGGACGTCACCTGCTGCTCGGCAGGAAGCCTGCGCAGCCCCGCCCACTGGACGAGGTGCGCCAGCAACGCGAGGAAGTAGACGACCCCGCTGGCCGCCACCGCCTGGTTGCTCAGCACTTCCCACGATGCGTCGGTCATGGAGACACCTTTCCAGTTCCTTGAAGTGACAGCGTGATCGCGGCCAGCTCGTGCTCTCCGCGCTCCGGGTCGCCGCCGTTGCTGCGATCGAGGGCGCCCAGGTCCACGACGGTCTCCCCGTTCTCGTCGCGCCGGGTCCGCACCCACACCCGGCGGGGCCGGATGAAGAGCGAGGCGCACAGCCCGAGCAGTGCCAGGCTGACGCCGGTGAGGGCGATCAGCTTGCCGGGCGTACGGCTGATCTGGATCTTGTTCCAGCGCTCGATGCCCTCGAAGGTGACCGTGCCCAGGTCGTCGGGCAGGACGATGCTGTCGCCCTCACGCATGTCGAGGCGGAACGGCTTCCCGTCCTCCTTCAGCACCTGCTCGGCGTTGCTCTTGTCGAGCACGTAGACCGACTCACCGCCGCCACCGTCGAGCCCGAGGTCGCCGGTGTAGACGAGCATCGACAGCACGGGATCGGCCAGGTCGCCGAAGCTCGAGCGGGGCAGCCCGTCGCCGAGCGCGAAGGTCGGGTAGAACTCGCCCTCGAGGCCGATCTGGCCCGGTCGCGCGTCGGCTGCCTTCACGACCCCGAAGGACTGGAAGGTCTCGTCGACCGGGAGGAAGATCGTCGGGCCGCTGTAGGCCACGTCGCCGTTCCCGTCCCGGACGGTGATGACCGGCGCATAGCCGTGGCCGATGAGGAAGATCTCGGTGGTCCCGATCTTCAGCGGGTGGTTGACCCTGAGGTCGTAGGACTTCACCGCCGAGCTCGGCGTCTCCTGGTAGCCGAGCGTGCTCACGAACTTGCGAGCCATCCCGGCGCGGGGGCCCTCGGTCAGCCAGTCGACCTCGAAGTCCTCGACGGTGAAGCTGAAGGGCTCCATGTCGGTGGCCGTGAACATGCTGCCGGGCACGAAGTCGTCGTACTGCGTCAGGTCGTTGGAGAACCCCTGGCCCTCCACCACGATGACGCCGCCCTTGTAGCCGAACAGCCCGCCCATCGCGAAGCCGACGAGCACGACCAGCACCGAGATGTGGAAGACGAGGTTGCCGGCCTCGCGCAGGTAGCCCTTCTCCGCCGAGACCGAGTCCTCTCCGACCACGACCCGGTAGCGGCGACGCTTCAGCTCCGCCGCCGCCCGCTCGAGCACGTCGGCACCACCGTCGTGAGTCGTGTACGCCGCATGCTCGGGCAGCCGCGAGAGGTTCCGTGGAGCCCGGGGGGGCTTCGCCCGGAGGGCCCGCCAGTAGACGCCGGTCCGCGGCACGATGCAGCCGACCAGCGAGATCATCAGCAGGATGTAGATGGCCGAGAACCAGGGCGAGTCATAGACCGAGAAGAGGCCGAGCTTCTCGTAGACCGGCGTCAGCTCCGGGTGGGCGTCCTGCCACCGGGAGACACCGATCGAGTCGACGTCCTCCTGCGGCACGATCGAGCCCGGGATGGCAGCGAGGGCGAGCAGGAGCAGCAGCACCAGAGCCGTGCGCATCGAGGTCAGCTGCCGCCACAACCAGCGACCGAGCTCGCGGGCGTTCATGTCGTTCGGCATGGGGGTGGCCTGGCGGTCACGACCGCCGGTGTCGCTCATACGGGCGGCTCGAAGCCGGTGATCAGGCGGACCTGCAGCCACTGCACGACCACGTCCCAGGCGCCGGTGACCAGCAGGACACCCACCAGCACGAGCATCAGGCCGCCGATCCGGGTCACCCACTGCTGGTGGCGACGCACCGCGGCGAAGGCGGACAACGCACGCCGATAGGCAAGGGCCGCAACGATGAAGGGCACACCGAGGCCGACCGCGTAGACCGCGGACAGGAGAGCGCCCCGGGACGCCGTTGCCTCGTTCGCCGAGAGGGAGAAGATGACCGCCAACGTGGGCCCCACGCACGGGATCCAGCCGAGCCCGAAGAGGAACCCCAGCAACGGGGCGGCGGCGAGTCCGACCGCCGGCACCCGGTGGAAGCGGACGTCGCGCTGCAGCAGCGGGACGAGGCCGACGAACGCCAGGCCCATCACGATCACGAAGACACCCAGCACGACGTTGAGCTCGCGCACGTTGGCGTTGAGCCAGAGACCGAACTGCCCGGTGATGGCCCCCAGGGCCACGAACACCACGGCGAAGCCGAGCACGAAGAGCATCGACCCGGCAAGCAGCCGTCCGCGCCCGTGTCGGCCCTCGGCGAGGTCGACGCCGGAGATCCCGGTGGCGTAGGACAGGTAGCCGGGAAGCAGCGGGATCACGCACGGCGAGAAGAAGGAGACCAGGCCGGCGATCAGGGCCACGGGGAGCGCAAGGACGAGCGACCCGGAGCTCGCGGTCTGCTGGAACCACTCACCCACTGGACTGACCGGCTGTCTCCTCGGCGATCTCCTCGACGATGTCCACCAAGGTCGTCACCGACGGCACCGGGCCGAAGATCGCGGCGGCGATGCGCCCCTCGGCGTCGAGGACGAACGTCGTGGGGGGCGACCTGACCGGCATGACCTCGGAGAAGGTGAGCAGCGCCTGGCTGTCGGGGTCGTAGATCGACGGGTAGGGGACGTCGTTGGTGCGGACGAAGGCGAGCGCGTTCGCGACCGATGCGTCCCGAATGTTGATGCCGACGAAGTCGGCCACGCCGGACGTCAGCTCCGCCGCGGCGACCAGGTCGGGCTGCTCCGCGCGGCACGGCGGGCACCAGGCACCCCAGACGTTGACCACGACGACGCCGCCGCGCAGCTCGGCCAAGGAGATCGCGTTGCCCTCGAGGTCGTCACCGGTCAGGTCGATCGGCTCCTCGCGGTCCCCGACAGGGATCTGGGTCACGGTGGCGTCGTTGGAGATGTAGCCCTTGTCACCCGTGCCCTCCAGGGACGAGCACGCGCTCGTGGTGAGCGCGACAAGGGCGATCAGCGCGACGACGGACCGAGCGATCACGGCCGGTCTTCGGGCTTTGCGCCGCCGGCCGAGAAGGGCGCGTTGCGGTCGGCGACCGGGATCAGGTCAGCGGCCGGCTCGGAGTAGGCCACCTGGCGCAGCTTGTCGTCCTCGAAGTGGAGGGAGGTCACCGAGCACAGGGTGCACTGGCGCGACTTCGGGTGGTGCAGGTAGGAGCGCTTCTCCAGGAACAGTCGGGTGATCCAGATCGGCAGCTGGTGGGAGACCACGACCGCTTCGTGCCCGCGCGCCTCGTCGCGGGCGTCCTCGATGGCCGCCATCATCCGGGCCGTGATCTCGTCGTAGGGCTCGCCCCAGGAGGGCTTGAGCGGGTTGTACATGTGTCGCAGCAGGCTCGGGCGCTTGACGAAGGTCATGGCGCCCTCGCTGAAGCCGATCCCCTCGAACTTGTTGGACGACTCGATCACCCGCGGCTCGATGGTCGGGGTCAACCCGCGAGCCGCGGCCAGCGGCGCGGCCGTCTCCTGGGCCCGCTCGAGAGGTGAGGTCCGCATGTGCACGATGTCGCGGCCCGCGAGGGCCTCGCCGACCCGCTCAGCCATCTTGTTGCCGAGCTCGGAGAGGTGGAAGCCGTCGCGGCGGCCGTAGAGCACGCCCGCCGGGTTGTAGACCTCACCGTGGCGCACCAGGTGGACGATCGTCTTGTCGCTCATGCTGTTCCTGTTCCTATCGCTGCGGCAGCCTTTGCTGCACCGGGCAGGGCGTCGAGAATGGCGGACAGGGCTCGGTCGTCGTGGGCGGCCGAGACGAACCACGCCTCAAAGGCCGACGGCGGGAGATAGACCCCGGCGTCGAGCATGGCGTGGAAGAAGGCGGCGTAGGCGGCCGTGTCCTGGCCGGACGCACCGGCGAAGTCGGTGACCGCGCCGTCGCGGAAGAAGACCGAGAACATCGTGCCGGCAGCTTGTACGACGTGGGGCACACCGACGGCGGTGAGTGCGTCAGCGACGGCGGACTTGATCGTCTCGGCGGTCGCTGCGAGTGCGGCGTACACCTCAGGGGTGGCCAGGCGGAGGGTGGCGAGGCCGGCGGTGGTCGCAATCGGGTTGCCGGAGAGTGTGCCTGCCTGGTAGACGGGGCCCTCGGGTGCGAGGTGCGCCATCACGTCGGCTCGACCGCCGAACGCGGCAGCCGGGAAGCCCCCGCCCATCACCTTGCCGAAGGTCATCAGGTCGGGGGTCCACCCCTCGACCGCGCCGTCGAGGCCCCAGCCGCCCTCGCGGGTGGCGCGGAAGCCGGTCATCACCTCGTCGCTGATGAACAGGGCTCCGTGGTCACGACACGTCTGGGCGAGGAACCTGTTGAAGCCCGGCCCGGGCGGGACGACGCCCATGTTGCCGGGGGTGGCCTCGGTGATCAGGCAGGCGATGCGCGGGCCGTGCTCGGCGAAGGCAGCCGCCACGGCCTCGCGGTCGTTGAAGGGCAGCACGATGGTCTCGGCCGCCGTGCTGGCGGAGACGCCTGGCGTGCCCGGCACGGCCAGCGTGGCCAGACCCGACCCGGCGCTGGCCAGCAGCGTGTCGACGTGCCCGTGGTAGCACCCGGCGAACTTGATCACGAGGTCGCGGCCGGTGAAACCACGCGCGAGCCGGATCGCCGACATCGTGGCCTCGGTGCCGCTGGAGACGAAGCGGACCTTGTCGACGGGCGTACGCGACACGATCTCCTCCGCGAGCAGCACCTCGGGCTCGGTGGGTGTGCCGTACGACGTGCCGCGGGAGACGGCTTCGGCGATGGCCGCCTGGACCTGCGGGTGGGCGTGACCGAGCAGCATCGGGCCCCAGGAACAGATCAGGTCGACGTATTCGTTGCCGTCCACGTCGGTGAGCCAGGCCCCCCGGGCGCTGCGGATGAAGCGCGGCGTCCCGCCGACGGCGGAGAACGCTCGGACGGGAGAGTTCACCCCACCCGGCGTCACCGCTCGGGCCCGCTCGAAGAGCGCGGCGGAACTGGTCACGGAGCGGTCGGTCACGCCGCCATTGTCGCCCAGCACCCAAGGACACCACGACTCGGCACCGACGCACTGGTTCGCATCCGTGATCCAGGCCTCACCAAGGGGTGGGGACCCCTTGTCCCACGTCACAGGGCCACCGATGATGGGAACTTGCTCGCGCACGCGAGGCTCCGCTGTGGCCTGGATCACATCCGGGTGTCGGGTGCGTAACTCAGTGTGACAACATTCGTTGGAACCCCTGCACGGTCTTGAGGGAGATCGTGTTCGGATTCCAGCACCTCAGGGAGACCCCAGCGATGTCAGCCACCACTCGACTGCACAAGGCGACCGCGATCGTGCCGCTCGCGCTTCTCTCGGCCGCTTGGAGCATCAGCCTGACCGGGGGCGCCTCCACTGCCAGTGCGGACGAGGCAGGTGGCACCCTCCCCGACGGCAGCACCGTGCCGACCGAGGCCATCGAGGCCCCCGCCAGCGTGTCCTCCCCTGCCACCTTGGCGCCCGCCGCCCAGGGCGACACCGGCTCGATCATCGCCACCGCCTCGACCAGCGGCATCCCCTCAGCAGCTCTGGCGGCCTACCAGCGCGCCGAGGCCGTCATCAACTCCGCGGACAAGTCCTGCGAGCTGCCCTGGCAGCTGATCGCGGCCATCGGTCGCGTCGAGTCCGACCACGGTCGCTTCGGCGGCAACACGCTCAGTGACGAGGGTGTGGCCCAGCCGGGAATCTACGGCGTCGCTCTCAACGGCAAGAACAACACCCAGAACATCGCGGACACCGACGCCGGCCTCTACGACAACGACACGGAGTACGACCGCGCGGTCGGCCCCATGCAGTTCATCCCCTCGACCTGGTCGGTCGTCGGCGTGGACGGCGACAACGACGGCAAGCGCAACCCGCAGGACATCGACGACGCGGCCCTCGCCTCAGCGGTGTACCTCTGCTCCGGTGACGACGACCTCTCCACCGCCCAAGGTCAGCGGGCGAGCGTCTACCGCTACAACCACTCCAACGACTACGTCGACCTCGTGCTGTCGATCATGCAGGCCTACATGGACGGCGACTACACCGCGGTCGCCAACGGCACCACGTCCGCCGGCGTCTTCCTGCCCAACCCCGCCCGCCCCACCACCGGCACGGCGAGGAACGGCGGCGGCGGCAAGGGCGGCACCAAGGCGGTCACCACGGGCGGCACGGGTGGTACGAAGACCACCACGACCAAGACGCCGAAGCCGACGCCCACGAGCTCGTCGAACCCGACCCCCCCGGCGACCCCGTCCCCGACCCAGACGTCGGCCCCGGCGCCCACCAACAACCCGACCAACGTGCCGACGAAGGTCCCCGTCTCCAACCCCCCGACGGTGCCGATCCCCCCGGTGCCGGTGCCGACCAGCACGACGTTGCCCCCGGTGCTCACGCTCGCCGACGCGCTGGCGCAGTGCGTTGCGCAGGGCGTGATCGACAACCCGCTCACCGGCAACAACGAGCTGAACGACTGCGCGAACAAGTTGCTCGCGCCCTGACTCAACTCTCAGCGAGCGAGCAGGCGGGCCGCGTCAGCAGCCCAGTAGGTGAGGATCACGTCGGCTCCGGCTCGCCGGATCGCGGTGAGGGTTTCGAGCATCGCGGCGTCGCGGTCGATCCAGCCACGGGCAGCGGCCGCCTCCACCATGGAGTACTCACCCGACACGTTGTAGGCCGCCACCGGCACGTCGACCGCGTCGCGCACGCGACGAACCACGTCGAGGTAGGCCAGTGCCGGCTTCACCATCACGATGTCGGCGCCCTCCGCCACGTCGAGCAGCGCCTCGCGCACGCCCTCGCGGACGTTGCCCGGGTCCTGCTGGTAGGTCCGCCGGTCGCCCTCGAGCGACGAGCCGACTGCTTCTCGGAACGGTCCGAAGAAGGCGGAGGCATACTTCGCGGAGTAGGCCAGGATCCCGACCCGGGAGTGCTCGGCGGCATCGAGAGCCCGGCGGACCACCGCGACCTGACCGTCCATCATCCCGCTCGGACCGACCATGTCGACGCCGGCCTCAGCCTGGGCGAGGGCCATGTCGGCGTAGGCCGCGAGCGTCTTGTCGTTGTCCACCTCGCCGTCGACGGTGAGCAACCCGCAGTGACCGTGGTCGGTGAACTCGTCGAGGCACAGGTCGCTCATCACCGTGAGGGCGTCACCCACCTCGGCGACCGCGTCGTTGATGGCGAGGTTGAGGATGCCGGTGGGGTCGATCGCCCCGCTGCCGGTGGCGTCCTTCGACGAAGGGACGCCGAAGAGCATGACGCCGCCCAGACCCAGCTCTGCTGCCTCGGAGACGGCTGCGCGCAAGGAGTCGCGGGTGTGCTGCACCACCCCGGGCATCGAGAGGATCGGCACCGGCTCGGAGATGTCCTCGCGGACGAAGACCGGCAGGATCAGCTGACCTGACTGCACGGTCGTCTCCCCCACGAGTCGACGCAGCGCGGGAGTCCGCCGCAGGCGACGCGGACGGATGACCGGACCCACGACCTCCTGCGGCTCGCCCGCGCCGACGGTCACTTCGCGCGGACCTTGCGGCGCGCCGTGGGCTTGCGTTCGCTCGGCTTGGTGACCGGCTCGCCGGCCTCCAGCAGGTCGAGGCGACGGCTCGCACCGAAGTCCGCGAGGGCATCCACGAGGAGCTCGACGTCCGGCTGGGGCGCCAGCACGTCGACCCGCAGACCGTGCTCCTCGGCGGTCTTCGCCGTGGCCGGGCCGATGACCGCGATAATCGTCGAGGGGTGCGGCTTGCCGGCAATCCCGACCAGGTTGCGCACGGTCGACGACGAGGTGAAGACGACGGCATCGAACTTGCCGGACTTGATGGCGTCACGGGTCTCGGCCGGGGGCGGCGTCGCGCGCACCGTGCGGTAGGCCGTCACGTCGTCGCACTCCCAGCCGAGGTCGATCAGACCGGCCACGAGGTTCTCGGTGGCGATGTCGGCGCGCGGGAGGAAGACCCGGTTGATCGGGTCGAGCACGTTGTCGTACGGCGGCCAGTCGGCCAGCAGGCCAGCAGCGGACTGCTCACCCGACGGCACCAGGTCGGCACGCAGGCCCCACGCGGCGATGGCCTCGGCGGTCTTGTCGCCGACGGCGGCGATCTTCAGCCCGGAGAACGCCCGAGCGTCCAGGCCGTACTCCTCGAACTTCTCGCGCACGGCGCGGACCGCGTTGACCGAGGTGAAGGCGATCCACTCGTAGCGGCCCTCGACGAGACCGCGGACGGCCTTGTCCATCTGCAGCGGGTTGCGGGGCGGCTCGACGGAGATCGTCGGCACCTCCTCCGGCACCGCGCCGTATTCGCGGACGCGGCGCGAGAGCGAACCGGCCTGCTCCTTCGTGCGCGGCACGAGGACCCGCCAGCCGAACAACGGCTTGGTCTCGAACCACGACAGGGTCTCGCGCAGGTTGACCACGTGACCGATGACCGTGATGGCCGGCGGTGCGATGCGTGCCGCGCGAGCGTCAGCGGCGATGTTGGCCAGGGTGGAGATGACGGTGGACTGCCCGGTGGTGGTGCCGACGCGAGTCATCGCGACCGGGGTGTCCGCGGAGCGACCCGCGGCGACCAGGGCGGCTGCGGTCTCACCGATGGAGCCCACGCCGGAGAGCAGCACGAGCGTGCGCTCGTCGGCGTACTGGCTCCAGTCGATCTTGGCGCCGCAGGTGACCACAGCCACCTCGCGGTGGTCCTTGGTGGTCAGCGGGATGCCGGCGTAGGCCGGGACCGCGGAGACCGACGAGATCCCGGGGACGATGTCGAAGCCGACACCGGCCTTGGCGCACGCTTGCGCCTCCTCGGGCCCGGAGGCGTAGAGGAACGGGTCGCCGGTCATCAACCGGACGACGCGGTGCTTCTTGCCGTGCTTGACCACGACCTTCGCGCGCGCTGCGTGGGTCAGGGGCTGGCCGTCCTCGCCGAAGCCGCCGTCGACGATCACCGGACCGCCCTCGCTGACCTCGACGAGGGTGCGCACCAGGTCGATGTGCTCGGGAGCCTCGGTCACGATGACCTCGGCCTCGCGCAGCAGCTCCACCGCGCGAACCGTCATCAGGCCCGGGTCACCGGGCCCGCTGCCGACGAACGAGACCCACCCCCGGGGCGCGGTCGTGGTGGCTGTGGTCTTCGTTGGTCGCGTCATGCCTGCTGCTTCCTCACTGGTGCGTGCATCAAATCTGCGGCGCCATCGGCGAGCATCTCGCTCGCGAGGCGGGTCCCGGTGCCGGCGGCGTCGTCAACCGCACCGGTCATGCTCATCCGAACCGACAAACCACCGTCCGGCGACAACACGACGGCCCTGATCCACAGCTCGTCGCCGTCCTCGCCCTCGACGACCTCCGCCAACGCCCCGAGCGGAGCGGAGCAACCGGCCTCGAGGGTGGCGAGCACGGCGCGCTCAGCGCTGACCGCGGCGCGGGATGCCGGGTCCTCGAGCTCAGCCAGCCGGCCGAGCAGCTCGGTGTCGTCACTGCGGCACTCGATCGCCAGCGCGCCCTGCCCGGGGGCGGGAAGCATCTGGAGCGGGTCCATGACCTCGGTGGCCTCATCGGCCCGGCCGAGGCGGACCAGGCCAGCGAGGGCGAGCACGACGGCGTCGTACTCACCAGTGGCGACCTTGCCGAGGCGGGTGTCCACGTTGCCCCGGATGTCGTGGATGTCGAGGCCCAGACCGAGGGCTTCGAGCTGGGCGGCTCGGCGCGGGGAGCCGGTGCCGACGCGACTGCCGCTCGGCAGCTCGCCCAGGGTGAGACCGTCGCGGCCGACGACGGCGTCGCGGGGGTCCTCCCGGGTGGGCACCGCGGCCAGGGCGATGCCCGCAGCAGGCTGGGTGGGCAGGTCCTTGAGCGAGTGGACCGCCACGTCGACGTCACCACGGAGCAGGGCGTCTCGGACGGCCCCGACGAACACGCCCGCGCCACCCATGGTGGCCAGGGGCGCGCTGTTGACGTCACCCTCGGTCGTGATCTCCACGAGCTCCACCTCACGCCCCAGCCGCTCGCGAATCAAATCGGCGACGTGCCCGGACTGGGTGGTGGCAAGCGCGGAGCGGCGGGTCCCGATGCGCAGGGCGGCGGTCATGGACGGCCGTCCTCGACCGCGGCGCGCGTGACGGCGTCGACGGCCTCGGGATCGAGCGCGAAGAGGTCCGCCAGGGCGGTGGCGTAGGACACGGCACCAGTCTCGTCGGCCAGCTCCTTGACGCGCACGGTCGGCTCGTGGAGCAGTTTGTCGGCGACACGACGGACCGTGTGCAGGACTTCGGCGCGGGTGGCCGGGTCGAGGTCGGGCAGCCGGACCGCGAGCCGCTCCATCTCCGCCTCGACCACGGCGGTGGCCATGGAACGCAGCGCCACGACGGTGGGCGTGACACTGGACTGGCGACGGGCCGAGAGGAAGGCACTGATCTCCTGCGCGACGATGTCGCGGACCCCTGCGACCTCCAGGGCGGCATCTGAGTCGCGGAGCTCGTCGGCGAGCGTGGCCAGACCGACGAGGCTGACGCCGGGAAGCTCCTGGACGCCAGGGTCCACGTCGTGCGGCAGGGCGAGGTCGATGATCGCCAGTGGGTAGGTGACGCCGACCCGCGCCTCGGCGAGCGCGTCACGCGTGATCAGCACCCCGGCCGCGCCGGTGCACGAGACGACCACGTCCGCGCTGCGCAGGGCGCTGTCCAGCTCGGAGAAGGGCAGCGGCCGGGCGGCGTACTGACGAGCGAGCCGGTCGGCGTTGCTACTGGTCCGGTTGACGACGACGATGTCGCTGGCGCCCAGCCTGGAGCAGGTGGAGATGGCGAGGGAGGCCATGGCGCCGGCACCGACCACGACGACGCGACGACCTGCGATCGAGCCGGGGATCCGCTCGAGCGCGGCAGTCACCAACGACGGGGCAGCGCGGTCGATGTCGGTCTCGGCGTGGGAGCGCTTGCCGACGCGCAGGGCCTGCTGGAAGAGCACGTTGAGGGCCGGACCCACGCTGCCGAGCTCCTGGCCGAGGCGGAGGGCGTTCCTGGTCTGACCCAGGATCTGACCCTCGCCGACCACCATCGAGTCGAGCCCGGAGGCGACGTTGAACAGGTGGGAGACGGCGCCGTCGTCGTAGTGGACGTAGAGGTGCGGGACGAGCGCCTCCGTCGACTCACCGGCGCGCTCGACCAGCAGTCGCGACACTTCCTCGATGCTGCCGTGGAACCGGTCGACGTCGGCATAGATCTCGAGCCGGTTGCACGTCGAGATGACCGTGGCCTCGCTGACGTGCTCGCTGCCCATCACGTCGTCGACGAGCTTGGTGACGCCGTCAGCATCCAGCGCGAGCCGCTCGAGCAGCGCGACGGGCGCGGACTTGTGGGAGACACCCACCACCAGGACGCTCACGCCGAGTTCTCCTGGGCAAGTGCGCTGGCCGCAGTCTTGCGCTGGACGTGGAAGGCGAGGATCTGGAGCTCGATGGAGAGGTCGACCTTGCGCACGTCCACGCCGTCCGGCACCGAGAGCACCGTGGGGGCGAAGTTCAGGATGCTGGCGATGCCAGCGGTGACCATGCGGTCCGCGACGTCCTGGGCTGCGAGCGCCGGTGTGGCGATGACGCCGATGGCGACGCCGTGCTCGGCGGCGATCTCCTCCAGCTCGTCGAAGGGGCGGACATCGACACCGGCGACGACTTCGTCGTGCCGGTCGGGATCGGCGTCGAGCAGTGCCACGACGCGGAAGCCGCGACTGCGGAAGCCGGAGTAGTTGGCGAGGGCGTGCCCGAGGTTGCCGATGCCGACGATGACGACCGGCCAGTCCTGGGTCACCCCGATCTCGCGGGCGATCTGGTAGCGGAGGTATTCGACGTCGTAGCCCACGCCGCGCGTGCCGTAGCTGCCGAGGTAGGAGAGGTCCTTGCGGAGCTTGGCCGAGTTGACCCCGGCAGCGGTGGCGAGCTCCTCCGACGAGCAGGTCTCGATGCTGTCCTCGGCCAGGGTGATGAGGGCCCGGAGGTAGATGGGCAGCCGAGCAACGGTGGCCTCGGGAATGTCCCGGGCCGTGTCGTTGGACGTGCGTGCAGTCACCGCGTCTTCTCTCCAGTCCTCTCGATCCCGGGTGTGGGAAACCCGTGTGAAGTCGATCGGACGCGATCACTGTAGGAGTTTGTGAACGAGAGAACAAACTGAGACGACATAGCGGCTAGCACATGTGAGAAGTGCCACCGGCACCGGGGTGGCGGGGAAGGATCAGCTCCGGAGGGCAGCTCGCAGGCGATCCGGATCGACCCGCCAGAAGTCGTGCTGCTTGCCGTCGACGAACGTCACCGGCACCTCCTCGGTGAAGCGCTCCTGCAGGCCTGCGTCGGTGTCGATGTCGATCTCGGCGAAGGACTCGCCCAGCTCGGCACAGACGGCCGCGATGACCTCCCTGGCGCCGTCACAAAGGTGACAGCTCGCGCGGCCGTACAGGGTGACGCGTGGCTGGCTCACTCCAACAGACCCAGGGCGCGCCGCCGCTCGATCCCCCGCAACCGGCCCTTCTGCACCTTGCCGGTGACGGTCAGCGGCAGCTGGTCGACGACCTCGATGCGCGTGGGCTGCTTGAAGCGGGCGAGGCGTACGGCGGCGTGCTGGCGGACGCTCTCGGCGAGCTCGTCGTCCGCGCCGGTCGTGACGACGTAGGCGACAACCGCCTCTCCGGTCTCTGCGTCCTCGACCCCGATCACCGCAGCGTCGAGGACACCGGGGACCTCGCGGATGATGTCCTCGACCTCGGAGGGGTAGACGTTGAAGCCGCTGACGATGACGAGCTCCTTGATCCGGTCGACGAGGAAGAGGTCGCCCGTGTGGTCGAGGATCCCCACGTCGCCGGTCGACCACCAGCCCGCCTCGCTCGGGCCCCCGGCCCCATCGGGCCAGTAGCCGCTGAAGAGGTTGTCACCCTTGACCTGGATCTCGCCGGGGTCGTCACCACTGGCGAACCCGCCCCGGGCGTCGACGAGCCTCAGCTCGATGCCGGGCAGCGCTGCGCCGACCGAGCCGTTCTGGACCTCCACGCTGCACAGGGTGCTGGTCACCACGGGTGAGGCCTCGGTCAGCCCGTAGCCCTGGTGGACGGGGATGGAGGTGAGGGCGGTGAACTCCTCGATGACGTCGCGCGTCAGCGGGGCGGAGCCCGACAGGACCAGCCGGACCGGTCCCAGCCGGTCGGCGAGGTCCTCGATCGCTCGCCACTGGGCGAAGACGGGTGGCGCGATCGGGACCACGCTGACCGCCTCGTCCTCGATGAGGTCCAGCACCCCGGCGGGGTCCCAGTGCTGGACGAGCAGGAGCTTGGCGCGGTGCCGGAGGACGCCGCCGAGCACCGCGTTGAGGCCGTAGACGTGGAAGAGGGGGAGCACGCCCAGCACGACGTCGTCCCCGTGGATCATGGGCGGGTCGATCCGGCCGACCTGGTCCAGGTTGGACATCAGCGCGCGGTGGGTCAGCATCGCCGCCCGCGGCCGTCCGGAGGTCCCGCTGGTGTAGAGGAGGGCGGCGAGCTTCTCGGGGTCGGGGAGCGGCGGCACGGGGATCGCCGCCGTCGCGACCAGGTCGGCAAACGGCACCTCGCCCTCGGCGGGCACCTCGTCGATCACGACGATCCGGGGGTGCTGTGCTCGAGCGACGAGGTCGTCGTCGAGATCGGTCGGCTCCCCGTCCAGGGCGGCGTCGACGTCGGCGCACGCGGTGCGTACGGCGGACAACGCACCCGGATCAGTGATGACCAGACGCGTCCCGGAGTCGGCGATCATCCGCGCGAGCTCGTCGGCGGTCGAGCGCGGGTTGACCGGTACGGCGACCACCTGGGCTCGCAGCACGCCGAGATAGCTGCTGACGAACTCGACCCGGTTGCCCATCACGATCATGACCCGGTGTCCGGCCAGCATCCCGAGGCGACCCAGCCCGGTCGCCAGCGACGCGACCTCGTTCTCGAGCTCGAGCCAGGTGCGGCCCCGACCCTCGGACTCCACCAGTGCCAGGCGGTCCGGCGCCTCCACCGACGCGTTCAGCACCAGGTCTGCGACGTCGATCTGCGGCATGGGCCGATACTTCCACACGCTTCACCCCTGGGAAGGTGCTTCCGGTCTACGCTGACGGTCGTGACACCGCCTGACAGGACCCGCCGACCGAACCTGCAACAGCGTTCGACGATGGCCGGGGAGGCGGCGGCTGCGGCTGCGGACGTCGAGACGGCGCTGAACATGCCCAGCGACCTCACGGCAGCGGCATTCTTCGACGTCGACAACACCCTCATGCAGGGCGCCAGCATCTTCCACTTCGCTCGCGGGCTGCACCGCCGCGACTTCTTCACCACGCGCGAGATCGTCGGGGCGGCCTGGAAGCAGACCTACTTCCGGCTGGTGGGCGTCGAGGATCCCGAGCACGTCGCCGAGGCGCGCAACTCCGCCTTGAGCTTCATCGCCGGCCACACGGTCACCGAGCTCGAGGAGATCGGTGAGGAGATCTTCGACGAGGGGATGGCCCACCGCATCTGGCCGGGCACACGGGCGCTTGCTCAGATGCACCTCGATCAGGGCCAGCGGGTCTGGCTGGTCACCGCAGCCCCCATCGAGATCGCCTCGATCATCGCGCGGCGCCTGGGCCTCACCGGTGCGATGGGCACCGTCGCGGAGCACGAGGACGGCGTCTACACCGGGCGGCTCGTCGGTGACCTGCTGCACGGGCCGGCGAAGTCCGAGGCTGTCAAGGCGCTCGCCCTGCGCGAGAACCTCGACCTGGGCCGCTGCTCGGCCTACTCCGACTCGTTCAACGACCTGCCGATGCTGTCGATGGTCGGCGACGCGTGCGCCATCAACCCCGACGCCCGGCTGCGCGCCTACGCCAAGGCCCAGGGCTGGCGGATCCGCGACTACCGCACCGGTCGGCGTGCCGCTCGGGCAGGTTTCTTCGTCGCGGCGGCCGCCGGTGGTGTGAGCGGCGCCCTCGCGGCCGGCGCGGCCGTCCGCTCCCGTCGTCACTGACGCTCGCCACCCCCACGTGGGTTCCCATCGGACCGGCCTCCGCATATCCTGCAGTCTTGGCCACGATGCTGGCCGCACCTGGGAGGGTTGGCAGAGTCATGTGGGGTGACACGGAGTTCGCGGCCGGCCTCGATGCCCTGCGCCGCGCCGTCGCCCTCTCCCTCGTGCCGGCTTCCGCCCCCGCTCTCGGTGTCCTGATGAGCGAGGCGTCACTGCCCGCCGCCACCACTCCCGGCGGCTTCGGTGACGCCGACCAGGCAGCCTCCTCCGAGGAGGACGAGGCAGAGCGCGCGCGGCTCATCGCCCTGGTCGAGCTGGCCCGCGGCGGCGACAAGGAAGCATTCGGCCTGCTCTACGACCATTACCAGCCCTCGGTCTACCGGTTCCTCTACTACCGCACCCGCTCGGCGAGCCTGGCCGAGGACCTCACGTCCGACACGTTTTTCCGGGCCCTGCGCAGCATGAACAACTTCCGCTGGCAGGGCCGGGACTTCGGCGCCTGGTTGACGACGATCGCCCGCAACCTCACGACCGACCACTTCAAGGCCGGGCGCACCCGTCTCGAGATGACCACCGAGGACATGGGCCTCCACGACGACGCGACCGAGGGCCCGGAGGCCGAGGTGCTGGCCGGGCTCACCAACGAGGTCCTGCTGACCGCCCTCAGCGAGCTGCCCAACGAGCAGCGGGAGTGCCTCATCATGCGCTTCCTCCAGGGCATGAGCATCGCCGAGACGGCTCTCGCCCTGGGCCGCTCGGACGGCGCCGTCAAGCAGCTCCAGCTCCGGGGGGTCCGCAACCTCGCCAAGCTGATGCCCGAAGGGATGAGGGACTCATGATCGGGGCCGTAACCTTCCAGCCCCCAGCCTCGTTTGGCTGGGTGGAGGGGCACCGACCGGCCGTGCGAGACGGCCAGCTGAAGCAAGGAAGATCGCGATGACAGGGCCGTTCTCGGTACGCCGAAGAGCCGATGAGTTCAACTCGGCTCTCAGCGACCCCTCGACGCCGCTGACGGAGCGTGATGCCCGGCAGTTCGCCAACCTGCTCGCGGTCGTCCGCGACCTCCGCTCGATCCCGCAGCTCCAGCCGCGTCCCGAGTTCGTCGCCGACCTGCGATCCCGCCTGATGGTCGAGGCCGAGACCGCCCTGCTCCCCCAGTCCGTCGGCTCGCTCACGGCCGCTGAACAGCGGATCTCCCTGCCGGTCCGGGCCAGGAGCCGCGACCGCCGGGTGGCCGCCGTGCTGGGTGGTGCCGCGCTCATCGGAGCCACCGCCTCAATGGCGGTCGCAGCCCAGCCCGCACTGCCCGGGGAGTCGCTCTACCCGGTGAAGCGCGCACTCGAGGACGTCGAGACCCGCATCGCCGGCAGCGACGCCGCCAAGGGCGAGGCCATGCTTGCCCATGCTCAAGGACGGCTCGACGAGATCGACGAGCTGGCCGACCGCAGCAACCTTGCCAGCCAGAGCGCGATCGGCTCCACGCTCGACACCTTCAGCGACCAGGCCAGCGAAGCGTCCTCGGTGCTGCTGACGGCCTACGACGAGACCGGTGACGAGGCGGTCATCATCGATCTGCGTACGTTCGCCGAGACCAGCATCGACCGTCTCGCCACCCTCCAGAGCGCGCTCCCCGTGTCGTCACGCGAAGAGCTGGTCGCAGCAGCCGAGAGGCTCAGCGACATCGACCGCCGGGCGAGCGAGGTGTGTCCCGCGTGTGGCGGGGTGCCTGCCTCCATCCCGTCCAACCTGCTCGCCGGTGTCGTCTCCTCGCAGGACGTGGGATGGCTCATCGTCGCGTCCAGCGAGGACCCGGCACTGAACAAGCCGTTCCAGCCCGAGGCCCCTGCCGTCACCCCCGCCCCGATCTCGGGACAGGACGTGGACGGCGTCGAGGTGCCCGACCTGACGGTCCCTGACCCCGGCGCGACGACGACACCGACGCCGACGTCCAGCCCGACCAACGGCAACGGGACCGGGAAGGGGACCGGGACCAAGACCCGGGAGGGGACCAAGCTCCCGGGCGCCGGGACCGACGTCCAGCAGCCCGTCAACGAGGTCACCAAGCTGCTCACGGGCGACCTCGACGACGCCACGTCAGGTTTGCCGGTGACCAACGAGGTCACCAACGGCGTGGGCACGGCCGTCGACGGGACGCTCGAGCAGCTGGACGACACCCTCGACGGCATCTCCCCGCCGACGCTGCCCTGACCTGGCACCCGGTCAGCGGAAGACGTTCTCGCGTTCGCGGAGCAGCGCGAAGAGCGTCTGCTGGATGGTCTCGCGCACCTGATCGGTGACGTTGAAGACCAGCATCGGGTCCTCGGCCTCGCTCGCGTCGTAGGAGTCGGTGCGGATCGGCTCGCCGAACTCCAGCAGCCACTTGGACGGCAGCGGTACCAGCCCCAACGGTCCCAGCAGCGGGAAGAACGGGGTGATCGGGATGTAGGGGATGCCGAGGAGCCGCGCCAGCGACGGGAGATTGCCCACCATGGGATAGATCTCCTCCGCACCCACTACCGACAGCGGCACGATCGGCACGCCGGTGCGCAGGGCGGCGGAGACGAAGCCCCCGCGTCCGAACCGCTGGAGCTTGTAGCGCTCGCTGAACGGCTTCCCGATGCCCTTGAACCCTTCGGGCCACACGCCGACGAGCTCACCGCCGGAGAGCATCCGCTCGGCGTCCTCACCGCAGGCCAGGGTGGCACCGCTCCTCCGGGCCATCGAGCTGATGAACGGCATCTCGAAGACCAGGTCGGCCCCGAGCGGTCGCAGGAAGCGCCCCGTCTCGTCGTAGATGGCGACCATGGTCATCAGTCCGTCCACCGGGACGGTGCCGGAGTGGTTGGACACGACGAGGGCGCCGCCGGTGGCGGGGATGTTCTCGACACCGCGCACCTCGACCCGGAACCACTTCTGGGCGATCGGGCGCAGGGCGGCCATCAGGAACCGCTCGGTGATCTCGGCGTCGAAGCCGTATTCGTCGACGACGTATTCACCGGCAAGTCGGCGCCGCATGAAGGCCATCATCTCGGCGAGCCGACGCTCCCACTGGTCCCCGAACACCTCCAACGCGGCGTCCTGGAAGGCGGCGAGCCAGTCGCCGACGGGCACGCCCGCGAGTGGGTGCCGCTCCTCGGTCGTGATGGGCGCCCGCGTCACAGGGACGGCGGCGGGCGTGGGAGCAGGCTCCTGCTCCTGCGTCCTCTGCTCGGGAGCCGGCGCCTTCGGCTTGGGCGTCCGCTTCTTCGGGCCGCCGGCGAGGCTGCGGGCGGCAGCAGACGGACGCTCCCGCCCGGTGCCGCGGCCGGGGCGACCGTTGGTGCCGATGGGAATGATCTGCGCATCCGAGCTGCCGGCGTCAGACATGTGCCACTCCCCCCGAGGCTGGTCCCAGCACGGGGCCGCGCACCGGAACCCCGAGGGAGACACCGAAGTCGGCGAACGCCGAAGCGGTGGTGAACCGGGGCTCGAAGCCGAGCACCTCACGCATCCGGGTGGTGTCGACGCCGCGACCGAAGGTCAGGAAGCCGAGCTGCTCGGGTGAGAAGTCGGCGACCCGAGCCTGCCGCAGCACGGACCCGAGGCGGCCCACGGCGAAGCCGGGCATGGCCACGCTCGGCTTGCCCAAGCGACGGGTCGCCTGGGACAGCATGAGGATGCCGTCGCCGGCGACGTTGAAGGTGCCGGGGACGCCGCTGACGACGGCGTGCTTGAGCACGCCGAGCAGGTCGTCCTCGTGCAGGAACTGCAGGCGCGGGTCGAAGCCGATCACGCGCGGGAGCACGGGCAGCCGGAAGTAGCTGGTGAGGGGACTGACGACGTGGGGGCCGATGACGTTGGCGGCGCGGAGCGTGGTGACCGTCACGTCGGGACGCCGGCGGGCGAAGCCGCGGACGTAGCCCTCGACCTCGTAGACGTCCTTGGCGTATCCGGAGCTGGGCAGCCTCTTGGGCCCCATGTCCTCGGTGAACATCGCGGGGTCGCGTGAGCTGGCGCCGTACATCGTGGTCGTCGACTTCACGACCAGGTGCTTGACGATGGGCGACTTCTGGCATGCAGCGAGCAACTGCATGGTGCCCATCACGTTGAGCTCCTTCATCGTGTTGCGACCGCCGGCCGAGCCGGGGGTGGCGATGACGCTCATGTGGACGACGGTGTCGACGTCCTCCTTCGCCAGCACCTTGGCGATGACGGGACTGCGGATGTCGGCGCGCACGAAGGAGACGTCGCCGATGTCACCGCGAGGTGGGACGACATCCACGCCGATGACGCGGTCGATGGAAGGGTCGCTGGCGGCTGCGCGCGCGAAGCGGCGACCCACGTGCCGGGAGATCCCGGTGACCAGCACGACCCGTCCCATGACCTGTCGACCTCAGCTGAGTGTGAGTGCGGCGAGTGGTTACTTGCCGAGCTTGCGACGCTGCACGCGCGTCTTCTTCAGAAGCTTGCGGTGCTTCTTCTTGGCCATGCGCTTGCGCCGCTTCTTGATGACTGAACCCACGAAAGAACCTTTCACGAACCTGCGCGGACGCAACGAGATGCGCCCCCGGCGCCCAGGCGACTGCCCGCACGACGCAGACAGCCTACTGTGCGGGCCGGACGCGCGAGAATCGGTGTCCGATCACCCACACGGCGCGAGGCGGGTGAAGCTCAGCCGGCGTTGTAGAAGCTCTTGCGCAGGTATTCGTTGACGTCGTCCTCGGTCACCCGGAACGACCGGCCGACCCGGACGGCCGGCAGCTCGCCGCCGTGGACGAGGCGGTAGACGGTCATCTTCGAGACGCGCATCTTGGCCGCGACCTCAGCAATCGTCAGGAAGACGACGTCGGACATGTCTCCAGGGGTGTTGGCAGCCATCGGTGCACCGTTCCTTCTGCGCAACGGCACCGGCTTCCCCACCGGTGTCACGAATTCGTGGCGCTCTGGAGGTGACAATAGGGCCAATGTGGCCCATGAGGAAGGGTGTTACTAGAGAAACATGAGGGACGTCCGGCGTGTCGGGTTGATTTGACCCTTCAAGCGCTCCGAAGCGGCCTCAGTGATGGGGGTCGAGCCCGTGCAGCGGGAAGACCGCGGTGCGCGTGGCCATGATCTCGCGATCGAGCCAGGTCGCTGGGTCGTAGCCGCCCGACCAGTCGCGATAGGCGGGGGTACGGCCGTCGGTCAGGCGGTATGGCGCCGTCCGACCCGTGGCCTCCAGGACATGGGCTCGCCAGTCGGCCGGCGTCTCGGTCGTCGGCTCCAACGGGCGCCCGGCGACGATCGCCAGCAGGTGGCTCCAGGCGCGCGGCACCACCTCGACGAGCGCGTAGCCACCACCCCCGGTGACCACCCACTTGCCCTCACACAGCTCGTGGGCGAGCTCGTGGAGAGCGAGGTACGCCGTACGCTGCCCGTCGACGCTCAGCATCAGGTGCGCCAGCGGATCCTCCATGTGCGAGTCGCAGCCGTGCTGGGACACGAGGATCTGGGGCTGGAACTCTCGCAGCACGTGCGGAACGACGGCGTGGAAGGCGCGCAGCCAGCCCCCGTCAGCCGTGCCGGGCGGCAGGGCGACGTTGACCGCGCTGCCCTCGGCGCCCACGCCCCCGGAGTCCTGGGCGAAGCCGGTGCCGGGGAAGAGCATCTGCCCGGTCTCGTGCAGGGAGATGGTGAGCACCCGCGGGTCGTCGTAGAAGATCTTCTCCACGCCGTCGCCGTGGTGGACGTCGATGTCGACGTAGGCGACGCGCTCGACACCCTGGTCGAGCAGCGTCTGGATCCCGACGGCGATGTCGTTGTAGATGCAGAAGCCGCTCGAGCGGTCGGCCATCGCGTGGTGCAGGCCGCCGGTGACGCTGGCGCTGTGCAGGGACTCCCCGCTCAGCACCTGCCGGAAGGCCTCGACGGTGGCGCCGACCACGTGGGCGGCGGCCAGGTGCATGTCGTGGAAGACCGGGTTGTCGTCAGTGCCGAGCCCGTGCTTGAGGTCCTCGCCTCCGTCGGTCCCCAACCGGGTGACAGCCGCGATCAGCTCCCGGCTGTGCACCGTGGCGATGAGGTCGTCGTCGGCCATCGGGGCGGGCACGACGGTCAGGTGGTCGAGGATGCCGAGGGATCCCGCGAGCCGCATCGTCAGGTCGAGCCGGATCGGCGACATGGGGTGGTCCGGCCCGAAGTTGTATTCGGTCAGCGACGGATCGAAGACGACCGACGCCGGTCCGGAGCATTCGAGCATGGGTGGAACCTATCGCCGCCTGCCGGAGACAGACGGCGCCGGGCGAGTTGAACGTGTTCAGAAAGTGTGTCACCATCAGTTCTGAACACGTTCACCTCAATGGAGGCAGCCGGTGCAGGATCCATGGACACCGTCGTACGCACCCCGGTGGAGCCCTGCGCCCGGATGGCTCGGAGCCGGACTGGTCCTCGGGCCGCTTTGTGGCGCCGGGGTAGGGGCGACGCTGTTCGTGGTCGGGTCGGCGATGGACGGCTACGGTCTCGACCTGGCCTCCGCCGTTCTCGGACTGAGGCTCGGAGCTGTCTTCGGTGTGGTCATCGGCCTCGTTGTCGGCTTCGCGATGGCCCTCCTCGTGGGCAGCCGCCTGACCACACAGCAGACGCGCGAACGCGCCTTCCTGTGGTGCTTCTCGACCGGCCTGATCACCCTTCCCGTGGCCACGATCCTCTTCGCGTTCCACCCCGTCGGCATCCTGATCGGCTTCGGGTCCGCGCTGGCGGTCGGGACGCTCGGCTACCGGCTTGCCTCCTCCATCTAGACGTCACCGCCCACCTCCTCCGAAAAGAGCTCACCGTGGACTGGCCCGCCGCTTCCTACTTCACCTACCTCGCCGTGACCGTGCCACTCACGATCTGGGTCGCCCGCACGCTGTCGACCAATGGCCGCGTCTTCCTCGAGGACGTCTTCGACGACAACAAGGCCCTCGCCGACGCGATCAACAAGATGCTCGTCGTCGGCTTCTACCTCCTCGACGTCGGCTTCGTGATGCTCTACCTCCGCACCGGCAGCCTCGTCGTCGACCTCGCGACCTTGATCGAGGTGGTGAGCGTCAAGGTCGGCGCCGTCATGGTCGTCCTGGGACTGATCCACTTCACCAACGTCTACGTGTTCAACTCGATCCGCCGCCGGGTCCGGATGGAGGGCCTGCGGACACCGCCACTCCCGCCGCAGCACTACGTCGCCTCGCACCAGCCCGCCTACCCGAGATGATCCGCGATGCGGTTGGCAGTGTTGTACGACGACCGATGTGGCCTGTGCCAGAGGTTCGGGACCTGGCTCGACCAGCTGGCGCTCTTGGTCGAGCTGGACCTCGTCCCGGCCGGCTCGGTGGCGGCCCGACACAGGTTCCCGTCGCTGGACCACGGGCGGACGCTCGAGGAGATCCCCGTGGTCAGCGACGCCGGCGAGGTCTGGACGGATGGACACGCGTGGGTGATGTGCCTGTGGGCGACCGCTGCCCATCGAGCCCTGGCGGAGAGCCTGGCCCGGCCGTCGCGTCTGCCGCTCGCCAAAGGCGCCGCCCATCTCGCAGCCGGGCTCCGCAAGGGCACGACCCGGCAGTCGACCTCGGGAGGTGACTACCCTGACGACTGTGTCGGAACCTGCGCCCCGAACCCCCAAGGCTGAGCAGACCCGGGCCACCATCGTGGCCGCAGCCATGGATCTCTTCCGCACCCGCGGCTTCGAGGGAGCGACGATGCGTGGCATCGCCGATGCGGCCGGCGTCTCGCTCGGCAGCGCCTACTACTACTTCAGCGGCAAGGAACACCTGATCCAGGCGTTCTACGGCCAGATGCAGGACGACCACCTGTCCGCGGCACGGGAGGTCCTCGAGACCGAGACCGACTTCGCGGCGCGGTTGCGCGGGGTGCTCACCGTCTGGGTCGAGGTCGCTGCGCCGTACCACGAGTTCGCAGGCACCTTCTTCAAGAACGCCGCCGACCCGACCAGCCCGCTCTCCCCCTTCTCCCCCGAGTCGGCAGACGCCCGGGCTGCAAGCACGGCGATCTTCCGCGACGTGGTCGAGGGCTCCGACCTGAAGGTCGCCAGCTCCTTGCGGCCCCGGCTGCCCGAGCTGCTGTGGCTGCTGCACATGGGCATGGTGCTCTTCTGGGTGCACGATCGCAGTCCCGGGCAGGAGCGCACCCTGGCGCTCGTCTCGGGCGCTGTCCCGCTCGTCGACAAGCTCGGACGGCTCTCGCGGCTGCCGGTCGTGCGGGGTGTCGTCAACGACGTCGTGGCGCTGCTCGACTACCTCGACGATTGAGCCGCCTCCACGCCGGTGCCACACTTGACGCATGGACACCTCAGGCAAGCGCGCCGCCGGCCTCGATCTGGACTTCCCGCAGTCGCTGGCCGTCTATGACACCTACGACGAGGCACAGCGCGCGGTCGACCACCTCTCGGACAAGGAGTTCCCGGTCGAGAACCTGCTGATCGTCGGTACGGACCTCAAGCGGATCGAGCGCGTCACCGGGCGGCTCACCTGGGGCCGCGTGGGCCTCGCGGGCGCTGTCACCGGGCTGTGGTTCGGCGTCTTCGTGGGCCTGGTCTTCGCGTTGTGGGCCGAGGACGGCGGCGTGCTGGGCATCCTGGTGTCCACGGCGCTCTTCGGCGCCCTGTTCGGGGTCGTGTGGGCCCTGACCGGCTACGCCGCGACGCGCGGTCGGCGCGACTTCAGCTCGGTGACGGCCGTGGTGGCCACGAGGTACGAGGTGCTGGTCGAGCACAAGCACCGGGAGTCGGCACGGGCGATCCTGGCAGCGGCGCCGGGATTGCTGCCCGACCCCTACGCCTGAGGGGCCGTCCGAGCAGACCTCAGGAGCCCTCGGCCAGCTCGCGGGAACGGTCCCGGGCGGCTTGCATGGCGGCGAGGAAGGCGGCACGGACCCGGTGCACCTCGAGCTCTCGCAGTGCGGAGGCCGTGGTCCCACCGGGTGAGGTGACCTGCTCGCGCAGGACGACAGGGTGGGTGCCGGTCTCCCGGAGCATCTTGGCCGAGCCGTAGAGCGTCTGGATCACCAGCTCCGTGGCGGTGGCGCGCGGCAGGCCGAGGTGGACGCCTGCCTCGATCATCGACTCCACCACGAAGAAGATGTAGGCCGGGCCCGAGCCACTGATCGCAGTGACGGCGTCCTGCTGCTTCTCGGGCACCCGCACGACGCGACCGGTGGAGGCGAGCAGCGCCTCGGCCTCGGCGAGGTGTGCCTCGTCGCAGTGGGAGCCGGGCGAGATCGCCGCCATCCCCTCGTCGACGAGCGCAGGCGTGTTGGGCATGACCCGGACGACCGCGACACCCTCGGGCACCCGCGACTCGATGAAGGCCGTGGTGATGCCGGCGGCCAGGCTCACGAGGAGCTGGCCGGGACGCAGCTCCGGCGCGATCTCCTCGAGCACTGCTGCCATGTCCTGCGGCTTGACGACGAGCGCGACGGTGTCGGCCTTGCGGGCGGCCTCGATGTTGGACACCACCGAGACGCCGTACCGCTCCTCCAGCTCACGCCCCCGCTCGGCGCGCTTCTCCCCGACGAGGAGGAGGTCGACGCGGCGGCCGGCGCGGACGAGGCCTGACAGGAGGGTCTCGCCCATCACGCCGGCGCCAATGATGGCCGTCTGGGTGGCGCGCACGGGCATGGGTGCCTACTTCTTCGAGACGAGGGAGCGCAGGAAGAATGTCAGGTTCTGCGGACGCTCGGCGAGGCGTCTCATGAGGTAGCCGTACCACTCCTGGCCGTAGGGGAGGTAGACCCGCACGGTCTCCCCTGTCTTCGCCAGCCGCTTCTGCTCGTCGGGCCGGATGCCATAGAGCATCTGGAACTCGTAGGTGCCCGGGCGGCGGCCGTGCCGGCTGGCCAGCGACGACGCGATCTGGATCATCCGAGGGTCGTGGCTGGCGATCATCGGATAGCCCTGACCCGCCAGCAGGACCTTGAGGCAGCGGACGTAGGACTTGTCGATGTCGAGCTTGTCCTGGAACGCCACCGAGTCGGGTTCGTGGTAAGCGCCCTTGCACAGCCGCACGCGGGAGCCCTCGTAGGCGAGCGAGCGGCAGTCGGCCTCGGTGCGGTGGAGCATGGACTGGAGCACGGCACCGGTCTCGGGGAAGTCTTTGCGCAGCTCGCGCAGGATCGCCAGCGTCGAGTCGGTGGTGGTGTGGTCCTCCATGTCCAGGGTGACCGTGGTGCCGGCGTTGCGCGCGGCGCGGCAGATCTCGCGGGCGTTCTCGAGGGCGACCTTCTCCCCGTTCTCGGGCAGCGCCTGGCCCACCGCCGAGAGCTTGACGCTCACCTCGGCCTTGCCGGCCAGACCGCGTCGAGCGAGCTCCGAGAGGACGTCCTTGTAGGCGGCGACCGTCGCCTCGGCCTGGGCTGCGTCCAAGGTGTCCTCGCCGAGGAAGTCCAAGGTGACGCGCAGTCCGTCGTCGATCAGCCGAGCGGTCGCGTCGACGGCCGACTCGGTGGTCTCGCCCGGGACGTGACTGGTGACGATGCCGGAGGACACCGGCATCGTGCTGACGAGGTTCTTGACGACGTCGCTCTTGGCGAGCAGGAGAATCGGTCGACGAAGCAGTGGCATGGAGTCAAGGCTACGCCGAAGCGCCCCGACCGACCCAGTCAGGCCGTACGCCGCCGCAGGGTCGCCGCCCCGAGCGCGAGCCCGGCGATCGCGAACCCTAGGACGACGGCGATGTTGCGCCATACCAAGGACTCGTCGGCCGCACCGACGAGCTCCTGCATCGCGTCGATGGCGTAGGAGAGGGGCAGGACGTCGCTGATGGCCTCGAGCACGGGCGGCAGCGCCTCTCGCGGCACGAAGAGCCCGCACAGCAGGAGCTGCGGGATGACCACGAGCGGCATGAAGTGCACCGCCTGGAACTCGCTCCGCGCGAAGGCGCTGACGAACAGGCCGAGTGCGGTGCCGAGCACCGCGTCGACGACGGCAACGATCCCGAGCAGCCAGACGGGACCGTTCACGTCGAGCCCGAGCAGCCCGACGCTGACGCCTACCGCCCGGCTGGCCTGCACCGCCGCGATCGCGCCGAAGGCGAGGGCGTAGCCCAGCAGGAAGTCGAGCTTGCCCATGGGCATCGCGAGCAGGCGCTCCAGGGTGCCGCTGCTGCGCTCCCGCAGCGTCGTGACGCTGGTGACCAGGAACATCACGATGAAGGGGAACAGCGCGAGCAGCCCTGGCCCGAAGCGGTCGAACGAGTTGCCGGGAAGGTCCTCGAACATCCACCACGGCAGGCTGATCAGGGCGCACGGGACCACCAGCAGCATCACCAGGGTCCGGCCGTCGCGGCGGACCTAGGTGAGCACGCGGCCGGCGACGGCGAGCATGGTGCTGGGCCTCACGGGGGAGTTCCTTCGACGATCCGCAGGAACGCGGCCTCGCTGTCGTGGGCCTCGCCGCGTATGTCGGCAGGCGACCCGCTCGCGATCACCCGGCCGTCGCGCATCAGCACCAGCTGGTCGCACCGTTCGGCCTCGTCCATCACGTGACTGGAGACCAGCACGGCCGTGCCGCCAGCGGCGATCCGGTGGAACAAGGCCCAGAGGTCCCGACGGAGCACCGGGTCGAGACCCACGGTCGGCTCGTCCAGGACCAGCACGTCGGGTTTGCCGTGCAGGGCGACCGCCAGGCTGGCGCGCGAACGCTGCCCGCCGCTGAGCCGGCCCACCCCTGGTCGCGGTGGTCGCCCAGGTCGACGGACGCGGTCGCCTCCTCGACGACTCGGTCGATGTCCCCGGGCACGCTGAGCCGCGGGCGAAGAAGCGGAGGTTCTCGGCGACGGACAGGTCGTCGTACACGCTCGGGGCCTGGGTGAGGTAGCCGACGCGGTTGCGAAGCGACGGGGAGCCTGCCGGCAGGCCGAGGATCTCCACGGTCCCGGCATCGATCTTCTGGACGCCCACGACGGAGCGCATCAGGGTCGACTTGCCGCACCCGCTCGGACCCAGCAGGCCGGTGACGCCCGGGCCGACGTCGAGGCTCAGACCGGGAGCACCTCCCGGCCGCCGCGAGCGACCCGGAGGGCGTCGATCGCGATGACGTTATTCACCATGTGTTGAATCGTGTGCCGTCCCTCGACGCTGTCAAGGCGTCAGGGCAGCTCGCCGGTGAGGTAGCGCTGGATGGTGGGGGCGTAGGTGGCGATCAGGACGGCCGGGGGCATCGAGGCGAGTGGCTCCACGCGGAGCACGTATCGCATGAGGATCAGCCCCAGCACCTGACTGGCCAGCAGCGTCATCCGGTACTCGGGACGATCCAGGCCGAGCGCGACGCCGACCGGCTGGACGATGAGAGGCAGGAAGCCCTCGGAGAACAACCGGTCGCCGCCGGGCTCGAGCGCACTGCGCACCACCGTGAGCAGGGCCGGCTGGAGGGCCGGGTCGTCCCACACCGCCACGAAGGCGCCGACAAAGCGCTCCGCCACCGTCTCAACCGGCCCGTCGATCAGTGGTCCGAGGACCTCGCGAGGGTCGACCGGCAGCTCCATCGCGGCGAGGAACAGAGCGTCCTTGGTGCCGAAGTAGTGGTGCACCAACGACGGATCGACACTCGCCTCCGCGGCCACGGCGCGGATCGTCGTACCCCGGAAGCCCTTCTCGGCGAAGCTCCGCCGAGCAGCCGCGAGCACATCGGCACGGGTGTCCGGGCCGCCCGGACGGCGACCCGGCGAGGGCCGGGTCATCAGGGTGTTCGGATGGCGAAGTGCTGACGGGCGAAGTCGAGCGACTCGCTGAGGTCCTTCAGGCGCTCGGCCCGGCTGGTGCACTTGCGGGTGTTGATCTCCAACACGATGTGGCCGTCGAACTCGCGCTCGGCGAGGTGGGAGAGGAAGGCCGCGGCTCGCATCACGCCGCGGCCCGGCACGAGGTGCTCGTCCTTGGCCGAGCCGCTGCCGTCGGTGAGGTGGACGTGACGGAGCCGGTCTCCCATGCGCTCGGCCATCTCGATCACGTCCGAGCCGGCGATGGCAGCGTGCGAGAGGTCGATCGTGGTGTTGGCGTAGTGCTGCTCGCTCGGGTCCCAGCCCGGGAGGTACATCTCCATTCCTCGACGTGACGACGCACGCCACGGGTACATGTTCTCCACGGCGAAGGCGATGCCGGTCGAGGCCTCGAGAGCTGCGATGCCGTCGACGAAGCCGGCGGCGTAGTCCTTCTGCCAGCGGAACGGCGGGTGGACGACGACAACGTCGGCCCCGACGTCGGCGGCGAGCTCGGCGGAGCGTTCGAGCTTCCCCCAGGGCTCGGTGCCCCACACCCGCTGCGTCCAGAGCAGGCAGGGCGCATGGATGGCGCACACCGGCATCTCGTGGTGCTCCACCAGCTGCTTGATGGCCGCCGTCTGCTGCGAGAGCGCGTCGATGCCGACCATCACCTCGACGGCGTCGTAGCCGGTCTGGGCCGCATAGCCGAAGGCGTGGGCGGTCGACTCCGGATAGACCGATGCGGTGGACAGGGCGATGAGGGTCACGGGCGCCCCAGCACCGAGATCTGGTCGAGGCGCTCGAGGATGACGCCCTCGCGCAGCGCCCAAGGACAGATCTCGAGGGCGGGCAGGTCGAAGATGTCCATGCACGCCTCGGCGACCAGAGCGCCCGGGACGATCTGGTGCGTCCGGCTCGGCGAGACCCCCGGCAGGTCGGCCAGCTCCTCGGCGGACAGCGAGATCAGCTTGGGGATCCACTCGGCGAGGGTCTGGCGCTCCAGCACGCGAGGGACGAGGGCGCCGTCGCCACTGGGGGCGGCGCCGCAGATGCGGGCCAGCGACCGGAAGGTCTTCGACGTGGCCGCCGCGTGGTCCGGCGGACCGGGACGGAGCAGGTTGCCGGCGTCACGGGCGATCTCAGTGCGGATCTCCCGACGCAGCCGGCGGACCGTCTCGTCGTCGGGGCGGTCGCGGGCGAACCACGTCCGCGCCAACCGAGCGGCACCGAGCGGCAGCGACCACGCGACGTCGGGAGACTCGTCGGCGCCGCCGGCGATCTCCAGCGAGCCGCCACCGATGTCGAAGATCGCCAGCCGGCCCGCAGACCACCCGAACCACCGGCGTACGGCGAGGAACGTCAGTCGGGCCTCGTCCTCGCCGGAGAGCACCTCGAGGTCGACCCCACTGACGGCCTTGACGTGGGCCAGCACGTCGTGGGAGTTGACGGCGTCACGCACTGCTGAGGTGGCGAACCCGAGCATGTCCTCGCACCCCTTGTCCTCGGCCACGCGGACCGCTGAGGCGCAGAACTCGGTGAGCGCTTCGATGCCCGCCGGTGTCACCGCCCCCCGGTCGTCGAGGTGCTCGGCGAGCCGCAGGGCCTGCTTGTGCGAGAAGGCCGGGAGGGGCGCCGCACCGCCGTGCGCATCCACCACGAGGAGGTGCCCCGTGTTGGAGCCGATGTCGAGGACGCCCAGACGCATGGGTCCAAACTACTAGGGAAGCCTGATGGACATGGCCGCCCGTAGGATCACGTGGTGCCTGAAGTCGACCTCGTGTTTCCCCGTGCCTACGTCGAGTTCCTCGATCCCGCCGACGAGGACCAGGTCTTCCGGTGCGACCTGACCTGGTTGACGTCGAGCTACATGTGCATCTTCGGCCAGGGTTGCCAGGGGATCTACGCGGACGCGCCCGACACCGGGTGCTGCACCCTGGGCGCGCACTTCGCGGACAAGGACGACGAGTTGCGCGTCGCGGCGTACGTCGCCCAGCTCACCCCTGACCAGTGGCAGTTCCACCCCGGCAGACCCGTCAAGAAGAGCGACTGGATCGAGAAGGACGACGACGGCGAGCGGAAGACGCGCACCCGCGAGCACGCGGGCCAGGGCGCGTGCGTGTTCCACAACCGTGCCGACTTCGGGCCCGGAGTCGGACCGGGCGGCGCCGGTTGTGCGCTCCACGGCCTCGCGCTCGAGCAGGGCCGCAACCCGCTGGAGACCAAGCCCGACGTCTGCTGGCAGTTGCCGATCCGGCGCACCTACCGCACGGTCGAACGTCAGGACGGCACCTCCTACACCGAGGTGTCGATCGGTGAGTACGACCGGCGCGGCTGGGGACCCGGGGGGCACGACCTCGACTGGTACTGCTCGGGGAACACCGAGGCCCACGTCGCCGTCGACGCGGTCTTCGTCACCCACGCACCCGAGCTGACCGAGCTGATGGGCGAGCGAGCCTATGCCGAGCTCGTCCGGCACGCGGAGGCGCATGTGCGCTCGCGGTCCGCGCTGGCGCTGCATCCGGCAGACCCTCGCTGAGCCCAACTTTCTCGACGTCAAGAAAAGACGACCCCCGGTGTGGGCGCCGCGGACCGCGGGATAAGAATGCCTGCATGCGCCTGGACCACCTCTCTTTCGCAGCCGGACCTGATGGTCTCGCCAGCACCGCCCAGCGCCTTGGGGGCCTGCTCGGCAAGGAGTTCACCGACGGTGGGGTGCACCCTCGCTTCGGCACCCGAAACATGACCATGCCGCTGGACGGGGGCAACTACCTCGAGATCGTGGAGTGCCTCGACCACCCGGCCTCCGACAAGGCGCCGTTCGGCCAGGCCGTCCGCGCCCGCTCCGCTGCCGGCGGCGGCTGGCTGGGCTGGGTCGTCGCGGTCGACGACATCGCCGCACTCGAGACTCGTCTGGGCCGCGAGGCCGTCAAGGGCAACCGTCATCTCCCCACCGGGGAGGAGCTGCTGTGGCAGCAGCTCGGCGTCAACAGCCTCATCACCGACCCGCAGCTGCCGTTCTTCGTCAAGTGGGAGACGGCGCCCGACATGCACCCGAGCAACGGAGCCGACCCGGACTTCTGTCTCGCCACCCTCGAGATCGCCGGTGACCCGCAGCGCGTGAGCGAGTGGCTCGGCCAGAGCGTCGAGGCACCCCTCGAGGACGTCAAGGTCGAGTGGGTCGCCCCCAACGGCACCCCGGGCATCCTGGCGGCGCAGTTCCAGACCCCGTCAGGACTGGTCCGGCTCTGACCATCCCGTCGCCGAACATCTGGTACCACCCGGCGACCTACGAGCTCGAGAACCGGGCAGCCGACCCGCACGGGCGGATCGAGGCCGCGATGGCGTCGGTCGCGTCCTGGGACGCGGCACGATTCCTCGACGTGGGTTGCGGGACCGGGTTCCACCTGCCGGGTTGGGCAGGCAGGGCTGCGACGGTCGTCGGGGTCGAGCCGCACCGGGACCTCGTGGCGCTGGCGCGGCGGCGTACTCGCCGGATGCGCAACGTCTCGGTCGAGGTCGGTACGGCGCAGGCCCTCCCGGTCGCAGACAGCAGCATCGACGTCATGCAGGCGCGCTGGGCCTACTTCTTCGGCCCCGGCTGCGAGCCCGGTCTCGGCGAGCTCGACCGCGTGATGGCCCGCGGCGGGACTGCGTTCGTCGTGGACAACGACGCGTCCCGCTCGACCTTCGGCGGGTGGTTCAGGCGGGGCTGCCCCGAGATCGACCCGGACGTCGTCGAGCGCTTCTGGTCGGTCCGCGGGTGGACCCGCATGCCTGTCGAGATGGGCTGGTCGTTCGAGCGTCGCGCGGACCTGGAGTCGGTCGTGCGGATCGAGTTCGCCCCCGACCTCGCGGACGCCATCCTGGCCGAGCACGAGGGGACGTCTGTCGACTACGCCGTGAACGTGTGGTGGCGCCGCTTCTAGCTGGACTCGCGAACGGCGAGGGTGGGGGTGAGCAGCACGCCTGACGTCGTCGCCGGCAGGTGGCTCAGCAGGTCTTCGAGGGCGCGCACGATCGCGACGGCGACGTCCTCCAGCGGCTGGCGCACCGAGGTCAGCCCGACGGGGAAGACCTGCGCCACCTGCGAGTCGTCGAAGCCGACGACGGCGATGTCGGTGCCGGGAGCGAGCTGGCGGATCCACAGCGTGTGCAGCACACCCATCGCCAAGGTGTCGGATGCGCAGACGAACGCAGTCGGCGCCGACTCGTCGAGGAGCACGGCCGCGGCCCCTGCTCCGCTCTGGACGGAGTCCTCCACCCGGGAGGCGAGCCCGGTGGTGGGGAGCCCGGCGTCGTGCATCGCGCCCAACCAGCCCGCCCGGCGGTCCTCACCGATCGGCGAGTCCTTGCGCCAGCCGATCCAGGCGATCCGCGTGTGGCCCTTCGCGAGCAGGTGCTCGGTGGCCAGCCGGGTGCCGGCGGCCCCGTCGACGTCGACCCACGGGTGGGTGGCTGCGGGGTCGTCCCAGGGACGGCCGAACGCGACGAACGGGGCACGGTGCTCGGAGAGCCACGCCGCCTGCGGGTTGCCGAGATAGGTGTCGGTGACGACAAAGGCATCGACGGCGGTCGAGCGCATGAGGTTCTCGTAGCCGCCGACCGGGTCCTCGTTGTCCCCGGCGAAGAGCAGCACGTGGTAGCCCGCCTCGGCCGAGGTGTCGACCAGGGTGTGGACGAAGCGATCCATCATCGCGTTGGCCGTCCCCTCCTGGGCCGGAGCGACGCGGAGCCCGATCAGCTGCGAGCTGCGGGTGCGGAGGTTGCGGGCGGCGCGGTTGGGCGAGTAGCCCATCTCCTCGATCACCTGACGCACGCGTTCGAGGGTGCCGGGGCGCAGCAGGTCCGGGTTGTTGACGGCGTTGGACACCGTCTGGCGCGAGACCCCGGCGCGCTCGGCGACGTCCGCGAGCGTCGGCGGCGAGACAGGGATGAACCCGGTGGCTCGAGGCTCCGTGCGCGACATCAACGACTCCTTGATCGTTCCAATCCAGCTGCAGCATAACGGGGGCAGGGCCTGTCGGTGCCGTCGCCTACCGTTCAGCGCATGAGCAAAACCGCCAAGGCCCGGCCCGCCCACCGCTGCACGGAGTGCGGCTGGGAGACCTCCAAGTGGGTCGGTCGCTGCGGCGAGTGCCAGGCGTGGGGATCGGTGGCCGAGAGCGCCGCGACGACCATGCGCACGGCCGCGTCACCGGTGACGACCCCGGCCGTCCCGATCGGGCAGGTCTCCGTGGAGGACTCGAAGTTCCGCACGAGCGGCGTCCCCGAGCTCGACCGGGTGCTGGGCGGTGGCCTCGTGCCGGGGGCGGCGATCCTGCTCGCGGGCGAGCCGGGCGTCGGCAAGAGCACCCTGCTGCTGGAGGTCGCTGCCCAGACCGCCCGGGTCCGGACCCGCACCCTCTATGTCACCGGCGAGGAGTCGGCCTCCCAGGTCCGGCTGCGCGCCGACCGCACCGGGGGCGTGCACGACGAGCTCTACCTCGCCGCTGAGACCGACCTCGGCGCCGTCCTGACGCACATCGAGCAGGTCCGGCCCACATTGCTGGTCATCGACTCCATCCAGACCATCGGGGCGAGTGGGATCGAGGGCGTGCCTGGCGGGGTGACCCAGGTCAAGGAGGTCGCGGCCGCGCTCATCCGGGTCGCCAAGACCCGCAACATCACGACGGTGATCGTCGGACACGTCACCAAGGACGGGTCCATCGCAGGTCCTCGGGTCCTCGAGCACCTCGTCGACGTCGTGCTCCACTTCGAGGGCGACCGCAACTCGCGCTTCAGGATGGTGCGCGCGATGAAGAACCGGTTCGGCCCCGTCGACGAGGTGGGTTGCTTCGACCTGTCCCCCGCCGGGATCCGGGCAGTCACCGACCCGACCGGGCTCTTCGTCGAGCACCACTCCTCGGAGGTCCCGGGCACCTGCGTCGCGGTGACGATGGAAGGACGACGTCCGATGCTCGCCGAGGTCCAGGCACTGGTGACGCCCTCACCCCTGGAGAGGCCGCGACGGACCACCTCGGGCATCGACGGATCACGCGTCGCGATGATCCTCGCCGTGCTGCAGCAGCACGCCGGGGCCAAGCTGCACCAGCACGACGTCTTCGCCTCGACGGTCGGTGGCGCGCGGATCACCGAGCCGGCAGCAGACCTCGCGATCGCGATCGCCATCGCCAGCTCGACCACCGGGCTGGCGCCGCCCAAGGGAGTCGTGGCCATGGGTGAGATCGGGCTGGCGGGCGAGCTGCGACGGGTCCGCGACCTGCCCCAACGGCTCGCGGAGGCGGCCCGGCTCGGTTTCCGCGTGGCCATCGTCCCGTGCGAGCCGGGTGCCACCGACGATCCCCACCGACCGATGAGTCGCGACGTGGACGGGATGACGGTCCTCGACGTGTCGTCGGTGTTCTCCGCTCTCCGCACGGCACAGGTCACCACCGGCGATCGACGCGGTCGAAGTCCCCTAGACTGACCGCGCGCGAGACCGCGCACGTCTGGGGGAAGGACCTACGTTGGCGGAGCCGACCGATGAGATGCGACGTCTGCGTGCGACCTTGGCGGAGATCGCGCCCGGCACCGCCCTTCGAGACGGTCTCGAGCGCATCCTGCGTGGGCGCACCGGCGCACTGATCGTGCTGGGCATCGACAAGACGGTCGACTCGATCGGCACGGGTGGCTTCACCCTCGACGTCCCCTTCACCGCGACCGGACTGCGCGAGCTCGCAAAGATGGACGGCGCAATCATCCTGGACAAGGACGTCAACCGCATCCACCGCGCGGCGGTCCACCTGATGCCCGACCACACGATCCCCTCCGAGGAGACCGGCACCCGCCACCGCACGGCAGACCGGGTGGCTCGCCAGACCGGCTTCCCGGTGATCTCGGTGTCGCAGTCGATGCAGACCATCGCCGCGTACGTCGGCGGCATCCGTCACGTCCTGGAGGGTTCCAACCAGATCCTCTCCCGTGCCAACCAGGCCCTGGCGACGCTCGAGCGCTACAAACTCCGCCTCGACGAGGTCTCCGCGACGCTCTCCGCCCTCGAGATCGAAGACCTGGTCACCGTCCGCGACGTCGCGGCGGTCGCCCAGCGCTTGGAGATGGTGACCCGCATCGCGAGCGAGATCGATGACTACGTCCTCGAGCTCGGCACCGACGGGCGACTCCTGTCGCTGCAGCTCGAGGAGCTCATCACCGGCGTGGACGCCGAGCGCGAGCTCGTCGTCCGCGACTACCTGCCCGCCAGCAAGAAGCGCAAGACCACACCAGAGACGATGCTGGCCGACCTCGCCAACCTCTCCCCCACCGACCTCGTCGACCAGGGAGCCGTGGCGACGGTGCTGGGCCTCGGCTCCGCCGAGCACCTCGACGGCGCCGTCGCCCCCCGCGGCTACCGGCTGCTCGCCAAGGTGCCGCGGTTGCCCGCAGCCGTGGTCGACCGTCTGGTCGAGCACTTCGGCGGTCTCCAACAGCTGCTCTCAGCCGGGATCGATGACCTGCAGGCGGTCGAGGGTGTCGGCGAGCTGCGCGCCAGGAGCGTCCGCGAAGGCCTCTCCCGGCTGGCCGAGTCGAGCATCACGGAGCGCTACATCTAACTCACCCGCACCTCGACTGCTCAGCCCTCGGAGTTGCCCTCGCCCTGCTCGCCGGGGGTGTGCTCGGTGTCGCCCTGCTTGTCAGCCTTGCCCTTCGAGGTCGGCTCGGGCTTGGGGGTGACCGTCTTGGTGATGACTGCGCGGGGCGGAGGGACCAGCTCGAACTGGACGTCGGCGGGCTCACCACCAAGGGCGGCCGCCTCCACGTGGTAGTAGCCCGGGCGCGCCCAGTCGGCCAGCTCGGAGCAGTCCTCGTCGGAGCGGCGGGCGTCGTCCCACGTCACCACGACGGGGGTGTCCACCGCCGACCTGACGACCACGTCCTGCACGGCGATGCTGGTGGGGCACTCACGGCTCGACCAGATGAAGTCGTCGCCGGAGGTGATCGACACGGTCAGGGTGTCCGGTGCCACCCGCCAGGTGCAGGCAGCGGTCCGCAGCGTGCGGAGGTTGAGGGTGATCGGCACGTCGGTGGCGCCCGCAGCGGTATCGATCACCGGGGTCGCGACGATGTCGCTGCTCACGCAGGGACCGGACGGCTCGGCCAGGGGCGGCTCGGTGGGGGTCCGGTTCTTCTTGCGCTTGCGACGCACCGGCTCCGTTGATGCTTCCGGGGTCGTCGTGCTTGTCGTCGTCGCGCCTGCCGTGGTTGCCTTGTCAGCTCCCGCGTCGGAGCCGTCACTGGCGCCGCCGAGGATCCGGGCCAGTCCCGCCACCAACACGAGGGCGACTCCCAGGAGCACCAGCCGCCGCGTCCAGTAGACGCGCGCGGGCAACGGGCCACGCGTCTGGAGGGGCGAAGAGGGCATGGACGCAACCGTAGACAGCCGAGGATCCTGCGTGGTGCTGCCACACCGACGCCCAGGGCAAAGCACCTACGATTCAGGGGATGAGCGACCTCCACGACCCGGTGCTCGGGTGGTACGACCGACATGCACGCGAGCTCCCCTGGCGCTCGGACTCGGCGTCACCGTGGTCGGTGATGGTGTCGGAGTTCATGCTCCAGCAGACCCCAGTGGCCCGGGTGCTCCCCATCCACGAGGCGTGGCTCGCGCGTTGGCCGTCGCCTCCTGCACTGGCCGCCGACCCGGTGGGCGAGGCGGTGCGCATGTGGGGTCGGCTGGGCTACCCCCGTCGAGCGCTCCGGTTGCATGCCGCCGCGGTGGCGATCGTGTCAGCTCACGGAGGTGAGGTGCCTGCGACGTACGCCGAACTGCTGGCGCTTCCCGGCATCGGGGACTACACCGCGTCGGCGATCGCGAGCTTCGCCTTCGGTCAGCGACACGTCGTGCTCGACACCAACGTCCGACGAGTGCTGGGCCGCGCTATCGGTGCCAACGAGTTCCCGCCGCCAGCGGTGACGCGCGGCGAACGCGACGTGGCGTCGGGGTTGTTGCCCGATGACGCGCCGACAGCGGCGACCTGGGCCGTGGCCGTCATGGAGCTCGGCGCCCTCGTGTGCACGGCCCGCG
>NZ_JAOPXV010000231.1 GCF_025964975.1 Nocardioides sp.
AAGACCGACCTCACCAACGCCGCACTGCTCAGCACCCCACCACCACCACCGAGCCCACCACACCCGCTACCTCACCCCACCGCCTCCCCCACGGCGACTACCGCTTCCACCGACGAACCTAGGCCGACGAAAGCCCCACGCACGCGCCCACCGATGCCTCAGTGCCGCCCCGCTGGGCGTGGAGGTAGTCCTGCGAGTCATGCAGGACTACGGTCGAGGCATGCCATACGAATACAGGGTCGTCGAGGTCCGCGAGAAGATGATCGGCGGCAAGATGTCGGGCGAGAAGCTGGAGGCCCTGCTCAACGAGCACGGACGAGAGGGCTGGAAGCTGAAGGCGATCACTGCCGCCGAGGTCAAGGGCAGGGTGGGCCCGGGCGGCGTCGATGGACTGCTCGTCACCTTCGAGCGGTCCAGCTGAATCTCCCCTGCTGACGCTCGCGCACCGGGCCGTTGCTGGGTGCGGCCCTCAGCGCTCGAGCAGCGCGATGAAGCGCTGCAGGTCCTCGGGCGGGGCGGAGCCGTAGACGAGCACCGTCTGGTCGGCGTACTCGATGGAATATCCGGTGTCGCCACCTTCGTCGGTCCAGGTATGCCAGGTGTCGCCCACGGCACTGTCGAGGGAGAGCGGGTCGCCCTCGACCGCGTCCTCGTCGACATTGACCTCGACGAGGTCGTCCACGGGTCGGCCCTCCTGGCGCAGGCCGACGAACTTCCCGTCGTCCGTCAGGACGCCCATCCCCCACTCCGGCGGATCGGTCTGGGTCAGGTCGATCGCCGTGGCCCTCCATCCCTCCGGCAGCGTGGCGGGGGCGACCACGTCGAAGCCCGCACCACGCGCGGCCTCGGCCGAGGCGGCGAAGTCGACCGGCTCGCGTACGACCTCGACGTCGGCGCGACTGAGGGACCGTACGGTCCAGAAGACGCCGACCGCCAGGAGCGTCACCACCAGCGCTCCGATCAGACCGCTGGTCGAGCGCTGGTAGCGCGCTGGCTTCTCACTCACCCGCCCATTCTCACAGGCGCCGCACCATCGGGGCGGGGCCGGTCGACCCCATCGACGTCGTTGTGGGGCCACAATGGCGCCGTGACGTCCTACCGCGTGGCCGAGGCGGCCGAGATCCTCGGCGTGAGCGACGACACCGTACGGCGCTGGGTGGAGGCCGGCCGGCTGCCGGCGTCCGGCAACCCGGCCGTCATCGTCGGGGCGGACCTGGCCGTGCTGGCCGAGTCGCTGGTCGACGAACCCGACCGCGAGCGCAGCCGGGCGAGCTCGGTCAGCGCGCGCAACCGCCTGCCCGGGATCGTCACGCGGGTCAAGAAGGACACGGTGATGGCGCAGGTCGAGATGGTCTGTGGCCGAAGCCGGATGGTGTCGCTGATGAGTGCCGACGCTGCTGACGAGCTCGGCCTCGCCCCCGGCGTGCGGGCGGTCGCTTCGGTGAAGTCGACCAACGTGGTGATCGAGACCGTCTGACCGCATCTGCGGACGATTTCCGTCGATGGTGACGCACATACGGCAGTATGGGTCCATGAGCCTCTCCCGAACTGCGGTGGGTCCCGTCATGCTCGCGTCGGTGCTGACGCTCACGTCCACCCTGGCGGCGTGCGGGGCCGATGGCGCGGAGGACGGCGACAGCCAGCTCGTCGTGCTTGCCGCGGCATCCCTGACGGACGTCTTCGAGGAGTTGGCAGACGAGTTCGAGAGCCAGCACGCCGACACCGAGGTGTCCTTCTCGTTCGGGTCGAGCACCGACCTCGCCGAGCAGGTGGCCGACGGTGCGCCCGGCGACGTACTGGCAACTGCCGACGAGGCCTCCGTGCAGCTCGCCGAGGATGCCGGCGCGGCCGGCGAGGTCACCGCCTTCGCCACCAATGTGCTCACGATCGTCACCCGACCCGACAACCCGAGCCAGATCGAGACCCTGGACGACCTCGACGGCACGACCTGGGTCCGCTGCACGGATGAGGCGCCGTGCGGCAAGGTGGCTGCGGCGGTCCTGGCCGACAACGACATCACCGCGGAGCCAGCCAGCTTGGAGGAGGACGTTCGCGCCACCCTCGACAAGGTCGTCTCCGGCGAGGCCGACGCGGGGCTCGTCTACGCCACCGACGCAGTGGCTGCCGGCGATGACGTGGTGGCGATCGAGATCCCGGGCGCCGAGTCCGCGCTGACGACCTACTTCGCGACCACCCTCGAGCAGTCCGACGAGCCCGATCTCGCCCAGGACTGGGCGGACTTCGTCACCTCCGAGGACGGTCTGGCGATCCTCGAGCGGGCCGGGTTCGGCAACCCGTGAGGCAGCCCGTCAGCCGGCCCCGAAGCCGTCCCGGGAGTCGGCCGTGGCGATCCACACCGTCGGGTGCCGTCCTCGGCCGCCCGCCACTCCTGCTGCTCGTCCCCGCCGGTCTGGGCGTCCTGCTCCTCGTCCTGCCCCTGGTCGCGATGATCGCGGCGCTCGACTGGCGGACGCTGCCCAGCCAGCTCACCTCACCCGCTTTGCAGAGCGCGCTCTGGCTGAGCGCGTGGACCTCGACCGCTGCGATGGTGGCATGCCTGGTCCTGGGGCTGCCGCTGGCGTGGGTGCTGGCTCGGGCCGACTTCCGCGGCCGCAAGCTCGTGCGGGTGCTGGTGACCGTGCCGATGGTGCTGCCCCCTGTCGTAGCCGGCGTTGCCCTGCGGACGGCCTTCGGTCGTACCGGTTTCCTGGGCGAGCCGCTGCTGGCCGTGACCGGCTTCGCGTTTCCCTTCACCGCCTGGGGCGTCGTGCTGGCACACGTCTTCGTCTCCCTGCCCTTCGTGGTGCTGGCGATCGAAGGTGCGCTCCGCTCGGCCGATCCGGAGTACGACGCCGCCGCGGCCACGCTCGGCGCTTCCCGATGGACGACCTTCCGTCGGGTCACCATCGCGTTGGCATGGCCCGGGATCGCCGCCGGGATGGTCCTGGGCTGGGCCCGGTCCCTCGGGGAGTTCGGGGCCACCATCACCTTCAACGGCAACTATCCCGGCACCACCCAGACCATGCCGACCCTGATCTACTCCACCCGCCAGAGCGACCAGGATGCGGCTCTCGCGATGAGCTTCGTGATGCTCGTCGTCTCCGTCGCAGTGCTGCTGCTCCTGCGCGACCGTTGGTCGGGGACGCCATGACCAGCGAGCCGACCACCGAGCCGTCAGGAGGCTTGCGTGTCGACCTGAGCGTCCCTGGGCGTACGCACGTCGAGCTCACCGCCGACGTGGGGTCGGTGGTGGCGGTGATCGGCCCGAACGGGGCGGGCAAGTCCTCCTTCATCCGTGCCCTGGCCGGTCTCATCACGGCTCACGGGACCGCCGTGCTGGACGGCACCGACCTCCTGCAGCTGCCGGCGCGAGACCGGGAGGTGGGCATGGTCTTCCAGGGCCAGCTGCTCTTCCCGCACCTGAGTGCCCTCGACAACGTCGCCTTCGGTCCGCGTTCCCGAGGCCGGACGCGCCGGGAGGCTGACCGGCGTGCCCAGGACCTCCTGGACGCCTTCGGCGTCGGACACCTGAGCCACCGCCGCCCCGGCGAGCTGTCGGGTGGTGAGGCCCAGCGCGTGGCCATCGCTCGGGCGCTCGCCACGCGACCTCGGCTGCTGCTGCTCGACGAGCCCTTCGCCGGCCTGGACGTCACGGTGGCGATGGGGCTGAGGGTCGAGCTGGCCAACCACCTGGCAACCTATGACGGCATCGCCATCCTGATCACGCACGAGGCGATCGACGCGCTCACCCTGGCCGACCAGGTGCTGGTGCTCGACCAGGGGCGCGTCGCCCAGCGCGGTTCGCCCCAAGAGGTGGCCGCCCGGCCGGCCACTGACCACGTGGCGCGCCTGGTCGGTGTGAACCTGCTCCGCGACCGGACCGATGACGGCGAGGAGCTCACGACCTTCTCGCCCCGCGACGTGACCGTGAGCCTGGTCAGACCCGCGGGTTCCGCCCGTCTCCAGTGGCAGGGACCGGTCGCCAGCGCCCAGCAGCACGGCGATGCCGTACGCCTGTTGATCGACACCGACCCGCCGCTCTTGGCCGACGTCACGCCGCAGGCCACCGCCGAGCTCGGGCTCGCTCCGGGCCGTGAGGTCTGGCTCTCGGTCAAGGCCACCGCCGTGAGCCGCTACAGCACGGTGACCCACGACCGCTAGCATGCGGCCCATGAGCCCGTCCCAGCAGCAGCCCGACCGTAACCTCGCCCTCGAGCTCGTGCGAGTGACCGAGGCCGCCGCCATGGCAGCCGGCCGCTGGGTCGGTCGAGGCGACAAGAACGACGCCGACGGCGTGGCCGTCAACGCCATGCGCGTG
>NZ_JAOPXV010000001.1 GCF_025964975.1 Nocardioides sp.
GCGCCCAGCCGCCGCCGTTGACGCCCTGGCAGCCGGTGAGGTTGGTCAGGGTCAGGAAGGCACGGTAGATCGTGTCAGAGTGGAACCAGTGGTTGGTGCCGGCTCCCATCACGATCATCGAGCGGCCCTTGGACTCCTCGGCGTTGGCGGCGAACTCGCGCCCGATCCGCGCTGCGGTCGCGGCCGGCACACCGGTGATGGCCTCCTGCCAGGCCGGGGTGTACGGCGCTGAGGCGTCGTCGTACGACGCGGCGTAGCCGGCGAGCCCGTCACGGCCCACGCCGTACTGCGCCAGCATCAGGTCGAAGACGGTGGTGACCAGGTGGTCACCGACCCGCTTCACGGGGACGTCGCGGGGCAGCGAGCCCGGCGTGCCGTCGACGTCGTCGAACCGCGGCAGCTCCAGGGACACGGTCTCCCCGCCGGGCACGAGGACCGTCAGCTGGGGATCGACGTCGCCGAGGTCGAGGTTCCACTTGCCCATGCCGGCGTCGCCGAAACGGTCACCCAACGATCCGTTGGGCACCACCGGCTCCCCGGTGCGGGCATCGAGCAGGACCGTCTTGAAGTGCGCGTTCTCCGCGTCGGCGTGTGCGGGCAGGTCGGCGGCGGTCAGGAACTTGCCGGCGCGATAGGTGCCCGGAGCGTCGGCGACCTCGACGAGCGACACGAGGTAGGGCAGGTCGGTGAACTTCTTGGTGTAGTCGGTGAAGTACGGCGTCTGCCGGTCGACGAAGAACTCCTTGAGGATGACGTGCCCCATCGACATCGCCAGGGCGCCGTCGGTGCCGGGCGCGATGGCCAGCCACTCGTCGGCGAACTTCACGTTGTCGGCGTAGTCCGGAGCGACGACGACGACCTTCTGGCCGCGGTAGCGGGCCTCGGTCATCCAGTGGGCGTCGGGCGTGCGGGTGACCGGCACGTTGGAGCCCCACATGATCAGGTAGCCGGCGTCCCACCAGTCGCCCGACTCGGGGACGTCCGTCTGGTCGCCGAACACCTGCGGGGACGCGACCGGCAGGTCGGCGTACCAGTCGTAGAAGGACAGCATCGAGCCGCCGATCAGCGAGGTGAACCGCGCCCCGGAGGCGTGCGAGACCATCGACATCGCGGGGATCGGCGAAAAGCCCGCGACCCGGTCGGGGCCCCACTTGGCGATCGTGTGCACGTAGGCGGCAGCGACCATCTCGGTGGCCTCGTCCCAGCTGGCGCGAACCAGTCCGCCCTTCCCGCGGGCCGACTTGTAGGCCTTCGCGCGCTGTGGGTTGTCGACGATGTGGGCCCAGGCCTTCACCGGGTCGCCGCCATGCTGCCTCTTCGCCTCGCGGTACATCTGGAGCAGGACGCCGCGGACGTACGGGTAGCGCACCCGGGTCGGCGAGTAGGTGTACCAGGAGAACGCCGCACCGCGCGGACACCCGCGGGGCTCGTACTCCGGGGAGTCGGGGCCGACCGAGGGGTAGTCGGTCTGCTGGGTCTCCCAGGTGATGATCCCGTCCTTGACGTAGACCTTCCAGGAGCAGGAGCCCGTGCAGTTGACCCCGTGGGTGGACCGGACGACCTTGTCGTGGCTCCAGCGGTCGCGGTAGAACGCGTCCGCGTCCCGCCCGCCCGTCTTCGTCAGCGTCCTCAGGTCCTCCGAGACCTTTCCCTTGGTGAAGAACCGCCGGCTGCGCACGAGTGCGTCAGCCAGTCCGTTGTCCATACCGATCGTCGGGCCAGTCGTCGGGCCGGTCTCAGTGCTCACGCGGTGCTTCCTTCGGTTGCCTGAACGGTGCTGCCGACGGTGTTCCTGACGGTGCTGCGGACGACGGTGAGCGTGAGGACCAGGGTGAGGGCCGCGGTGACGGAGAGCAGGACCAGCCCGATGGCGTAGGAGTCCGTGCGGCCGTAGACGTAACCCATGATCAGCGGCGGGACGAAGCCGCCGAGGCCGCCTGCGGCGCCGACCAGTCCGGTGACGCCCCCGACCCGGGCCGGGTCCGTGACCTGGGCGATCAATGCGAAGGTGGCCCCGCTGCCGCTGCCCAATGCCGCGGCCATGGCGAGGAACACCACCGTGCCGACGCCGTCGAGGGGCGGTGTCCACGCCGAGATCGCAGCGCACACGCAGACGACGGCATATCCCCCGGTCAGCACCGGGACAGCACCGAAGCGGTCCGAGAGCCAGCCACCCATCGGCCGCAGCAGCACCGCCACCACGACGAAGCCCGCCATCCGGTTGGAGGCGTCGGCCGCACTCAGACCGTGGGCGGTCTTGAGGTACGCCGGCAGGTAGACCGAGAAGGCGACGTAGCCGCCGAACGCGGCGGCGTACAGGATGCTGGCCTGCCAGGTGATGGAGAGCCTGGCATTGCCGTTGAGCCGGGACACGAGGCTGGTGGTGGGCACGGTCCGGCCCGGCGCGTCCCGCATCAGCAGCCAGGCCAGGACGGCGTAGGCGCCGAGCACTGCGGCGGTGATGAGGAAGGGCGCCTTCTCGCCGACGCCGGTGTAGAGCTTCACGGTGGTCAGGGCACTGATCGCCGTACCACCCATCCCCGCGCCGAAGATGCCGACGGCGAGACCGCGACGCTCAGGAGGGAACCATGCGTTGACGAACGGCACTCCGACCGCGAAGGCCGTCCCACCGATGCCGAGGAAGAACCCCCCGACCAGGAGGAGCGCGTAGGAGTCCAGCGCGACGAAGGCGATGAAGAGCACCGGCACGATGGTCAGCGCGGAGACGAGCGGGAACATCAGCCGGCCGCCGTACTTGTCGGTGAAGGCGCCGACGAGGATCCGGCCGAGTGCTCCGACGATGACCGGGACGGCCACCAGGAGGGCCACGTCGGACTCGGACAGCGCTCCGAGCGTGCCCTGGTCGCGGAACATCGGACCCAGCGGACTGATCAACGCCCAGGCCCAGAAGTTCACCGCGAAGCCGAGCGTTGCCAGCCCGAGCATCAGGCCGGGCGATGCGATCTTCTCCGCATCCCGCCTCGATGCCACCAGTACGTCGGTCATCCCACCATCTCCCGGCCATCGTGTGTCGCGTGTGTGTCGATGCCCACCATCGCCACCCCCGGTCGCGTGGGATAGGGACTTAGGTCCCGAACGGGCGGGCGGTCGGTCCCGCATCGACCAGCGTGCTGGGGCCTGTCGGTCCCGGACGTGGGACCAAAGGCCCTGCCGCCTTCCGCACGGCACGGCGAGGATCAAGAGGCAGCCAATGCCCACTACTTGATGGAGGTGCCCGATGACCGAGCCACACGACCTCAGCTACTCCGAGTGCGAGGCCCTGCTCCGTAGCGGCGTCGTCGGACGTGTGGCCCTCTCGACCCCGAACGGTCCCCAGATCCTCCCCGTCAACTACTCCGTGGTCGACTCAGAGATCATCGTGCGCACCTCGGCGTACAGCGTGCTCGGCACCTACGGTCGCGAAGCGACCCTGGCCTTCGAGGTCGACCACTTCGACTTGGCGAACCAGCGGGGGTGGAGCGTGGTCGCACGCGGTCGCGCCGACGTCATCACCGACCCGGCAGCGCTCGACCACATCCGCAAGGTGTGGGAGCCGCGCCCCTGGGCGGGCGGCTCGCGGGGCCTGTTCCTGCGGATCCCCTGGACCGAGCTCACCGGACGGCAGGTCGGCGAGGGCTGGCAGCCATTGGCCGACCTGCCCTACCGGCGCGTCGTGTGAGCCACACCTACACTCCAGACGTGCAGCCGATCCGCGTGTTCCTCCTCGACGACCACGACGTGGTGCGCGAGGGGCTCCGCTTCATGCTCGAGCGACACGGCTTCGAGGTGGTCGGCGAGTCGGCCACGGCCGCCGAGGCGACCGCACGGATTCCGGCTCTCCACCCGGACGTCGCGGTCCTCGACGCACGCCTGCCCGACGGTTCTGGGATCGAGGTCTGCCGGGCCGTACGCTCGATCGACCCGAAGATCCAGGTGCTGATCCTGACCTCCTACGACGACGACGAGGCGCTGTTCGCCGCGATCATGGCGGGCGCCTCGGGCTATGTCCTCAAGGACATCAAGGGCGGCGACCTCGTCGGAGCGATCCAGCAGGTGGCCGCCGGCAACTCGCTCATCGACCCCACCCTGACGGCACGCGTGCTGGAACGGGTGCGCAACGGCCCGAGCACCGCTCCCGAGCTCGCGCAGCTCACCGAGCAGGAGCTCAAGCTGCTGGGCTACATCGCCGAGGGCATGACGAACCGGCAGATCGGCGAGCGGATGTTCCTCGCCGAGAAGACCGTGAAGAACTACGTCTCCAGCATCCTGGCCAAGCTCGGCGTCGAGCGACGGACGCAGGCCGCGGTCCTGGCCTCCAAGCTGCTGCGATAGCCACGTGGACCTGACCCCCCACCTGCGCCGCCTGCCGGCCAACCCACGCATCGTCGTCAGCGGCAACCACGCCACCCCGTGGCACACCGTGCGCCTGCTCGACGAGGCCCTCCCCGAATACCGGCTGTGGGCCCTGAACGGCCAGCCCGGCCTCCCCGACCGTGACGGCGTGCTGCTGGAGACCTCCTTCGTCGGACCGGGGATGCGTCGCAGCCCACGGTTGAGCTACGTGCCGTCCCGGCTGTCCCTGGTGCCGACCCTGTTCGCCTCGGTCATGCCGCCCGACGCCGTGGTCGTCCACACGACCCGCCCGCGCAACGGCAAGGTGTCCCTCGGGACCGAGGTCAACGTGCTGCCCGCCGCGATCGAGGCGGTCCGCGCCCGTGGCGGGCTCGTGGTCGCGCAGGTCAACGACCGCATGCCCTGGACGTACGGCGACGCGGAGCTCGACGTCGCGTTGCTGGACGTGATGGTGGAAGCCGACGAGCCGCTGACGTTCGCTCCCCCGTCGCGCGTGGACGACGAGTCGGCCCGGATCGGTGGCCTCGTGGCCGAGCGGGTCGCCGACGGCGCGACCCTGCAGGCCGGCATCGGCGCCGTGCCGGACGCGACCATGCACGGACTGGGCAACCGACGTGGTCTGCGGATCTGGACCGAGATGTTCTCCGACTCGGTGCTCGCGCTCGAGCGCGCGGGCTCGCTCGACACCAGCACTCCGATCGTCGCCTCGTTCCTCTTCGGCTCCGAGGAGCTGCTCGAGTGGGCCGACGGCAACGAGCGCGTCCAGATGACCCGCACCGAGGTCACCAACGACCCCGGCCGGATCGCCCGCAACCAGTCGATGGTCAGTGTGAACACCGCGCTGCAGGTGGACCTCTTCGGCCAGGCCAACGCCTCGCGGATCCGGGCCCGGATCCATTCGGGCTTCGGGGGTCAGACCGACTTCATCGTGGGTGCCCTCCACAGCCCGGGCGGCCAGGCGATCATCGCGCTGCGCTCGTGGCATCCGAAGGCAGACGTCTCGACGATCGTGCCGCTGGTGGACGAGCCGGTCACCTCGTTCCAGATGAGCGCCGTCGTCACCGAGCAGGGCGTCGCCCAGGTCTTCGGTCTCGACCAGGTCGAGCAGGCCCGCCAGCTCATCGAGAACGCTGCCCACCCGAGCGTGCGTGAGGAACTCCGCGAGGAGGCGATCGAGCTCGGGCTGGGCCCACGGGTGCCCAGGGTGCCGAAGGACCAAGGTCCCACGGCCTGAGGACCACCTGCTCTGCTCGCGGTCGTGCGGGCGGCCCACCATGGAGGTGCAAGGAAAACACCGAGCACCCAACCAGGAGGTCGTCATCATGGCTGCCATTCACACCCACGACAGGGCGAATGAGGTCGTCGCCACCGACGCCTCCGCCGCCACCACCACGATGCTGGACAAGGCCATCGCCGTCCTGCGGATCACCTTCGGCATCACCTTCCTCTGGGCGTTCCTCGACAAGCTGCTCGCCCTGGGCTTCCACACCGGCTACGACCAGGAGGGCAACCTCGACCGCTTCGGTGACGCAGCCTGGCTCAACGGTGGCAGCCCCACCGAAGGCTTCCTCGCGTTCGGCGTCCCGGCCGACAACCCGCTGAAGGACGTGTTCACCTCCATGGCGGGACAGGGTTGGGTCGACGTGCTCTTCATGGCCGGCCTGCTCGGCATCGGCATCTCGCTCCTCAGCGGTGCGGCCATGCGGATCGGCACCGCGGCCGGCGCTCTCATGTACGCCTTCATGTACGTCGCCTCGCTGCCGCTCGAGAACAACCCGCTCGTCGACGACCACCTCATCGGCATCATCGTGATGGCCGTCCTGGCCCTGGCCTACGCCGGTCGCACCTGGGGCCTCGGCACCTGGTGGGAGTCGCAGGGCATCGTCAAGAAGAACCCCGTCCTGCGCTGACCTGCACCAGCAGCGCACAGCCGGACAGCACAAACGGGCCACCAGCTCCTCGGAGCTGGTGGCCCGTTGTCGGCGTTGCGCCGCCGACGTCGAGACGGAGTCGGCGTGGGACGAGCCGCCTGTCGAGGTGCCGTCAGTCGATGACGGCGTCGATCGTCTTCTTCAGGGCGCTGGGCTGCGAGGGCCGCGTGGGCGCGGTCTTCTTCGCCTCGAGCATCTCCTCGCCGATCTCCTGCAGCTGGTTGCGACCGAGGCCCTCGCGGACCTTCGGGAACCACTCCTCCTCCTCCTCGTCGATGTGGTGCTCGACGTTCTCGATGAGGACGGTGGTCTTGGCATCGAAGCGCTCGTCGGTGGGGCTCATGTTGGCGAGCTCCATGATGATGACGTCCGCCACGTGGTGCTCCTCGTAGGACTCGAGGATGTCGTCCTCGAGGTCGGGCAGCAGCTCACGGACCCGGGGGTACATGACCTCGTTCTCGATGTAGGTGTGCTGGGTGAGGAGCTCGATCATCTTGTCGACGAGCTTGCCCTTGCGCGTTTCAGCGTTCTCACCCGCATTCTCGAAGTCGCGGAAGACCTTCTTGATCTCCTTGTGGTCTTCCTTGAGCAAGACGATGGCGTCGTTGGACATCGGTGCCTCCTGGGCGTCGGTGACGTGGTCGGGCACGGTGGGACGTGCCCATCCATCCGAACCTATGCGCCCAGCAGCCCTGGCCGACATACCCCTAGGGCCGGTCTGTGCACGCGTGCTCGTCGTCCCCGGCGGGCCGATAGCATCGGATGCCGCCCGGACGCGGGCCACGACAGGCCACGACGGAACGAATGCGGTGAGGAGCACGCCGACCCATGGGTGGACACCACTCGCGCCATACGGCCCCGGAGACACGCCAGATGCAGCGCCGGGCACTGGTCGTCATCGCGCCGATCGTCGTGCTCACCCTGGTCGGCCTCGTCTGGCTGTGGCCGTCCGCGGATGCCGTCCCCGTCCCGGAGCAGCAAGCCATGACGCAGTACACCGGCACCATCACCGATGTCGACCGTCAGGAGTGCCCCGAACAGCTACCCGACGAGGTCAACGGGTGCGGGTCGGCCCAGGTCCGCATGACGGGGGCTCCGGCCTCGGACGAGGAGACCGAGGTGCCGCTCCCCAACGGGACCGGGGCTCCCGAGGTCGATGTCGGTGACGAGGTGGTGCTGATCAGCACCAGCAGCCCCGACGGTGACGTCTACTCCATCGTCGACCACCAGCGCAGCACCGGTCTGTGGGTGCTGTCGGCGGCGTTCGCCCTCGCCCTCGTCGCGTTCGGCCGGTGGCGGGGACTCACCGCTCTGGCTGGGCTGGGGGTGACCTTCGCCCTGCTGCTGTTCTTCGTCGTTCCGGCGATCCTGGACGGGGAGCCGCCACTGCTGGTCGCGATCGTCGGCTCCAGCGCGATCATGCTCACTGTTCTCTATCTCACCCACGGTTTCGCCCTCCCGACCACGGTGGCCGTTCTCGGCACCCTGGCCGCCCTGACCCTCACCGGCCTGTTGTCAGCCGCCACCGTCGCCGCGCTGCACCTCACGGGCGTCACCGACGATCTCTCCGCATCCGTCGGTATGTCGCAGGGCATCAACACCGAGGGCCTGCTCCTCGCCGGGATCGTCATCGGCTCCCTGGGGGTGCTCGACGACGTCACCGTCACCCAGGCGGCCACCGTGTCCGAGCTCGCCCGGGCCAACCCGTCCTATCGCTTCATCGAGCTCTACGCTGCGGCGAGCCGGGTCGGGCGATCGCACATCGCCTCCGTGGTCAACACCATCGTCCTTGCCTATGCCGGCTCGTCCCTGCCGCTGCTCATCCTCATCGTGGCCAACAACGACTCGCTCGGCGGCGTGGTGACCGACCAGATCGTGGCGCAGGAGATCGTGCGCAGCGTGGTGGCGACCCTGGGTCTCATCGCCGCCGTACCGCTGACCACAGCTCTCGCGGCGCTCGCCCTCCGCACCGCCCCGGCCGTCAGCGTTGACGCGTGACGTAGGCCGCCGCCTCGGTGCGATTCTTCACACCCAGCTTGGCGAGGATGTGGCTGACGTGGTGGCCGGCAGTCTTCTCGGTGATCACCAGCGTGGCTGCGACGCGGGCATTGGAGAACCCCTGGGCGACCAGCTCCAGCACCTCCTGCTCGCGGCGCGTGAGTGGTCCGGGATGGTGAACTCCGCCCGGCGCGGGCCTGTCGAGCTCGCGGAGGAAGTCGTCGACGGCCCGGACGTACCTGTCGGCACCGAGCTGCCGGAAGAGCACGCGTGCAGCCACAGCCTCGTCGACCGCCACACCGCTTGCCGCCCCCGGCGTGAGGGCGAGCGCCCGGGCGAGCTCGAGGCGAGCCTCTGCCACCTCGAGTGGCATGGCCAGCGCCTCGAACGCGGTCAGCGCGACCCGTGCGTGCTCGGTCGCGTCCTCGGCGTGATTCCCAGCTCGCGCGACCCGCGATGCCGCCAGCTCGCTGCGGGCCACCACCAGACGGATCCCCGACTGCTCACCGAGATCTGCCAAATCGCCCGCCGCCCCTCGCGCCCCCGCGAGGTCAGCCACCGCCAGCCGGGCGTCCACCAGGTCAGCCAGCAGCCGGCCCGTCGCCACCACACCTCCTGTGCCAGGTCGGACTGCACGCTCGAGAAGTGTGACCGCGGCGGCGTGGCGACCCTGGGCCATCCGGAGGAGCGCGAGCACCCGGAGTGCTGAGGGGGTCTCCTCGCGACCGGCGAGGAGCAGCTCGGCGTCGTCCAGCCGACCCTGTCTGATCCTCAGCTCTGCCAGCGATGCCACTGACGGCTGAGCCATCTCGGGGACGAATCTCGCGTGGGTCTCCAGCGACGTCTCCAACGCCTGCTCCGCCTCGAGCCAGTGCCCGGTCGCGAGGAGCACGTCTGCGTGCACTCCGCGGCAGGTCCCGAACAACGGCGCAGTGTCGTGCGCCCGGGCGAACGCGTCGACCTGCTCGCACCACTCGGTGGCTCGCACCCAGTCACCCGTGCTGGTGCTGGCGATGATCAGGTTGCAGTAGGCCTCGGCGAGCGTGTGCACGTTCGTCACCCGGCCCCCGGCGGCCCCTGCCAACGCCTCCTCCAGCAGCAGCAGCCCGTCCTCGGTGTGGCCGGCCTCCACCCGCGCGCGGCCCGCCACGCTCAGGGCGAAGATCTCGAGGTCGCTCGCGTGGACCCGTCGTCCGATCGCCACCGCACGGAGCGCGTGGGCCGTGCGGTCTGCCGGGTCGGCGACCTGCCGTGCTCGCTCCACGGCCGCCCAGCCATGCCCCTCGCACTCAGCCATGTCCTGGAGCTCCCGCTCGGCACGAGCCAGCCAGCCCCGCGCTGCCGAGGCCCGACCGGACAGGAGGTGCTGGTGAGACACCCAGACGGCAGCGCGCGCCGCGTCGTCGTAGCGGCCGGCTCGTGCATAGAGCTCGAAAGCACACGCCTTCGACTCGATCCCTTCCTGGATGTGGCCGAGGAACCAGAGCGCTTGGCCGAGACCTTCGCGGGCCCGCGCAGACTCGCCCGCCGCAAGGACGGTCTCGAAGCAGCCCCTGGCCTCGCCCCACTGCGCCTGTTCCAGCGCGCGCATGCCGACATCGAGCTCGCCGGCCAGGGCTTCCATGGCGTGAGTCTAGGACGGGATGGGGATTTCGCCCGATGCGACGAGGGGCCACCCCGGGCGATGCTGATGGTCCAGCCGACGAAAGGACGATCATGACGACCCAGACAGCCGAGGACAGCGACCTCAAGGCCCGGCACCGCAGCATGTGGGCCTCCGGGAACTATCCGCACATGGTGGACACGTTCCTGCTCCCCCTCGGTCCGCGAGTGGTCGAGGCCTGCTCGATCGGCGCCGGCACCCGAGTCCTCGACGTAGCCGCTGGCACCGGCAACGCTTCGATCCCGGCGGCGCAGCGCGGCGCCATGGTGACGGCCAGCGACCTCACCCCCGAGCTGCTCGAAGCCGGGAGCGCCCGGCCGGAAGCAGCCGGGCTCGACCTGACCTGGACTCCCGCGGACGCGGAGCACCTGCCGTTCGACGACGGGTCGTTCGACGTCGTGATGTCCTCGATCGGGGTGATGTTCGCCCCGCACCACCAAGCCGCCGCCGACGAGCTGGTCCGCGCGTGCCGCCCCGGAGGGACCATCGGCCTCCTGAGCTGGACCCCGGAGGGCATGTTGGGCGCACTGTTCGCCACCATGAAGCCCTTTGCGCCAGCACCCCCGCCCGGCGCCCTGCCGCCGGTCATGTGGGGCAGCGAGGAGCACCTCCGCGGGCTGTTCGGCGGACGGGTCGAGTTCCACACGATGACGCGGGACACCCTCGAGATCACCGCGTTCACCGAGGCGCGCGACTACGGCGAGCACTTCAAGGCTCACTACGGCCCCACCATCGCCGTACGCGCGAATGCGGCTCGCGACGGCCGGGACGCGGAGTTCGATGCGGCCCTCGACAGCCTCTGCGACACCTGGAACGTCGGCACCCCAGGTGCGGCACGGTTCGAGAAGGAGTACCTCCTCGCGGTGGGCACCCGAACGTAGGCATGACATCCGTAAACGCCTTCCCCTCGACCTGACCCGGGCCGGTGGGTGAAGTAGAAGAAAACCCTCCGCACCGCTGATGCCGGACATAAACTGGTTGAAAGTTGGTGGGACGCCCCCTTGCGCCGCGGAAGGTCGACACACATGAGCAACGGGGTGACCCCTCCGGTGGTGCACGACGCTCTTCAGCTGATCGCCGAGAGCGTCGTCGACCTCGTCGGCTTCGGCGTCGCCGCGATCCGCGTCCTTCGCGAAAAGGACTCGGTGCTGGAGACCGTGGCGGTCGCCGGCGATGACGACGCCCGCAGCCAGCTCCTCGGATCGCGGATCGCGGTCCAGTTCACCCTCGACGACATCGAGCGCGCAGACCAATGGGGCATGCTCCGGTTCGTCCCCAGCGAGCGCTTCGTGGCAGGCGATGGAGAGCCGGTCTGGATCCCGGAGATCGACGTCGCGCAGGGTCCGGACGCGTGGCACCCGATGGACCTGCTCATGGCCCCGTTCTACGACGACGGGCAGCTCCTCGGCGTGCTCTACATGGACGTCCCCGACAACGGACGGCGCCCTGACCAGGCGACCCGTGACCTCCTCAACAAGTACGCCGCCCAGGCCGGTCGCGCAGTGCTGACCGAGGTCGCTCGCCGCCGACTCGAGGAGCAGGTGCGGCTGGCGACCGCAGCCCGCCAGATCGTGCGTGCCGTGGGCTCGGAGCTGAGCGTCGAGCGGATCATGGAGGTCTGCCAGCCCGCGATAGCCCACGGGCTGGACGTGGCGGGACTGTGGATCCAGACCTTCGACGAGGACGGTGAGGGCCGCTCCGCCATCTACACCGGGACCGACAGCGACGTGGTCATGCCGGACGAACTCGTCCACAAGTCACGCGATGCTGCCCAGTTGTTGTGGCAGGCGCAGGAAACCGACGTTGTTGCCAACGACCGCCAGCCACCCGCGATCATCACCGCCGAGCAGCAGCGCCTCATCGTCCAGTTCCTCGACTGGCTCGAGGTCTCCTCCATCCTCTTCGTGCCGCTGGGCGCCGGCCAGGAGTGCCTGGGCAACCTGGTGCTGACGCGCCGCGGCCCGGACGTGGAGTGGACCGCCATCGAGACGAGCACCGCGCTCGACATCGCGCACGACCTGGGCCGGGCGCTGCTCAACGCGCGCAACTTCGAGCGCGAGCAGCAGCTCGTCGCCGAGCTGCGCGAGCTCGACACCTACCGCAGCCGGCTCATCTCGACCGTCGCCCACGAGCTGAAGAACCCCCTCACCTCGATCCTGGGTCACGTCGAGATGCTCGACGCCGCAACCGGGGTGCCTGCACCGTTCCAGCGATCGGTCGCCTTCATCGAGCGCGGCGCGGTGCGGATGGAGCGGGTCATCGAGGACATGCTCACGCTCGCCGAGGTCGGCGACCCCACCAATGCCCTGGTGGCCATGCCGGTCGACATGGGCCCCCTCATGGCCGACGCCCTCGACCTGGTGTCGCTGACTGTCAGCCGCAAGCGGCTGGCGATGATCTACGAGCCGCCCGCTCAGCCCGTGGTTGCGCTCGGCGACGTCAGCGACCTCGACCGGGTGTGCGGCAACCTGATCAGCAACGCCGTGAAGTACACCCCCGAGGGGCGGTCCATCACCGTGACCCTCGCGCAACGTGCCGGAGAGGTCACGCTGGTCGTGGCCGACGAGGGGCTCGGCATCTCCGCCAAGGACCAGGAACGACTGTTCGAGGAATTCTTCCGCTCCACCAACCCCGAGGCGGTCGCTGAGCCCGGGACCGGCCTGGGACTGACGATCGTGCACCGCATCGTCGCTCGCCACGGCGGGCGGATCGAGGTCGCCAGCCAGCTGGGGAAGGGCACGACCTTCACGGTCGCCATCCCCGCGGCAAGCACCGCGGCGTAGGACCGGCGCCTGAGGGACAATGCTCTCGTGCGTACCGCCCCAGAGGACTCGTTGAGCGTGGCCGGGCCCGACCCCGACCTCGACGTGGTGCACGGGACGCTCGATGCGCAGTGGGGCACGGACGGAGCCCTGACGCCGCTTCACGGCGAGCGTGACTGCAACTACCGTCTCGACTCACCTGCCGGCTCCCTCCTCCTCCTCAAGGTGCACAACCCGGCCGACACCGACGAGATCCTCGACCTTCAGCAGTCCGCGTTGCGCCACCTGCGCACAGCCGCACCCGACCTGCCCGTGCCGGACATCGTCCCCACCCGGGACGGTCGACCCTGGGTGGAGATCTCCGGGCGGGACGGGCGCGTCTCGTTGGCCTGGCTGTCGACGTGGCTGCCGGGACGGCACCCCGAGCCAGACGAGCTCCAAGCCGTTCACCTGCGCGAATGGGGACGCACGAGCGCCCGCCTCGGGCGAGGGCTGCGGGGCTTCGCCCACCCTGCCGCCACCCATCCCCTCACCTGGGACCTCAAGCTGCTGCCGCGGCTGCGAGGCTGGCTTCCGGCGGTGGCGGCGGACCGGCGGGCGGCGATCGAGGTGGTCCTGGACCGCTTCGACGAGCGAGTCGCCCCAGTGCTCCCCCGACTTCGCGCCCAGGTGGTGCACAACGACCTGGCGCTCACCAACGTGCTGGTGGACGACGATCTCGCGCTGACGGGCATCACCGACTTCGGTGACCTGACCCACACCGCCCTGGTCTGCGACCTGGCCGTCGCGGCGGCCGACGTCCTCAGCGGGCGTGCGGACGGGCTCGACCTGGCCGGCGAGATGATCGCGGGCTACCACTCCGTGACTCCCCTCGAGCCAGAAGAGCGCGGCCTGGTCGCCGACCTGATGGCGGCTCGCTACGCCGCCACGGTCCTCATCACCGCCTGGCGCACCCGCGAACAGGGCTGGGCGCCGGAGATCGACGACGACGCCTATGCGCAGCTCGAGGCGATGCTGTCCGCCGGGCTCGACACCTTGGCCGATCGGTTCGAGGCACCCAAACCTCCTGTCGGCCGCGCCACCGCAGCGTTGACGAAGGCCCGCGTGGGCTCCTTCGGCGCTCAGGAGCTCGTCTACGACGAGCCGTTGCACCTCGTGCGCGGAAGTGGCGTCATGCTCGAAGCCGCAGACGGTCGGCGCTTCCTCGACGCCTACAACAACGTTCCCGTGCTCGGCCACTCACACCCGGCCGTCGTGGAGGCAGTGGGCGCCCAGCTCGCCACTCTCAACACCAACAGCCGCTACCTCCAGGACGCACCGGTCGAGCTGGCCGAGCGGCTGCTGGCCACCTTCCCCGAGCGTTTCGACCGAGTGCTGTTCGTGAGCTCGGGGAGCGAGGCGAACGACCTCGCATGGCGCATCGCCCGTCACGCGACCGGAGCCACCGGCGGGATCGCCACCGAGTGGGCCTACCACGGGGTCACCGAGGCCACCTATGCCTTCTCCCCGGAGAGCTGGCGAGGTGCGCCCGCCCCTCCCCACATGCGGGTCGTGCCCCCGCCCCCGGCCTCACCCGAAGCCGTCGCCGAGGCCGTCCGCAGCCTGTCTGCGGCCGGGCACGGCGTGGCCGCGATGCTCGTGGACGGCGTCTTCACGAGCGACGGCGTCCACGGACCTGCCCATGCCTGGACGCGGGCGGCCGCCGCGGCCGTCCACGAGGCGGGGGGCCTGTATGTCGCCGACGAGGTGCAAGCAGGACACGGCCGGACCGGATCGCACCTCTGGAGCTTCGTCGCCGGCGACGTCCCTGCCGACCTGGTCACGGTGGGCAAGCCCATGGGCAACGGCTACCCCGTGGCCGCCGTCGTCGGACCGGCTGCCCTGGTGGACCCGTTCGTGAACAGCACCGACTACTTCAGCACGTTCGGCGGGAGCACCGCCGCCTGCGTCGCGGCCCTCGCGGTCCTGCGGACGATCGAGGACGAACGGCTCGTGGACCGGGCGGCCGTCGTCGGAGCGCAGCTGCTCGACGCCCTGCGCACCGTGGCCGAGGACGCTGCCGCGCTGGCGGCAGCACGCGGATGGGGACTCGCCCTGGCCGTCGACGTGGTGGACCCTGCCACCGGGCGGTCGGACGCGGAGCGTGCGGGTCGCATCGTGGAAGGCCTGCGGGACCAAGGGGTGCTCATCGGCCGCACCGGCCGCGACCGCGCGACGCTCAAGGTCCGCCCGCCGCTGGTCTTCGCCGACACGCACGTCGACCAGCTGGCCACGGCTCTGGCTGCCACCAGCCTCGCGATCGGCTGAGCGGCACGGAGGTACCGGTGGTCGACGCAAGGGCCGCAGCGTCCTGACCTACTCTCCTCGCGTGCTGAAGACATGGATCGCGGTGGCTGCCCTCTCGCTGCTCGTCGGCTGCGGCACCACCTTCGACCGCCCGCGCGCTGACGACTCCGAGGTGCAGCTGAGCTTCGACTACGTCGCCGTTGGGGGGGACGCGATGATGGACCAGACGCTGGGCATCACGAACTCCTCGAGCGGCACGGCGGCCGTACCGACCCTGTCCTTCGTGGCACTCGATGCCGAGGGACAGCCGCTCACCGAGGTCACGGTGGGGACGGCCTACGGCAGCGACCGCGGTCTGGTGGTGGCCCCCGCGAACTACGAGGTCCTCGACGTCCTGACCTTCGAGGGACGGGGCGCCGACCGGGTGGAGGACGTGGCCGTCACCGTGGACGCAGTCCGCACCCTCGACGGGTCGGACACCTGGTATCCCGACGTGGAGTACCTCGACGCCGATGGGCGCACAGTGCCGAGTGCCATCGAAGCCTCGACAGCTCGCGTCACCAACCCGGGTTCGCAGGACTACGTGGTCCGGCTCGTCGGTATCGAGTGGAACGCGCCACCGCCGGGTCGCCCACAGCAGGCGCGACGGGTGGTCCCGCTCGAGAAGCCCGTCCTGTTGCCTGCGGGCGACTCCGTCGACATCGCCGTTCCTGCGCACGAGCAGGGCAACTTCGGCAGCCTGAAGGCCTACATCTCGGTCAAGTAGCGGCGCGTTCCTCGGGGCGCATCACCCTTCGACGCCAGTTGCCCCGTGGGGCTCCCCCACCGGTTTGCTCTGTGAGGAGCCCCGCTGCCGAAGGTAGACGGCGAGCACCGCCATGGTTCCCACGGCCAGGAACTCGCTCTGCCAGTTCTGCAGGGTACGAGCCCAGAAGTCGGCGCCGCGCACGTAGCTGGTCCAGGACAGGGGGTCCTGAAGCTGTTGCAGCCGCGTCTCGTTGAAGGCAGCCCAGCCCGCGATGGACTGCACGAGCCACGACGCCAGGAAGATCGCGCCCATGACGAGGGCCAATGAGGAGGAGTAGATCCTCGTGCGCCAGCCTCCCACCCGCGCCCACTGGGGCGAGTCCGGCTCGGCGTGGCTGCCCACCTTCTGGTCCTCGTCGGACTCCAGGCCCGCCTTGTCCAGCTCCTTCGACTCCGGCGACCCCTTCTGCAGCAGCCACACGGTGGCCATGAGGTACACCCAGAACTGCAGGAACTCGCTCTGCCAGTTCTCCGACACGTCGACGGCGAAGTCGCTCGAGGAGACGTACGCGGTCCAGTTGATCGTGTCGAGGTGTTCGGCGACTTGGAGCGCGTTGAACTGTGCCCACCCGGCAAAGGACTGGCCCACCAGGCTGACGAGGAAGATGCAGCCGAAGAAGAGGCTCAGCGAGTTGTGTCGGACGAAGGTGCGCATCACGAGTGCCTCAGGGCGATCGCGAGCATCAGGGCCAGGCCGAGCCAGATGACGGCCAGATAGGAGATGAACATGGCGCGCACGTCAGGACACCTGGATGTCACAGTCGTAGGGATGCCCGGGGCGCGGAGCACAGGCGGCGGCGATGACGAGCCACTCCCCGTCGAAGCGGGAGAGGAACATCGTGTCGGTCTCGAACCGGACCTGCGCCATGGTGTCGAAGACCTGCACGTCGAGGATCCCGCTCGCAGCACCGAGGTCCTCCTCGAGGATCGCCTGTTCGCATGCCGCCCCGCTGGCATCCTCGAGCTCCCGCACCGCGGCCGGCGCCAGCAGGGAACACGCCTGGGCTCCTTGCCGCTGGGCTCCCGCATCGAGGAACTGTTCAGCCACGGACCGCGCGGCAGTGTCGTCGCCGGCGCTGCAGCCGCCGAGGACGCACGTGGCCAGCACGCAGCACAGGGATGCCCGCACCCGCCGGCCCGTCCTGGTCACGTGCTTTTCCTACCACGGCACGCAGCGCCGCGCGTGGAGTCAGGGCGCGACGGGCAGCACGAACGTGAACGTGCTCCCCTCGCCGACACGACTCTCCGCGTCGATCGCCCCGCCCATCAGCTCCGCGAGCTGCTTGCAGATGGCGAGGCCGAGTCCTGTTCCGCCGTACTCGCGTGTCACTGACTCGTCCGCCTGCCGGAAGGACCGGAAGAGGTCTCGCTGGATCTCGGCAGAGAACCCGACGCCTGAGTCCGACACGATGAAGTGCAGGGCTGGACCGGGTCCCGCGTCGGCACGTTCGACCCGGAGCCGGACATGGCCCTGCTTGGTGAACTTGACCGCATTGCCCAGGAGATTCTGCAGGACCTGCGCGATGCGCAAGGCGTCTCCTACCAGGATGCGATCGATGTCCTCGCTCACCTCGACGGCGAACCGGACGCCCTTCTGGTCAGCGAGGGGAGCGAACTCCGCCTCCAGCTGTTCCAGCAGCAGGGTGAGGTCGAAAGGCCGTTCGTCGAGCTCGGTGAAACCCGCCTCGGTGCGCGTGAAGTCCAGGAACTGGTTGATGATGGCGTGCAGGCGTTCGGCGGAGCGATGCATCGTTGCTGCCCACGCCCTCTGCTGGGGGTCCATCTCGCCCCCGAGCAGGAGCTCGCCCAGCCCCAGGATGCTCGTCAGCGGCGTGCGGAGCTCGTGGCTGATGTTGGCCAGGAACTTGGTCTGCGCCTCTTGCGCTGCCTCGGCCTGCATCCGGGCCTCCACCAGCACGGTCTCGGCCAGCTTCTGCGCCGTGTAGTCCATCATCGAGCCCACCAGCCGGACGCCGACCCCGTGCTCGTCGCGAATGATCAGGCCTCGGGCGAAGATGTCCTTGTAGGTGCCGTCGTGGCGGCGGAACCGGTACTCGGACTCGAACAAGGACTGGTCAGGGTCACCGAGCACGCGGTCCAGGGTCGCGATCACGCGGTCGTAGTCGTCCGGGTGCAAGCTGGATCGGAACCACGCGTCGTCGTGGTGGGCGCGGTCGTTGTGCCCCAGGATCTCCTCGATGGCGCCGCTCCACAGAGTCGTCTCGGTGACGAGGTCGGCGTCCCAGATGATGTCGGTGGTCGCCAGCATGACCAGGCGGTGCCGCGTCTCGCTCTCCTGGAGCGATGCGAGGGTCGCGGCATGGTCGAGCCCAGGCATGAAGACCACCTGTCCCGCAGGCGCACGGTCGTGCACGGCGCCGTACCGCTGGGCCAGTGCCGTCAGCTCGCCGGTGGCTCCGACCTCCTCCGGCCGTTCGGGCTCACGATTCGACGACGGATCGCGCATGGGGCCTGCTCCTGCCCGTTCCTCGAGGTCAACAGGGGGGTGTACGGGACACTACGTCCGCACCGCCGGGAGCGCAGGGTTCCGCGAAAATGCAGGCCCAGGCTGACCCTCGAGACCTGCCAGCACCTTGTCCACCACCCGGGTCATGACCGCGAGCTCGTCGTGCGTCAAGACGTCGAACAGCACCCGGCGGACCGTGGCCACGTGACCCGGTGCCGCCTGCTCGATGGCCGTGCGGCCGGCCCCGGTGAGGGCCACCCAGGCTCCTCGACCGTCGTCGCGACACCCCTCGCGGCTCACCAGTCCCCGACGCTCCATCCGGGTGATGTGGTGCGAGACCCGGCTGCGCTCCCAGTTCAGCCCTCGTGCGAGCTCGCTGACCCTCACCCGGCCCTCGGGGCCGTCCGTGAGCTGGACCAGCACGTCGAAGTCTGGAAGGGACAGGTCCGCGTCTGCCTGCAGCTCACGGTGGAGCACGGCCGGCAGCAGGGCGTTCAGCCGCAACCAGCGGCGCCACAGCTGTTCCTGGTCGGGGGTCAGCCAGCGCGGTTCATCTGTCATGGATGCACCTTACTGGAATAGTTGACACGTCACCTATGTTGGAACCGGCGTGCGTGACACGTCACCAACCGCACCATCCATCCCTCAGCTGACGAGGAACCCATCATGACCATCGCCGACCTCACCGCCAACGTCGACGTCCGCCGGGCCGAGGACCGCTACAAGAGCCAGTTCGGGTGGCTGGACTCCAAGCACTCGTTCTCCTTCGGCCACCACTTCAGCAAGAGCAACACCCACCACGGGCTGCTGCTGGTGAACAACGACGACGTCGTGGACCCCGGGACCGGGTTCGACACCCACCCGCACCGGGACATGGAGATCGTCACCTGGGTGCTCGAGGGCTCCCTCGTCCACCAGGACTCCACCGGTCACAACGGCGTCATCTATCCCGGGCTCGCCCAGCGGATGAGCGCCGGCCGCGGCATCCTGCACTCGGAGAAGAACGACTCCTGGAAGCTCGAGGGCGACGTCCACCAGGACCCCGTGCACTTCATCCAGATGTGGGTCGTGCCCGACGAGGACAGCATCACTCCGGGGTACGAGCAGCTCGAGATCGACCACGAACTCCTGTCGGGCAGCCTGGTCCCCGTCGCCTCCGGGATGGACAAGCACGACGGCGCATCAGCCATCCGCATCAAGAACAAGCACGCCGCCCTGTACGCCGCGCGACTCCAGCCCGGCCAGAGCGTCGAGCTGCCCGAGGCGCCGTACCTGCACCTGTTCGTCCCGCGCGGCTCGGTCACCCTCGAGGGAGCCGGTCCCTTGGCCACCGGGGACGCCGTCCGGTTCACCGCGACCGGCGGGCAGAAGGTCACCGCGACCGAGCCGGCAGAGATCCTGGTCTGGGAGATGCACGCCAGCCTCGCCGCCTGACCCGACAAGGATCGACGCCCAGCCCTGGGACAGCGATCATGGACGTGGACCGGCCAGGTCGCACACCCGGCGCCACCAGCCGCCCGCGAGATGAGGAGAACCCGATGAGTGGACCCGTCAGCTCGACCGACGCTCCCCCGGCCGTCGCGGATGCCAGCCACCCCAGCGCCCCCTGTGTCGAGGTCACCGACAGCCGTGACGAGCAGGTCGGACACATCCGGGTCCGCCGCGCGCTTCCCCGCAAGGGCCGACGCACCGTCGGCGCCTGGTGCTTCGCCGACCACATGGGTCCCGCCGACGTCACCGAGAACAGCGGCCTCGACGTCGGCCCCCACCCGCACATCGGGCTGCAGACCGTCACCTGGCTCACCGACGGCGAAGTGTTGCACCGCGACAGCCTCGGCTCGGAGCAGGTCATCAAGCCCGGCCAGCTCAACCTGATGACCTCCGGCGGCGCCGTCTCCCACGCGGAGGAGGCAACCGGCCACTACCGCGGCACCCTCGAAGGCATCCAGCTGTGGGTCGCCCTCCCCGAGGCGACCCGGCACGGCGGGGCAGCGTTCGAGCACCACGCCGAGCTGCCCCAGGTCGAGCTGTCCGGTGCGGTCGCCACCGTGCTGGTCGGCGACTTCGCGGACCTCACCAGCCCGGCGCGACACGACACGCCTCTCGTCGGGGTCGACCTGGACCTGCACAGCCCGACCACGGTGCCGCTGCTGCGCGAGTGGGAGTACGCCGTGGTGGTGCTCGACGGCGAGGTCGGCATCGACGGCAAGCAGCTCGCCCCGGGCAAGCTCGCCTACCTGGGTCAGGGCCGCGACCATCTCACCCTCGATGTCAGGCAGCGCACCCGCGCAGTGCTGCTCGGTGGTGAGCCCTTCGAGGACCCGATCGTGATGTGGTGGAACTTCGTGGCCCGCGACCGGGCGGAGATCGACGCGGCATACGCGTCCTGGGCCAGGCGGGATGACCGGTTCGGGCGCGTGCGTTCCTCCCTCCCGCTCATCCCGGCCAAGGCCCCGTTCTGGCAGGAAGGCCCATCTCGATGACCACCGTCCGCGACAACCCCACCGAGCACCGCTACGAGATCCACGACGACGCCAACGCCGTCCTGGGGTTCGCGGCATACCAGAAGACCGACGAGCTGATCGTCTTCACGCACACCGAGGTCGACCCCGCCACGGAAGGACAGGGCGTCGGCGGACAGCTGGTGCGCGGGGCCCTCGACCATGTCCGGACCCTCGGCCTACCGGTGCTGCCGGTGTGCCCGTTCGTCCAAGGCTGGATGGGCCGCCATCCCGACTACGCCGACCTGGACTACCGACGGTCGGGCAAGAAGTCAGCGGACTGACTCGTTCACATACGACGGGCCCTCACAATCAGACTGAATCCCCCCGGCGTGTCCGGAGACTCCAGTTCTTGGGAAGGATGGAGTCATGTCAGGGAGTACGTCGAAGAGGTACCCGGTCGAGCTGCGTGAGCGGGCGGTCCGGATGGTCGGTGAGATCCGACCGGACCATGAGTCCGACTGGGCCGCGATGACGCAGGTGGCCATGCTGTTGGGTGTCGCGACGCCGGAGACGATCCGGAAGTGGTGCCGTCAGGCTGAGGTCGATGGCGGCAAGCGGCCGGGCGTCACGTCTGAGGAGTCGGCGGAGCTGAAGCGCTTGAAGCGGGAGAACGCCGAGCTGAAGCGTGCCAATGCGATTCTCAAGAGCGCATCGGTTTTCTTCGCGGCCGAACTCGACCGGCCACAGCGTTGATCGTGACCTACATCGAGTCGGTCGCGGGCCACCGCGACGAGGGCGGTCTGCGATGGGGTGTCGAGTCGATCTGTGCCCAGCTCACCGAGCTGGGCGCGAAGATCGCCCCTGCGACCTCCTACGAGCACCGTGGCCGTCGTCCGACGGCACGCGAGGTCAGCGGTGCGGAGCTGAAGCCGAGGATCGCGGCTGTCCACTCCGCGAACTGGCGTCTACGGCGCCCGGAAGGTGTGGCTGACGCTGAACCGGGAACGCCCGGTCGACGCGCCGCCGATCGCGCGCTGCACCGTGGAGCGGTTGATGTCCGAACTCGAGTTGCGCGGCGCTGTGCGGGGCAAGGTCAAGCGCACCACGATCAGCGACCCGAAGGCAGCCAAGCCGGCCGACCTGGTCGACCGGAACTTCCGGCCTCTGGCGCTAGACCGGCTGTGGGTCGCTGATTTCACGTATGTCTCGACGTGGTCGGGTTGGTGCTACACCGCCTTCGTGATCGACGCCTACGCCCGACGGATCCTGGGCTGGGCGGTCGCGACCACCATGACCAGCCGGTTTGTCGTCGACGCCGTCGAGCAGGCCATCTGGACCCGCGGCCGTGAAGGCCGAGACCTGGCCGGCCTGATCGCCCATCACGATCACGGGGTCCCAGTACCTGTCCGTGGCCTACTCCGAGCACCTCACGACCGCGGGCATCAAGCCCTGGACCGGTGCCGTCGGGTCCTCGCACGACAACGCGCTGGCCGAGTCGGTGATCGGGCTCTACAAGACCGAGCTGATCAAACCGAGGCGGCCGTGGCAGGGCCTCGACGATCTCGAGATCGCCACCGCCGAGTGGGTCGACTGGTTCAACCGCCGTCGGCCCTTCGAGTACTGCGACGACCTCACACCGGTCGAGGCCGAGCATGCTCACTACGCTCACCACCAGACCCCGACAAAGGTCGGAGTCTCAAACTAGAAAGTCTCCGGACTCGCCGGGGGGATTCACGGTCTTGCTTCTCGCCAAAGGCGCAGCAGTTACGACTGAGGACGTCCCCAACGCTTGGGCGGCCTGGATGTCAGGTAATGATCCTGACCACCATGCGATAGCGCCCTTCGCGGAGCTCTCGTCGGATGTGGCGGCTGACGACGTTCCGTACGTCGACGCGATTCGCGCCGTCGCTCAGGCACTGACGTGAGCGACGGAGGTCGCCCGATCGACGCGACGCACTTCCCCAACGGCATCCCGGCGTCCGAACCAGATCTAGCGCGGACGGTTGAGCTGTACAAGCTCATGGTTGCGAGTTCGGAGAGCTTGGTGGCTCGCCGCCAGGGGGTCAACACCTTCTTCCTGACCATCACGGCGCGATCCTCACGGCTGCCGGCCTGATCATCAGCAATCAGTCCGCCGCTCGTTTACAGGCTCTCGGACTCACCGTGCTCACGATCGCAGGCGCAGTTCGAGCCCTCGCTTGGCGCGGCCTGATCCGATCATTCGGCCAACTCAACACTGGCACGTTCGCAGTCATCAATCGGATCGAGGAGATCCTGCCTGTTGCCGTCTACCTCGCCGAGTGGAGGGCGTTGGAGGAGGGCAAGAACCCTAAGAAGTATCGGACGTACACCTCCCGCGAAGTTTGGACTCCGAATGCGTTCGTATGGATCTACTGCGCCTCGACAGCGGTGGCGCTCCTCG
>NZ_JAOPXV010000018.1 GCF_025964975.1 Nocardioides sp.
CCGGACGGAGAGCGGGCCAAGACCGCGCCGGTGGCCGCGGACTGCTGGGAGGCGCTCGGGGAGGGCGGCTTCACCCGCTCCGACGCCGTCGTCACCTTCGGTGGTGGCGCGACCACCGACCTCGGCGGCTTCGTCGCAGCCACCTGGCTGCGGGGCGTGCGGGTCCTCCACGTGCCCACCACCGTGCACGGGATGGTCGACGCGGCCGTGGGCGGCAAGACCGGCATCAACACGAGCGCCGGCAAGAACCTCGTCGGCTCCTTCCACGAGCCGGCCGGGGTGCTGTGCGACCTGTCGCTGATCGCGACGCTGCCGCGAGCAGAGCTCGTGGCGGGGCTCGGCGAGGTCATCAAGTGCGGCTTCATCGCCGACCCGGTCATCCTGGACCTCGTGGAGTCCACCGACCCCGCCGACCTGACGCCCGACTCCCCGGTCCTCCGCGAGCTGATCGAGCGTGCCATCCGGGTCAAGATCGATGTCGTGGTCGGTGACCTGCGCGAGACGGGAGGGGCTGATGGGCATCCGGGCCGCGAGGTGCTCAACTACGGCCACACTCTCGCCCACGCCATCGAGCGGACCAGTGACTACGCCCTTCGCCACGGTGAGGCCGTCGCCATCGGATCGGTGTACGTCGCTGAGCTGGCCGCCCGGGCCGGGTCCCTCGACCGCTCAGTGGTCGATCGGCACCGCGCCGTCCTCGCCCGCGTCGGGCTCCCCACGTCCTTCTCCGAGGCGCCCTTCGAGGACCTGCACGCCGTCATGAAGGTGGACAAGAAGTCGCGGGGCAACCAGCTGCGCTTCGTGGTGCTCGACGACCTGGCTCGGCCACGGATCCTGGCCGGTCCCTCGGAGGAGCACCTGCGTGCGGCGTACGACGCATTGGACAGCTCGGGGATCGGCTCGACGCCGTGAAGGTCCTTGTCCTCAACGGGCCCAACCTCGGTCGGCTGGGCCGCCGGCAGCCGGAGATCTACGGTCACACCACCCACGCTGAGCTCGCGGACCAGTGTGTGATGTGGGGGAGCGAGGTCGGTCTCGAGGTCGAGGTGCGCCAGACCAACCACGAGGGCGAGCTGCTCGACTGGCTGAATGCGGCGGCCGACGACGGCACGTCCGTGGTGCTCAACGCGGGCGCCTGGACGCACTACTCGCTGGCGATCTGGGACGCGTGCGCCCAGCTCAGCGCTCCGCTTGTGGAGGTGCACATCTCGGACCCGAAGCAGCGTCCCGAGGAGTTCCGGCACACCTCGGTCGTCGAGCCGCACGCGTTGCTGACCATCGCCGGTCGAGGCATCGAGGGCTACCGGGACGCGCTGGTCGCCGTGGCCCAGGCGCGTTCGTGAAGACCTCGGGTGCCTCCGCGGATTGACTTAGCGCTCGATCAATCAGGTCGCGGGCCGCGGCGTCGGCCGAGTGGAGACTGACTCAGCTCGGCTGCCGCGTCTCCGGCCCCGGCCCCGGTTGACAGTGCGGGCACCACCAGGTGCGGCGGTGGGCGGCGTCGTCGGGCAGCTCGGCGGTCATGCGCACCGTCGTGCCGCACCGCCGGCACGGCCGACCCTGCCGCCCGGAGACCAGTGGCTCTCACCGCGTCGGAGCGGACCACGACCCGCCCGCTCAGGGTGCCGTCGAGGCGACGCGCGAGCCGGTGGACGGTGTCACCCTCGGGCATGGGTCACCCGCACCGGCACACCGACCCGGGTCACGACGACGCGTCGTCCAGCCAGGCGTCCAGCGGCACGTTGCCAGCCCCGAACACCAGGGTGCGGCGCGACGCCCGCGGGTCGCCAAGGACGCCCGCCGCCACCTGCGCGACGAGCTCGCGAGGCGCCTCGTCCCCGTCGCGGAACCTAGCCGTGGGGTTGACCTCTCGACCGCCCGGCTCGTCCGTGAGCGTGCCAGGAGCAAGGATCGTCCAGTCGAGTCCGGTGCCGCGCAGGTGCTCGTCGGCGGCGATCTTGGCGTCCTGGTAGGTCCGGAACGGATTGTCGGCGCCCACCCGCACGTCCGGGAACGCACCCGAGAAGGAGATCATCACGTAGCGCCCGATCCCGGTGGCCTCAGCCGCGTCCATCGAGCGGATGGCCGCGTCCCGGTCCACGGCCTTCGTGCGCTCGGGACTGCCGCCACCTGCACCAGCGGTCCACACCACAGCGTCGGTGCCGTCCAGCAGTGTGGCCAACGCGGCGACGTCGGCCTCCTCGACGGAGGAGACCACCCCCGTCGCGCCGGTCGCCTCGACATCGGTGACGTGGTCGGGGTTGCGGACCACCGACCGGACGTCGTGACCGGCAGCGACGAGAAGCGGGGCGAGCAGGAGGGCCACCTTGCCGTGGCCGCCGATGATCGTGATGCGCATGACTCCCACGCTAGCCCCGCCCATTTCATCGGCCTCGTCGCGGACCTCTAGACTTCGCGCCATGGCAACCACCAATGACCTGAAGAACGGCATGGTCCTCAACATCGAGGGCCAGCTCTGGGCCGTCGTCGAGTTCCAGCACGTCAAGCCCGGCAAGGGCCCGGCGTTCGTGCGTACCAAGCTCCGCAACGTGGAGTCCGGCAAGAACGTCGACAAGACGTTCAACGCCGGCACCAAGGTCGAGACGGCCAACGTCGACAAGCGGACCATGCAGTACCTCTACAACGACGGCACGTCCTACGTCTTCATGGACACCTCGACCTACGACCAGCTCGAGGTCGCCCCCGAGGTCGTCGGCAACGCCAAGAACTTCATGCTGGAGAACCAGGACGCCATCGTGGCGACCAACGAGGGCCGGGTGCTCTTCGTGGAGTTGCCGGCCTCGGTGGAGCTGCTGATCGCCGAGACCGAGCCGGGCCTGCAGGGCGACCGCTCCACCGGCGGCACCAAGCCGGCAACCCTCGAGACCGGCCACCAGATCCAGGTCCCGCTCTTCATCACCAGCGGCGAGAAGGTCAAGGTCGACACCCGCGACTCGTCCTACCTCGGCCGCGTCAAGGGCTGAGAGTGTCTGCTCGCGGCAAGGCCCGCAAGCGTGCTCTCGACCTGCTCTACGCCTCCGAGATGCGCAACGAGAGCGCAGTCGTCGCTCTCGACCGCGCCATTGCGGACGGCGAGGGCCCGACCAACGACTACACGGACCTGTTGGTGCGCGGGGTGGTCGAGCACCAGTCCAGCATCGACGAGGTCCTGTCGACGTACAGCCAGGGATGGACGCTCTCCCGCATGCCCGCCGTCGACCGCAACGTCCTGCGCATCGGCGTGTTCGAGATGACCTATGTCGACGACGTCCCCGACGCCGTCGCGGTCTCCGAAGCCATCGCTCTGGTGCGGGACCTGTCCACCGACGAGTCGCCGACGTTCGTCAACGGCATCCTCGGCGCGATCGCCAAGGCCGGACCCGCCAGGCCCGCCGACGTGTGAACCCCAGGGGTGGGCCGCCGACTGCGAGCGCGTGGTTGGGTGTGCCCATGGGAGAGACTGCCGCCAAGGCACACAACATGGGAAACGATGCTCGCGAGAGCAGCTGGCTGGACTATGCGATCCGAGCAGGCTTGGTCGCCTACGGTGCCGTCCACCTGATCGTCGCCTGGCTGGCAGCGCAGCTGGCACTGGGCGACAAGTCCGAGAGCGCCTCGAACACCGGAGCGCTCCAGACCTTGGCGAAGCAGCCGATGGGATCCTTCCTGGTGTGGCTCGTCGCGATCGGCATGCTCCTGCTGGTGCTGTGGCGGGTGCTCGAGTTCGCGACCGGCCATCGCGAGGAGTCGGACGAGTCGAAGCGGTGGCGCAAGCGTGCCGGCTCCTTGGGCAAGGCGTTCCTCTACGCCGTGCTTGCCTGGAGCGCTTTCAAGACCGCGACGCGGAGCGGGTCCAGCGGTGGCAACACCGACTCGACGACGGCCAAGCTGATGGACCTTCCGGCCGGCCAGTTCATCGTCGGTGCCGTCGGGCTCGCGATCATCGGGTACGGCGCTCTGCTCGTCTACCGCGGCTGGACCGACAAGTTCATGGAGAAGCTGGACGCGCAGGGGCAGTCCGGCAAGGACGGCTCGACCTACCAGAAGTTGGGCAAGGCCGGCTACATCGCCAAGGGAATCGCGATCATCCTGGTCGGCGGGTTGTTCGCCTACGCCGCGATCACGCATACGGCGAAGAAGTCGGGAGGTCTCGATCAGGCGCTGCAGACCGTGCGCGAGCAGCCTTTCGGTCAGGTCCTGTTGCTCGCCATCGCTCTGGGGATTGCGTGCTACGGCCTGTTCTGCTTCGCCCGTGCGCGCCACTTGGACGAGTGAGGACCACCCGTGAGCCAGCCCGTCGGGTGTGACGTCATCGTCCTGGGTCTGGGCCCGGGAGGTCAGGAGCTGGCCACGGAGCTCGCGGAGGCAGGCCTGGACGTCGTCGGCGTCGAGATGCATTTGGTGGGCGGCGAGTGTCCGTTCTACGGGTGTACGCCGACCAAGCTGATGATCCGCGCCTCTCATCTCATCGGCAGCGTGCACCTCGCGGACCGCCTCAGCGGGCCTGCGTCGGTGACCCCGGACTGGTCCCGACCTGCGGGTCGGATCACCGACGAGGCAACGATGGGCTGGACCGACGATGCCAACGCGGACGCGGTCGAGAAGGCCGGGGTCCGCCTGGTCCGCGGTCGTGGCCGGCTGACCGCGCCGGGTGTCGTGGAGGTCGACGGTGTCTCGTATACCGCTTCTCGTGGTGTCGTCCTCAACACCGGCACCGAGCCGCTCGCGCTGCCGATCGACGGGCTCGACCAGACGCCGTACTGGACCAATCGGGACGTCGTGCAGGTCACCGAGCTGCCAGCGAGGCTCGCCATCATCGGTGGCGGTCCCATCGGCTGCGAGATCGCCCAGGCGATGGCCCGCTTCGGCGTCGAGGTGACCGTCCTCGAGATGGCCGACCGGCTGCTCGCGGTGGAGGAACCCGAGTCGAGCGCGCTGCTCACCCGCGTGTTCGGCGACGAGGGCATCACGGTGCACACGGGCGTCGAGATCTCGCGCGTCGACCATGGCGGGGTCTTCACCATCACGGCCGGCGACCTGCGCGTCGAGGCGGAGGAGCTGCTCGTGGCAGCCGGTCGCAGCGACAACGTCACCGACATCGGGCTCGAGGCCGTCGGTCTGGACCCGGAGGCTCCTCGCGTCGAGACCGACGAACGGATGCGGGCGGGGGACAAGCTGTGGGCCATCGGCGACATCACCGGCCATGGTCGCTACACCCACGTCTCCAGCTACCAGGCGGAGGTCGCGAAGGCCGACATCCTGGGTGAGGACGGACCGCTCGCCGACTACCGCGCCGTCAGCCGGGTTACGTTCACCGATCCCGAGATCGGTTCGGTGGGGCTGAGCGAGCATCAGGCACGTGACCGGGGCCTGGACGTCCGCACGGGATTCGCCGACATCAGCGAGTCCGCTCGTGGGTGGCTCGACGGAGGGGGCAACCTCGGTCACATCAAGCTGGTCGCCGACGCCTCGACGGGGCTCCTGGTGGGGGCCAGTGCTGTCGGCCCGACCGGTGGGGACCTCGTGGCGCTCCTTGCCCTCGCCATCCACGCGAAGGTCCCGCCGTCGACCGTGCGCCGCATGCACTTCGCCTTCCCGACCTACCACGGCTCGGTGATGACCGCCCTGGACGATCTGGGTCTGTAGACCGGCTCGGATGCCTGGGTGCTCAGATGCCCTGGTGGGCCAGGGCGAGCGCAGAGGTGACGAGATAGGTCTTGACCTGCTCGCCCGAGACGCGGTGGATGCGGGGGATGCCGGGCGCTGCTTCGCTCACCAGCATCCCGACGCGGGCCAGCTGGAGGGAACCGAGGCCGCTGGCGTAGAGCTGGTTGGCGAGCAGGGTGGTGTCCTGGACGCGGAAGTCGCCGGACTCGATCCCGTCGTCGAGCACGTGCGCCACCACGGTGAGGCAGCCCGAGATCGCCCGGCCGAGACGGAACATCGCGCTCTCGCTGATCTCCTCGAGCAGCTCGGGACCAGTCCGCCGCATCAACGCCTGCGCGCAGTCCACGAAGGCGGGGTGGTCCAGGCCGTAGTCGACGAAGGCGCTCACGGTCGCTCGCAACCGGTCCTCGGCTGCGGCCAGCCCCTCCACGCTCTCGCGGAGCAGTCCCCGCAGCTCGTCGAGATAGCCCACCAGCGTGAGGGCGAAGAGCTCCTCCTTGCCGGTGAAGTGGCGATAGACGATTGCCCGGTTGATGCCGACCGCCTGGGCGATGTCCTCGATCTGAGCGTCCCGCACCCCGCGCTTGTCGAAGAGTGCGCGGGTCGCCTCGAGGATCTCGCGCTCGCGCTGCCGTCGACGGGCCGCTGCTGCCGAACGACGGCCATCGACGCGCGGGGTCTCATCGGTGACGGGGCTGACCATGGGGACGAGTTTAGGCCCGCGCAACAGTCAGTTACACAAGCGTGACGGGAGAAAATTCACCCAACCGGTCGTCACCACGCAAACTCGTCCAGGGACACCAAGCCGTTGACGAAGGTGGCGAAGTCGGGGGCGAGGGGGGCGATCCGGTAGCCGGCTTCCTGGTCGACATGGACCACGCTCGGCTCGCCGGGCACTCGGTAGTCGAGGGCGACCATGTCGTGTCCGGCGGACGGGCAGTCGGCGAGGTAGACCCCGATGTCGGGATATCCCCACGTGCCGACCCAGAACGCGCTTCCCCTCTCGCCACACAGGCTGAACGACGCCGTCCTGCCGATGGCGGCGATGAACGTGACGCCCACGTGCTCCCGCCCAGGTCGTCGGCGACGGGGAGGGATAACCGTTGCGGTCGAGATACCCCCCCTTTGTGGACCCGGCTCAGCGCGACGTAGGCCGCGGGCAGGCTCACACCGAGCTTCTCCTCGACGGACCGGACGAGGTCGTCGCCGGACCTAGGGGAGGAACGCACGCACAGACTCGATCGAGTCCGCTTCGTGAGCCCCCTTGTCGTCGCGGTAACGGACGACTCGTGCGAAGCGCAGGGCGACGCCGCCCGGGTAGCGGACCGATCGCTGGACCCCGTCGATGGCGATCTCGACGACCTGCTCAGGTCTGACGTGCACCACCCAGCCGTCGTCCTCGGTCATCAGCTCGGTGAAGCGCTCGGTCTGCCAGCTCAAGGTGGCGTCCGTCATGCCTTTGAAAGTTTTTCCGAGCATCACGAAGCCGCCCGTCTCGGGGTCGCGGGCGCCGAGGTGGATGTTGGAGAGCAGGCCCTTGCGGCGGCCGCTGCCGCGCTCGACGGCGAGCACGACGAGGTCGAGGGTGTGCACCGGCTTGACCTTGACCCACGCCGAGCCTCGCCGGCCGGCCTCGTAGACCGCGTCTGGATCCTTGACGATCACTCCCTCGTGCCCGCTCTCGAGGGTCGCGGCGACGAACGAAGCAGCGGCCTCGGCGTCGTCGGTGACAAGGCGGGGGACCCGGTGCTGCTCGGGCACCAGCCGGTCGAGGGCAGCCGTCCGCTCGTGCCCGGGCGCGTCGAGCAGGTCGGTGCCGTCGAGGTGGAGCAGGTCGAAGAAGTAGGGCATCACGGCGGCACCGGTCGTCTGTGCCGTCCGCGACGCCGTCTCCTGGAACGGCCGGGGCCGCCCGTCGGGACCCAGCATCAACGCCTCGCCGTCGAGCACCAGGTCGCCGCCGGACAGGGCACGGACCACATCGATCACTTCTGGGAGACGGGCAGTGATGTCGTCGAGGCTGCGGGTCACGAGCAACACGTCGTCCCCGCGGCGGTGTGCCTGGATGCGGATGCCGTCGAGCTTGGCGTCGATGACCACGGGACCGCTGGCCACGGCCTTGGCCATGGCCGCCGCGACATCAGGAGCACTGGACGCCAGCATTGGCAGCACCGGGCGTCCGACCTCGAGGCCGAACTCTGCCAGCGCCGGTTCGCCTCCGTCGAAGGCGGCCACCGCCGCGGCGAGCGTGCTGCCGGAGAGCATCGCGCTGCGGCGTACGGCGGACAACGGGACCCCGGCGACCTGGGCGACCGCCTCCTGCACGAGCGCGTCCAGCGCTCCCTGGCGCACCTCGCCGGTGACCAGCCCGCGCAGCCACGCCTGCTCCGGGGCGGTGGCGCGACCGAACAGGGCCTCCACCGCGGTCCTGCGGCTCGCCTGGGAGCCGGAGCCCGCGATGCGCGCGAGGGCATCGAACGCCTCGTGCACCTCGGTCACCGTCAGCGACGCCTCCGCGGCCGGCTCCGGCAGGGCGGTGAGCCTCCGCCAGCCCAGCCCGGTGCGGCGTTGTCGGAGCGTTCCACCCAGGTAGCTGACCACCGTCTCCAGGTCGTCGGGCTCGGCGGCCCGCAGCGCGTCGGCGAGCGCGGTGACCTTGGCGTTGCGGGACTTCGTGGCCGAGACTGCGGCGGAAGTGGCGACGATGTCGGCGAGCAGCATGAGGTCAGTGTGCCTGTGCCCGTCGACAGTGGGGGAGCGTGCGCGAAGATGGTGGGGTGAGGGTTCGCGATCGTTTCACCGGCGCGATCGCAGGTGCCGGGTCGACGAGCGGCACCCGGATCGTGGTCGGTCGCTGGGACTCCTCGCCGTGGGGACCCTTCGCCGACGTGATGATCGAGGACGCATCGGGACACCGCGTGCTCCTCGCGCCGGACGAGCGCACCCGCGACTTCGTGATCGCCACCTACGTCTTTGACGAGGTCGTGCTCGAGCCCGTCCAGGTCACCGGCTCGGCCGAGTGGCACGTGGTGACGCCCTCCCTCGACCTCACGCTGCATGTCGGCGGCCGCACTGCCCTCGGAGCCCTCCTGCGCGGCGTACCCCCGTTCCTGGCGACGAGCCCGGTGTGGTGCGCGGCCGTCGACCCCGTAGCCCGCGTGGCGCTCCGGGGCGTGCGCACGCGCGGCACCGCGGGCAGCGGCCGCCGCGAGTGGTACGGCGCAACGTCGGTCCACGCCATCACGGCGCTGGGCGGCACGTGGCGTGGCGCCCCGTTGGGGACCCTGGCCAGGGTCGACCCGCCCTGCCGCTTCGGCTTCTCCTCGACACCGGCCCGCCCGTCGGTCACCTCGCTCGTGACCACGGTCGAACGCGAGTCCTGACCGTCAGTCACCGATGCGCGTGCGGACCTCGAACAGCTCGGGGAAGAAGGTGAGGTCGAGGGCCCGGCGCAGGAAGGAGACACCCGACGACCCACCCGTGCCCGTCTTGTGGCCGATGATGCGCTGCACGACCTGGAGGTGCCGGAACCGCCACTGCTGGAAGTTGTCCTCCACGTCGACCAGCTCCTCGCAGGCCTCGTAGACGCCCCAGTGCTTGGTGGGGTCGGCGTAGACCTCCGCGAAGACGTCGACCAGCCCGGGGGACGACGTGTGCGGCTTCGTCACGTCCCGGGCCAGGACGTCAGCGGGGACGGCGTAGCCACGGCGGGCGAGGTAGGCCAGGAACGCGTCGTACAGCGACGGCTCGACGAGGAGCCCGGTGAGCACGTCGTGTGCCGCCCGGTCGTGGGCGAACACGCCCACCATGTCGGCGTCCTTGTTGCCGAGGAGGAACTCGACCTCGCGGTACTGCGCGGACTGGAAGCCCGAGGACGTGGCGAGGAAGGGCCGGATCTCGGCGTACTCGCTGGGCGTCAGGGTGGCAAGCACGGACCACTGGTCGGTGAGCACCCGCTGGATCTGCTTGACCCGCGCCAGTCGCTTGAGCGCCGGTGGCAGGTCGTCGGTGCCCACCAGGTCCCGCGCCGAGCGCAGCTCATGGACCATCAGCTTCAGCCACAGCTCGGAGGTCTGGTGCTGGATGATGAACAGCAGCTCGTCGTGTAGCAGCGGGTCGCTCTGCGGCTGCTGGGCGTCCAGCAGCAGGTCGAGGCGCAGGTAGTCGCCGTACGACATCTGGCTCTTGAAGTCCTTCTCGATGCCGGCCTCGATCTCGCGCCTGGATCCCATGAGGGCAATCTATCTGCGCCGAGACTCAGCGGTAGAGGGCACCGAGAAGCGTGGCGCTGCCACGGCGGGTACTGAGCTGGAACACGTCCCCGTCGTCGATGCTCACGTCTGAGTCGTAGAGATCGAGGACATCACGGTCCTTGTCGCAGAGCTCGCAGCCGCGCAGGCGCTCACCAGTCGTCGCGTCGAGCTCCCAGAGGCGGACGTCCAGGTTCACAGCCGTCCGCACATAGACCACAGCGCCGTCGGGACTGGCGGAGACGACGTCCGCCACGACGTTGCTGTATCCCCTCTTCGGAGCACCCGGGATCGCCCAGGACCACGTCGCCTCGCCTGAGCCGAGATCCAGCCGTGCGATGGCACTGGGGTGGGTCATGCCCCTCAGGATCATCGGCGTGAAGACGCTGGAGTCGCCCACGCCGATGGACTGGTCGGCGGCGTAGGGCAGCGCGAATCCCGGCACCTCGGGCGCCTCGTTGCGGTCGAAGCTGTAGCCGAGGGACGAGAGCTCGCCGGTCTCCGGGTCGAGGGCGCGGTAGCGGGTGCGTCGACCCCCGTCGGAGCTGAACACGTCGACGACCACGCCGGGGGCCACGACCTGCGACTCCGGCGTCGGGTGCGTGATCGAGCACGGCGTGTCCCCACCCTTCCCGGCCGAGCGGCGCTTGACCCGCCAGCGTTCCCTGCCGGTGGCCCGGTCGACCGCATGGAGAAGATCGTGGCCGTCGAGGAAGACGACCAGGTCATCGGTGAAGACCGGACCCATCATCCCGTAGCCGTTGTCGGGACCGGTGTACCTCGGTGCTCGAATCGCGAAGGCCTTCGTGATCGCGTCAGCAGGCGCGTCGTCGACGTCGGCTGGTTCCGTCTCTCGCCGGCGCCGTCCTCGGTGGGCCCAGCGGTCTCAGAGCTGCGCGTCGGTGGGGGAGCGGGTTCCTTCTCGGCCTTCTCCGGACCCGTGCACGCGGCCAGCGCCACGAACACAGCGGCGGCCGTGAGCAGGCGCGCCCAGCTATTCGTCGTCATCATGCTTCCCCGTCGACTGCCCTGACATCGATGGCAGCAGGGTAGCGTCGGCGTGTGTCCAGCAAGCCCGTGGTCAGCCCTCAGGAGCGGGCCAGCCCAGACGTCAGCACGGTCTGGCACCCGGACTGGCCGTGCCCGGCCGGCCGCATGCTGCGCCACCAGCGGCGCGGCCCCCTCGACCCGTCCTACCGCATCGACGAGCGCACGGGCACCCACTGGCGCGGCATCCGCACGATGGAGGGTCCCGCCACGCTCAGCATCCGCCAGGCGCCGGCGGGCGAGGTGCACGCCGCCGCATGGGGCCCGGGCGCCGCCTGGGCGATCACCAGCGTGCCTGGCCTGCTCGGGGCGTACGACGACCCGTCGACCTTCGAGCCGCAGCATCCGCTCCTGGTCGAGGCGCTCCGTCGCCACCCCCACGTGCGGTTCGGGGGCTCCGGGTTGGTGATGCAGGCGCTGATCCCCAGCATCATCGAGCAGAAGGTCACCGGTCAGGAGGCGCTTGCCGGCTACCGCGCCCTCGTGACGAGGTACGGCGAACCTGCACCCGGCGCCCCCGAGGAGCTGCGGCTGCGGGTGCCGCCCGATGCCGCGACCGTGCGGATGATCCCCAGCTGGTCGTGGCTGGAGATGCACATCGACCACGCGCGGTCCCGTGCGATGGTGACCGCGGCGCGGGTCGCCGAGGCGCTGGAGCGGCACGACGGGCCCGCGGACCTCGAACGTCGTCTCTGCAGCCTGCCGGGGATCGGCGTCTGGACCAGTGCCGAGGTGCGGTCGCGAGCGCTCGGCGACCCCGACGCCGTGAGCTTCGGGGACTACCACGTCGCCAAGGACGTCGGCTGGGCGATGACCGGTGAGGAGTTCGACGACCAGCAGCTGGCCGAGTTCCTCGAGCCGTGGCGTCCGCAGCGCAACCGGGCGGTCGCGCTCATCATGCTGGCCAAGGGCATGCGCCCCCGCCACGGCGCGAGGATGGCGCCGCGCACGCACCTGCCCGGCCGAACCCCGGGACGCTGACGTCAGGCGGAACGACCCGGCGAAGTGGGCCTCAGAGAAGTGGGCGCAGCGGGGCCAGCACGAACTCGGTGAACTTGCGGTGCAGGTCGCGCGCCTCCCATTCGTGGCTGGTGAGCTCCAGACAGTTCGACTGGTCGCGGAGGAAGATCTCCTCGAGCACCTCGGCCATGGCCTCGTCGATGACCTCGACGTTGATCTCGTAGTTTCCCTGGAGGCTGAGCCGGTCGACGTTCGCGGTCCCGACGGTCGACCAGTTCCCGTCGATGGTCGACGTCTTGGCGTGCACCATGGCGTCCTTGAACCGGAAGATCCGCACGCCGGCGGTCAGGAGCTGGGAGAAGTAGCCTCGGGAGATCCAGTCGGCCACGATGTGGTTGGACTTCAGCGGCACCAGCAGGCGGACGTCGACCCCCCGCGCCGAGGCGTCCTTGAGGGTGTCCACGAAGTCCTGGTCCGGGATGAAGTAGGCGTGCGTCATCCAGATGTTGCGAGTGGCCCGGTTGATCGCCTCGAGGTACATGTTCCGGATGGGGAACATCCACAGCCGCGGCACGTTGCGGGAGAACCGGATGCGCGGCTCCCAGGTGGAGGACGCGGCCTCGAGGAGCAGGGGTCGCTCGCTGTGGCCGATGCGCTTGCGCCGGTTGAGGTTCCAGAAGTCGGCGAAGGCGCGGGTGAGGTCCCAGACGCCCGGCCCGGTGATGCGGATGTGGGTGTCGCGCCACTCGGTCGCGTAAGGGGTCCCGATGTTGTAGCCGCCGACGAAGCCGACCTCCTCGTCGATCACGAGGATCTTGCGGTGGTCGCGGCCGTAGCCGCGGAGGCGCCAGAACCTCAGTCCGGGGGTGTAGACCGGGTAGCGGAGCACCTTGAGGGTCGGCGGGAAGTGCTTGAAGGCAGGGGAGACGACCAGGTTGGCGAAGCCGTCGTAGATGCAGTAGACCTCGACGCCCCTGTCGGCCGCCCTGATCAACGCCGCCTTGAACTGCTCACCGACCTCGTCGCCCTTCCAGATGTAGGTCTCGAAGAGGATCTGCCGCTCGGCCCCGTTGATCGCGGCGAGCATGTCGGCGTAGAGGTCGCGCCCGAACGTGTAGGTCGTCAGCGTGCCCTCCCCGACCTCGACGGTCCGCGGAGGCGTGACGGGGAACGGCTTGGGCTTCTTGCCCCGCCGGCGGTAGGAGTCGACGAAGGACAGCGCGATCGCGAGGGCGACCTGGAAGCCGAAGACGGAGAGCAACGTACGGCGCACGGCTCGCAGCAGGCGGTCGGCTCTCACAGGCACAACATAGCGAGGGGCGGCCAGCCGAGCGCTGGGCGGAGCCACTCGCGGGCTTGGCTGTGGCCTTGATGTCGCCTGGTGGCACCGAAGCCACCGTCAGTGAGTGCCCGGGTCTGCTCAGGATCACCGTTGTCGGTGGGCACCCGTAGGCTCGACGCATGCGTCCAGTGACAGATCTCGAGCGCCGCGTGGCCCCCTTCAAGGTGGTCTCCGACTACACGCCGTCGGGCGACCAACCGACCGCGATCGCGGACATCGCCGAGCGTGTCGGCGCCGGTGAGCAGGACATCGTGCTGCTCGGCGCGACCGGCACCGGCAAGACGGCCACCGTCGCCTGGGTGGCCGAGAAGCTGCAGCGACCGATGCTGGTGCTCCAGCCCAACAAGACGCTGGCGGCGCAGTTCGCCAACGAGCTGCGGATGCTCTTCCCGGACAACGCGATCGAGTACTTCGTCAGCTACTACGACTACTACCAGCCCGAGGCCTACGTCCCGCAGACGGACACCTACATCGAGAAGGACTCCTCGATCAACGAGGAGGTCGAGCGGCTGCGCCACAGCGCGACCAACTCGCTGCTCACCCGGCGCGACGTGATCGTGGTCAGCACCGTGTCCTGCATCTACGGCCTCGGCACCCCCCAGGAATATGTCGACCGCATGCTGCGGCTTCGTGTCGGCGAGGAGCACGACCGCGACTCGATCCTGCGCCGCCTCGTGGAGATCCAGTACACGCGCAACGACATGACCTTCACCCGCGGCACCTTCCGGGTGCGTGGCGACACCCTCGAGATCTTCCCGGTCTACGAGGAGCTCGCGGTGCGCCTCGAGTTCTTCGGCGACGAGATCGAGCGGATGATGACCCTGCACCCGATCTCGGGCGAGGTCATCACCGAGGACAAGGAGCTCTACGTCTTCCCGGCGACCCACTACGTCGCCGGACCGGCCCGGATGGAGCGCGCGATCAAGGGCATCGAGCTCGAGCTGGAGGACCAGCTCGCCACCTTCGAGCGGCAGGGCAAGCTCCTCGAGGCGCAGCGCCTGCGCATGCGCACCACCTACGACGTCGAGATGATGCGGCAGGTCGGCTCCTGCTCGGGCATCGAGAACTACTCGATGCACATGGACGGCCGCACCCGTGGCACGGCGCCCAACACCCTGCTCGACTACTTCCCCGAGGACTTCATGCTCGTGGTCGACGAGTCGCACGTCGCGATCCCGCAGATCGGCGGGATGTACGAGGGCGACATGTCGCGCAAGCGCAACCTCGTGGACCACGGGTTCCGCCTGCCCAGCGCGATGGACAACCGGCCGCTGAAGTTCGAGGAGTTCCTCGACCGCATCGGCCAGACCATCTACCTCTCGGCGACGCCCGGCAACTACGAGCTCGACAAGGTCGGCGGCAAGGACAACACCGTCGAGCAGATCATCCGCCCGACCGGACTGATCGACCCGGAGGTCGTCATCAAGCCCACGAAGGGCCAGATCGACGACCTGATCCACGAGATCCGCACGCGTGCCGACAAGAACGAGCGGGTGCTGGTCACGACGCTGACCAAGAAGATGTCCGAGGACCTCACCGACTACCTCCTCGACGCCGGCATCCGGACCCGCTACCTCCACTCCGAGGTCGACACGCTGCGACGCATCGAGCTGCTCCGCGAGCTGCGCATGGGCGAATACGACGTGCTCGTCGGCATCAACCTCCTCCGCGAGGGCCTCGACCTGCCCGAGGTGTCGCTCGTCTCGATCCTCGACGCCGACAAGGAGGGGTTCCTGCGCTCGGACAAGTCCCTGATCCAGACGATCGGTCGCGCGGCGCGCAACGTCTCGGGCCAGGTCCACATGTATGCCGACAAGATCACCCCCTCCATGGAGGCGGCCATCGACGAGACCAACCGTCGACGCGCCATCCAGGTCGCCTACAACACCGAGCGCGGCATCGATCCGCAGCCGCTGCGCAAGAAGATCGCCGACATCACCGAGATGCTGGCCCGGGAGGACGAGAACACCCAGGAGCTCCTCCAGACCTGGGCCGACGTGGGCCAGAAGGGCCGGGCCGGCGGGGTCAAGCCCGGCAAGTCGCCGACGCCTGCCCTGTCGAAGATCAAGAAGACGCTGCCGGACGCCGCGGGCATCCCGTCGTCCGACCTCGCCGAGCTCATCCAGCAGCTGACCGACCAGATGAGGGCGTCTGCTGCCGAGCTCCAGTTCGAGGTCGCCGCCCGGCTCCGCGACGAGGTCAACGAGCTGAAGAAGGAACTACGCCAGATGATGGAAGCGACGAAGTGAGGAGCGGTGCGCGCAGGCCCACGCAGGACGTCAGGCGTCCGAGCCCGGCTCGAGCTTCTTGGGCTCGCGTGCCTCGAGCGCCTTGCGTTCGCGCTTGACGAGCTTGCGCTCGTGCTCCTGGACGATGTCCTGCTTGTTGAGCTGGGTGCGCATTGTGTTCATCGCGGCGGCGAGCATCGGGAAGAGCGGCCACGGGAAACCGCCGAACATGGTGGCGGCCCAGATGGTCCAGGTGATGAGGGAGATGCCGACGAGTCCCATGAGGGCCTCGCGCCGGTCCTTGGCCCACAGGGCCACGGCTTGTTCGTGCAGACCGGGCGAGCCTGGACCGCGGGCAGCGAGCGCCGACCCGTGGTCGTCAGGGACCAGGTCCTCGAGGGGCGGCACCAGCTCGGCGAGGACCTTCGCCACCGTCACGGCCGACGAGCGGAGGTCGTACTCCTCGTGGTCGATGCGCCCGTCGGCGAACGCGTCCGTGAGGACCTCGAGGGCCACGTCGCGGTCGCGGTCGGAGGCCCGCAGCCGAGCCGACTGCGGTGATCGTGGGTCCTGTCCGAAGCGACCCCACACCCCGGACGACGACATGCGGTCAGCATAGGCGCGGACGACCTCTTGGGAGGTGCGCAGGGTGCCGTTGGCGGGCTGGACAGCTAGCGTCGCCCGTATGAGTACTTCCATCGACCTCGGCCGGCCCGTCTCGGGCGACGTTATCGACCTGATCCTCGACGACCACCGGCGCTTCGAGACGCTGCTCCGCGACCTGCGCGACAGCACGTCGGACCGCGACGGCGTCCGCCGGGCACTGGCGGCACTGCACGTCGCCCACGCCGAGGCGGAGGAGAAGCACGTCTACCCGACCCTGCGGAGCGAGCACGCGATCACGGCACACGAGGCCGAGCACGGGGAGGAGGAGCATGCCGAGGGCCACGAGGCGATGCTCAAGGTGCTGGAGCTCGACGCGACTGACACCCCTGAGTTCGACGACGCCGTCGAGGAGCTGGCGACGGCGCTGAACCACCACCTCACCGAGGAGGAGCTCACCATCCTCAACCCGGCGCGGGACGAGGTGAGCGCGCAGGTGCGAGCCACCCTCGGCGACGCGTTCGTCGCCGAGCGCAACGCCCAGCTGGCTGCCGGCTGCGGTGACGTCGAGAACCTCCGCCGCATCGTGCGGGCGGCCGAGCGCGACGGGCTGCTCGACGACGAGGAGGATCGAGGTTGACGAAGACCCCGGCGGGGGTCGATGCGCAACATATTTTGTTTGCAGCGTCGCCCTTGCGCCGTGTCGCACCGGCGAGACTGCCACTATTCATGAGATGAAGTACGCGCCACCACGCCGGATCGCCGGCGTCACCGTCGAGGAGGACTGATGGACCTCCGCCGGCTCAACCTGGTGCTGATGGTGCTCGGGCTCGCGCTCGTTGCGGCGGTGGCGTTCCTCCAGGCTGAGGAGTCGACCGCGACGGCGAGCGAGGCGGAGCTGCACGACCAGCGCAGCCTCGACGTGACCATGGCGGCCACCGCACAGGTGCAGGCCTTCCTGGGGATCGACCACCGCAACGTGGATGCTCAGGCGCAGGTGGTGCTCGACGGAGCGACCGGCGAGTTCGAGCAGCAGTACGCCGAGGAGCTGGACAGCCTCCGGCGCTCGGCGCGCGCCCAGGAGTCCACCGCAGAGGCAACCGTGCTGGAGGTCGGGATCAGCGATATCGACGCGACCACGGCCACGGTCATCGTCGCCGCCGACACCGACGTCACCAGCAAGGCGACCGACGGCAAGTCCCGCACCGTGCCGTGGCGGATCCAGCTGGACATGGTCAGGGAAGGCGACCGGTGGCTCACCGCCGGTCTGCAGTTCGTGGGATGAGCACGGTGACGACCTCGAGCAGCCGGGGCACCGAGCGGGCTACGGCGCGTCCGCCGGGAGTGCTGGGCAGTGCCTGGCTCGCCGCGCTCCTGACTGCGGTGGTGGTGGGGTTGGCGGTGTTCGTGGGGTTCAAGGCCTACGACGTTCTCAGCCCCGCGCCGGTTGCTGCTCCCGAGGCGACCCAGATCACCGACGAGGACGCCCGCAGCACGCTCCTGGTAGCGGCTGCCGAGCTCAGCCAGCGGGTCCTGACCTATCACCACGACAGCTTCGAGGAGGACATCCGGGTGGCCTCGGCACAGCTGGCCCCCGAGTTCGAAGAGGAATATGCCCAGGCGATGAAGCGGGTCCGTGCCAACACGGCCAGGAACCGGATCTCCCAGGAAGCGACCGCCGTCGCCTCGGCGATCATCTCGGCGACCCAGGACGAGGCGCAGGTGCTCGTCTTCGTCAACCAGACGACGACCTCGGCGCGGACCGAGGCCGAGCAGGTCGTCCGCAACCGCCTCGTGGTCGACCTCGTCCGCGTCGACGGCGACTGGACGATAGCGGGAGTCGACGCTCTCGGTTAGGTTGCAACGTCTCAGCAGCTGTGCAGAGTCTCCGCGCCGCGGAGGTCTGAGTTCGCGAGGGAGATGGCCGTGCCGCAGACGGATCTGCTCATCATCGGTGCCGGGCCCACGGGTCTCTTCGCCGCCTACTACGCCGGTTTCCGCGGACTCGGCGTCGCCGTCGTCGACTCGCTGCCCGAGCTGGGCGGCCAGATCACGGCGATGTATCCCGAGAAGGCGATCCTGGACGTGGCCGGCTTCCCCACCATCAAGGGCCGCGACCTGGTGGCAGGACTGGTGGCGCAGGCCGACACGGCCAGGCCGGACTACTACCTCGACCGCACTGCCTCGACGCTCACCCACGAGGGCGACCGGGTCGTGGTCGGCCTCGACGACGGCACCCGGATCGAGGCCAGCGCCGTGATGATCACCGCCGGGATCGGCAAGTTCAGCCCTCGTCCGCTTCCCGCCGGTGACGGGTGGGCCGGCCGCGGGCTGGAGTTCTTCGTGCCCAGCTTTGCGCCGTACCACGGCAAGGACGTCGTCATCGTGGGTGGCGGCGACAGCGCCTTCGACTGGGCGCAGCACCTCGAGCCGATGGCCAGGTCGGTCACGCTCGTGCACCGCCGCGACGCGTTCCGGGCCCACGAGCGGACCGTGGCCGCGGTCCGCGAGTCCTCGGTGGAGATCATCACCAAGGCCCAGGTCACGGCCCTGCGGGGGGACACCTCCGTGGAGGAGGTCGAGATCGTCGTGGACGGTCAGGAGCCGATCGTCCGGCCGGCCCAGGCGGTGGTCGCAGCGCTCGGCTTCATCGCCGACCTCGGCGCACTGCAGACGTGGGGGATCACCACCGACAAGCGGCACGTCGTCGTGGACTCAGCCATGCGCACCAACCTCCCACGCGTCTTCGCTGCCGGCGACATCACCGAATATCCCGGCAAGGTACGGCTGATCGCCGTCGGCTTCGGCGAGGCGGCGACGGCCGTCAACAACGCCGCCGTGGTGATCGACCCGAGCGCGCACGTGTTCCCGGGGCACTCCAGCGAGCTCTGAGCCGGTCAGCGCACAATCAGCCGGACCGCACGCTCCATGTGGGCAACGGCCTCCGCAGTCGTGCTGCGCCCGGTCACGCAACCGACCAGCGAGGCGAGCCACACGTCGCCGACGACTCGGGCGATGGCGACGTCCTCGTCGTCGACCTCGTCGCGGTCGGGATGCATGGCGTTGGTGACGATCCGGGTGAGCAGTCGGGCGACCAGGCGGATCTCGGTCGCGACGGACCTGTCCGCGAACATGAAGGCGCGCGTGAGCGCCTCGGTCAGGTGCGGGTCGTCCTCCAGGCCGCTCGTCGTCCACCGCAGAACCGTGACCACGCGGTCGGCAGGCGTGTCGCCCTCGATCCTTGAGGCCCCCAACGCTGACTCGGTGCGCTCGAACTCCCGGGCCAGGGCGGCGACGAGCAGATGGATCTTTGAGGGGAAGTAGCGGTAGAGCGTGCCCAGTGCGACATCGGCGCGGTCGGCGACCGCACGCATCTGCACGGCATCGAAGCCCCCGTGGCTGGCCAGCGCAATCGTGGCGTCGAGGATGCGCTCGCGCCGCTCGCGCCGCGCGGACGAGCCGAGGCTCTCCGACGTCGGCGCACTGCTGCTGAGCATGGGGGCTCCGATCAGGCCGGTTGAACTCCCTGGAACACGCTATCAATGCGTGGGACATAATGGGAACACGTTCCACTTCGAGAGAGCCACTTCGAGAAAGGTCGCCGCGCGTGCGCATCGCACTGCTGTCGTACCGCAGCAAGCCCCACTGTGGCGGCCAGGGAATCTACGTCCGGCACCTCAGCCGCGAGCTGGTCAACCTGGGTCACGAGGTCGAGGTGTTCTCCGGCCAGCCCTACCCCGAGCTCGACGAGGGCGTCCGCCTGACGAAGGTGCCCAGCCTTGACCTCTACCGCGAGCCGGACCCGTTCCGTACGCCGAGGCCGAGCGAGATCCGCGACCTCATCGACGTCGAGGAGGTCCTCACGATGTGGACCGCCGGCTTCCCGGAGCCCAAGACCTTCAGCTCCCGCGTGGCCCGCGTCCTCAAGGAGCGCGTCGGCGACTTCGACATCGCGCACGACAACCAGGTCCTCGGCTACGGCATGCTCGAGATCGAGAAGATGGGCCTCCCGCTGCTGACCACCATCCACCACCCGATCACCTTCGACCGGCGCATCGACATCGCGGCGGCGCCGACGCTGCGCAAGAAGCTCTCGCTCCGCCGCTGGTACGGCTTCCTGCGGATGCAGGCGAAGGTGGCTCGGCAGGCACGCACGATCCTCACACCGTCCGACACCTCGGCCCGCGACATCGCCGTCGACTTCGGGGTCGACCCGGCGCGCATGCAGACCGTGCTGCTCGGTGTCGAGGACGCCTTCGTCCCGCCGACCTCGCCCCGTGTGCCCGGACGCATCCTGGCCATGGCGAGCGCGGACGCCCCCATGAAGGGCATCGCCACCCTGCTCGAGGCCTTCGCCAAGCTGCGCACCGAGCGCGACGTGCACCTCCTGCTCGTCACCCGGCCCGAGCCCGGCGGCCGGACGGAGAAGCTGATCGACAGCCTCGGCATCGGCGAGCACGTGACCTTCGTCAGCGGCGTCTCCCAGGACGAGCTCGTCGAGGTGATGGGCTCGGCCGAGATCGCGTGCGTACCCTCGCTCTACGAGGGCTTCTCGCTGCCGACCGCCGAGCTGATGGCGTGCGAGACGCCGCTCGTCGTCTCGCGGGCCGGTGCGATCCCCGAGGTCGTGGGCGCCGACGGCGAGTGCGCGCTCCTCGTCACGCCAGGAGACGTCGGTGAGCTCGAGCTCGCGTTGCTCGAGCTGCTCGACGACCCGGCCCGCCGCGAGCAGATGGGCCGCGCCGGGCGTGTGCGCGTCCAGAGGCTGTTCAGCTGGCGTGCCGTTGCCGCGGCCACCGCGGCGGCGTACGAACGAACGATCGACAGCTACCGAGCCGAGCACGGCGGTGGCCATGACACCAGCGCTGAGACTGGCGGCGAGACAGGCGCTGTGCGCCCGATGAAGGAGAACACCAGTGCTGACCGTTGATTTCGACCGCCTGGGACTGCGTCCGGGCGAGCGCGTGCTCGACATGGGCTGCGGCGCGGGCCGCCACGCGTTCGAGATGTACAAGCGTGGCGCGGACGTGACCGCCTTCGACCAGGACGCCGACGAGCTCGCGGTCGTGCGGGAGTGGTTCGGGGCGATGAAAGAGGCCGGCGAGGTCCCGGCCGGCGCCGAGGCGGACACCAAGGAGGGCGACGCACTCGCCCTGCCGTTCGCCGACGGCGAGTTCGACCGCGTGGTCGCGGCCGAGGTGCTCGAGCACATCCCTGCCGACATCGCGGCGATCGAAGAGCTCGTCCGCGTCCTTCGTCCCGGCGGGACGATGGCCGTCAGCGTCCCGCGATGGCTGCCGGAGATCATCAACTGGAAGCTTTCCGACGACTACCACAACGTCGAGGGCGGCCACATCCGGATCTACACCGACAAGGAGCTCACCGACAAGGTCACCAAGGCCGGTCTGGAGTTCGTCGGCAAGGACTACGCACACGGACTCCACTCGCCCTACTGGTGGATCAAGTGCGCGGTCGGCGTCACCAACGACGACCACCCGCTCGCGGCGGCCTATCACAAGCTCCTCGTGTGGGAGATCATGAAGAACCCGAAGGCGCTCCAGCTGGCCGGCAAGGTGCTCGACCCGGTCATCGGCAAGAGCATGGTGCTCTACTTCCGCAAACCAGAGGCAGCCGTCGGCGAGCGGACAGAGGGCGATGCAGCCTGAGGTGCGCGCGGTCCACGACGTCCTGACCTGGGCCCAGGTCGAGGAGACGGCGTCGTCGATCGCGGCCATGCAGGAGCCGGACGGTGCCATTCCCTGGACGGTCGGCGAGCACACCGACGTCTGGAACCACGTCGAGTCCGCGATGGCGCTCGTCGTCGGCGGCCAGGTGGAGGCGGCCGAGCGAGCCTACGACTGGGTCCGCTCGACCCAGCGGGCCGACGGCTCGTGGCCGATGAAGATCGTCGGTGGCCAGGTCGAGGACCACTCCGGTGAGACCAACATGTCCGCCTACCTCGCCGTCGGCGTGTGGCACCACTGGCTGATCCGTCAGGACGACGAGTTCGTGCGCCGCATGTGGCCGACCGTGCGACGTGGCCTGGACTGGGTCGTCGACATGCAGCTGCCCTTCGGCGGCATCGCCTGGTCCCGGGAGTGGCTCGACGGCGAGCCCGGGGCGGTCAACCCCGAGGCACTGCTGGCGGGCTCGTCCAGCATCTACCAGAGCCTGCGGGCCGGCTCGGCGATCGCCGACCTGCTCGGCGACCCCCAGCCCGAGTGGGAGCTGGCCGGCGGACGCCTCGGCCACGCGGTGCGCGAGCACCGGGACGAGTTCCTCGACAAGTCGGAGTTCTCGATGGACTGGTACTACCCCGTCCTCGGCGGGGCCGTCCGCGGCGCGGCCGGGCGGGAGCTGATCGCGTCCCGCTGGGACACCTTCGTCGAGCCCGGCCTCGGCATCCGCTGTGTTTCGCGCAACCCGTGGGTCACCGGAGCGGAGACGTGCGAGCTGGTGCTGGCCCTCGACGCCATCGGCGACCGGACGCGTGCGTTGCAGCTCCTCGCCGACATGCAGCACCTACGCGCGGAGGAGGGGAAGTACTTCACCGGATATGTCTTCCCCGACGACGTGAACTGGCCCGCCGAGCACACGACCTACACGGCCGCAGCGGTGATCCTGGCCGCGGACGCGCTCTCGCACACCACGCCGGGCTCGGGCATCATGCGCGGCACCACCCTGGCGCCCGACTTCGCCGAGATCGGGCTCGAGTGCGGCTGCGAGTCAGCCGACCAGGTCGCCGGCGTCTCCTGAGACGCGCTCCAGGACCCGCATCGAGCCGAGGGCCTCGACCTCGGTGAAGGCGCCGCTCTCGAGTGCGCGCAGGAAGACGTGGTACGGCGCCTGGCCGCCGTCCGCAGGGTCGGCGAACACGTCGTGGATGACGAGCAGCCCGCCGATCATCAGCCAGTGCGACCAGCCCGAGTAGTCGTTCTGGGCGTGCTCCTCGGCGTGACCGCCGTCGATGAAGAGCAGCGCCAGGGGCGTACGCCAGTGGCGTGCCACGGTCGTCGACCTGCCGACCACGGCGACGACCTGCTCCTCCAGACCGGCGCGCGCGAGCGTCCTGCGGAAGACGGGGAGGGTGTCCATCAGCCCGAGGTCGTCGTCCACGAGGCTGGCGTCGTGGTGCTCCCAACCCGCCTGGTTCTCCTCGGAGCCGCGGTGGTGGTCGACGGTGAAGACGGTCCCCCCGGCCTCGCGGACAGCCGCTCCGAGGTAGATGGCGGACTTGCCGCAGTAGGTGCCGACCTCCAGCAGCGGACCCGTGGCTGCCTGCCGCAGCCCACAGCGGTGCAGCAGCATTCCCTCGTCCTTGGGCATGAAGCCCTTCGCGGCCAGTGCATGATCGATCCACCCAGTCACAGGGCGAGACCCTAGTGGCGTTGCTGCTTGACTGGGGCGATGGTCCCCGCTGTCGTCCTGCCCCCACCCGTCCGGCCCGGCGACCGGGTCGCCGTCGTCTCGCCGTCGTGGTGCGCGCCTGCACAGTTTCCGGCGATCCACGACCAGGCGCTCAGCAGGATCCGGGACCTGGGTCTCGAGCCCGTGGAGCTCCCCTTCACCCGCGTGCAGGGCACGCCGGCCGAGCGGGCGGAGGACCTCATGCGCGCCTTCGAGGACGACTCGATCGGCGCGGTCATGTCCACCATCGGGGGCGACGACCAGATCACCGTCCTGCCGCACCTCGTCCCCGAGCGGATGCTGGCGCACCCCAAGCGCTTCCTGGGCTACAGCGACAACACCAACCTCTCCAACTGGCTGTTCTTCCACGGCGTCGGCGGGGTGTACGGCGGGTCGACAGCAGTCCACCTCGGGCCGGGCCCGCACGTCGACCCGGCGCACCTCGCCACGCTGCAGGCGGCGCTCTTCGGCGGCGACCTGGAGCTGACGCCTCCTGTGCGCACGCGCGACTACGGCGTCGAGTGGGACTCGCCGGCGGTGCTGGTCGAAGCCGCACCCGACCTGCCGGCCGAGGCGTGGCAGTGGACCGGGCCTCCGCGGTCGGTGACCGGGACCCTGTGGGGCGGGTGCCTCGAGATCGTCGAGTGGACCCTCGCGGTCGGTCGGTGGATCCAACCTGTTTCGGCGTACGAGGGCTGCGTCCTGGCTCTGGAGGCCTCCGAGGACGTGCCGTCGCCGACCGAGTGCTTCTACATGCTGCGCAACCTGGGGGAGCGCGGCATCCTGGGTGCCGCCTCGGCGCTGCTGTGGGGCCGTCCCCCGGTGAGCACGCGGGAGCAGCCGCGGACCGAGGAGGAGGCAGCCGGGCTGCGGGCGGGGCGCCGGGAGGCGGTGCTACGCGCGGTGGCCGACTACAACCCCGGGCTCGTCGTGGTGCTCGACGTGGACTTCGGGCACACGTCGCCTCAGCTGCTGTTGCCGTACGGCGGTCCCATGACCGTGGACGGCGAGCGTCAGGTGGTCACCGCCCACTTCGGGTGACGGGCCCAGCCAGCACCCTCAGGCAGGTTCGAGCACGAGGCTGGCAAGGACGTCCGGGTCGGCAAGCAGGTCGATGGCGACGATGCGGTCGTCGATGAGAGTGAAGTCGAAGACCACCTTGGCCTCGCCTCGGTGCATCCACGCTGCCCCGGCGAGCCCGTCCACGACCATGAGCTTGGCGGACTGGGCACCGCCGTTGAACCGGTTGGCCACGTCCTGCGGACCCATGAGCAGCGGAGCGGGGCCCATCGCGGCCGCCGTGGCGTCGGCACGCAGCACCACGTCGGGGTCGAGCAGCGCGATCAGCGTGTCGAGCTCCCCGGCACGGGCCGCTCGCAGGAAGGCGTCGGCCACTTCGCGGCCGGGAGCGGCCGCCGGAATCGTCCCGCGGATCCGCCGGCGCGCCCGGGACGCGAGCTGCCGGGTGGCCGTGGGGGAGCGGTCCAGCAACGCGGCGATCTCGTCGAAGGACACTGCGAACAGGTCGTGCAGCACGAAGCACGCGCTCGGGCGGTGCCAGCTCGTCCAGCACGGTCTGCATGGCACTGCCGACGGCGTCCGCCAGGACGGCGTCGTCCTCGGGCGACGGTTCGTCGGTCGGCCGCTCCAGATGGTGGTCGACGAGGTCCTCGCGCCGCGCCGTCCGCGACCGGAGCTGGTCGAGACAGATCCGGCTCACGACCGTGGTGAGCCATCTCCGCAGGTTCTCGACATCGGCGGTGTCGGCCCGCTCGAAGCGGAGCCAGGTCTCCTGGACGGCGTCCTCGGCGTCGCCGCCGGGATCCAGGATCCGCATGGCCACCGACGTCAGGTGTCCGCGGTGCTCCTCGAAGGACTCCGTGTGCTGGAAGGACTCCGTGTGCTCAAAGGACTGCGTGTGCTCGAAGGGCTCCATGTCACCGTCTCCTGTCGTGGTCCGTCACCCTTCAGACGTTCCAGCGCCCTCGGTTGTGACCGGTGGCGACACCTCGACCTCGTGGTCGACCGGAAGGCCCGCCCGCCACGTGTTCCAGTGCCAGCCGAGGTAGCGCTCGATCGCCCGCACCACGTGGGCCGAGCGGATGGACGGGAATGTGTCGAAGGCGTGCTGGGCGCCGGGGAGCTCGGCGTACACCACGGACTTCTTCGAGACCCGGCGCAGCTTCTCGACGAACATGCGTGCCTGGCCGACGTCGACCAGGGTGTCGCCCGTGCCGTGGATGACGAAGAAGTCGGGCTCGTCGCCGTCGATGCGCAGGATGGGGGAGGCGGCCTCGAAGGCCTCGGGGTCGTCCTTCCACCGCTTCATCAGCACCTTCGGCCCCAGGAAGCCGTCGCGCATGCGGATCGCGTTGCGCAGGCCGGTCGAGCCGGCGAAGTCGTAGATGCCGTAGTGCGGGATGGCTGCCTGGACCGAGGTGTCGGCGTCCTCGAAGCCGGGCTGCCACTCCTTGACGTCGGGGGTGACAGCCGCCAGCGAGCTGAGGTGGCCACCGGCCGAACCGCCGGTGATGACGACGTAGTCGGGGTTGCCGCCGTAGTCGGCGATGTGCTCCTTGACCCAGGCGATGGCGCGCTTGACGTCGATGACGTGTGCGGGGAAGGGGTCGCGGGGTGCCAGCCGGTAGGTGATGGCCACGCACACCCAGCCGCGCTGCGCCATGTGCTGCATCAACGGGATGGCCTGGCGGTGCTTGGCGCCGATCCGCCAGCCGCCGCCGTGCACCTGGAGCAGCACCGGCGCGTCGGCCAGCGAGATGACGTCGGCCGGGCGGTAGATGTCGAGCATGGAGCGGCGGCCGAACTCGGCATACGCGATGTTCCGGTCGACCTTGACCGCTGGGTTGGTGAAGTTGAACGGGTTGACGAGCCGCCGCCACGGTGTGGCGAGGTCGGCAGGGGCGGGGACTGCGTCGAGCTGTTCGACGTAGTCGACACCCAACCCCTCGACGAGAGCCTCCTCCACCCGGTCCTTGACCTGCTGGGACTGGCGGATGAGGTGCGCGAGTCCTGCCGTCGTGACGGCCGCGAGACCGAGGCCGAGCCTGGTCTGTGGCGTCGATCGCCTCGATGGGCGCAGCTGGGCGGCCGAGTCGACCGCGCTGAGCGCCAGCACCTGGGGGGCGAGCTCGCCGAAGATCCAGCCTGCGATGAAGGAGGGGAAGCCGATCCGGAGGCCCGGCACCGGACGCAGGGCGTTGGCGGTCAGCGCGGCGAGAACCGCTTGTCGTGGCAGGTAGCTCACGGCGACGATGGTAGCGGGCAAGTAGAACGTGTTCCCGCCCGTCAGTGCAGGTTGTCGGCGAAGAACGTCAGCACGGCGTCGACAGCCTCCTGCTGACGGTGCTCGGTGACCGTGGAGTGCCCCTTGCCCTTGACGTCGATGCGGATGAACGCGTTGCCTAGCTCCCGGGTGAGGGTGTCGAAGCGGGTGCCCGGGAGCGGGTCCGAGCGGAACTGCAGACCCAGGACCTGCTGTCCGGCAGCGCATTTGCCCTTGACGACGTCCAGGTCTGCCGGCGAGAGGTTGAGGTCGGCTCCGCGCTTCGCGCCGGGCACGAACGGCACGCTCGGCTGGCAGAGGACGGGGGCGGCGACGGGGGCGTCCACCATCATTGCGAGCGCGAAGCCGCCGGTGAAGCACATGCCGAGGGCGCCGACACCGGGGCCGCCGAGCTCGTCGTGCAGGTCCCGCGCGAGCGACCGGAGCCAGCCGGCGACCGGAGTGGTGACGCCCGTGCGGAGCTTGGTGAACTCCCGACTGACGCAGACCTGTCGGAGGGCCTTGGCCGTGGACAGCGGAGTCATGCGCGCCCCGTCGGTGCCGAAGAGGCTGGGCAGCACCACCGTGTAGCCCGCGTCCACGACCTCCTGGGCGAACGAGGCCACCTCGGGCGTGATGCCCGGGATCTCGTGGACGATGATCACCCCCGGCCCGTCCCCTCGGCGGTACGTCGGGTGGCTGACGCCCTCGTGCGTGTGCGAGCCCTGCGTCCAGTCGTCGGGGAAGGTCATGGGCGTCAGTGTGGACCATGCGGGCGCTCCGAAGGGGCCGCGTCCACGCCGTCGCAGCCACGGCGTCGGGATGCGCGAGAATGGGTTTCGTGAACGTACAGGCCACCGACGAGAACTTCCCGCACGGCTTCGAGTGGCGCCCGGGGGAGACGGTCGAGGTCGACTGCGAGGAGACGCAGACCCGCGCGCGGCTCTTTCGCGAGGTGCTGGGCCGCTACGCCTCTGGCGTCACGGTCGTGACCACCACGCTCGGCGGCCAGCCGGTCGGGATGACGGCACAATCGTTCACCAGCGTGTCGCTGGACCCGCCTCTCGTCGCCTTCCTGCCGACCAGGAAGTCGCGTGCCTTCGCCTCGATCCGCCAGTCGGGCGTGTTCTGCGTCAACTTCCTGGCGGGCGGTCAGCAGCCCATCTCCGAGCAGATGGCCTCCG